>JANYFB010000266.1 GCA_025362955.1 Akkermansiaceae bacterium
TCGAACCGGGGATACCCAGAGCGAGCGCGAGGTCGGTGGAAATGACCTGGGTATCAATGCCGATCCACGCCTTTTTCACCAATCCAGGCTTGTCCACCTCTGGCTCGGGACCGATTTTGACGACGGTGAGATAGTTCCGCCCGAAGTGTTCATAGGAAACGAGGACCGGCACGGGTTCGGTTTTTCCCGTAGTGATTTCCCCACTCACACGGACCAGTTCGTCCAGGGTCGGAGTCGGCTTGCCCGCGACTTCGAGGATGAGGTCGCTGGGGGAAATTGCGGGTTTCGAGGCGGCGGCGGCACCGCCAGGGCGGATGCTTTGGACGAGCACCGCCTTATTGTCATCGCGAAGCATTTCCTTCGCGTTCAGCACCGTGAGATCCCGCGCGGTGATGCCCCAAGAGAGCAATTCCTTCTCGCGGGGTTCCGCCGGCTCGCGGACCGCACTGGTGATTTTCCAAGTCATCGGCTTGCCCGCACGGATGCCCTCCAACGCGATCACCGAACCTACCTGGGCTTCCAACAAAATCCGGTTAAACACCGGAATATCTTCCGCCGCACGGGAGGCGGGAATGTCCGTGCCATTGCACTTCGTGATGAGATCCCCCGCCTGCAAGCCACCTTTTTCCGCTGGGGAATCCCCGATCACTCCGCCTACGAGGATGCCCGCCTTGGCATCCGAGGATTTGAGCAATGGCTGCGCGACGAGCCCTACCCAACTGCGTTTCACCTGGCCGCTTCTGATCAATTCATCCGCCACCTTGCGGGCCAGATTCGCCGGAATCGCCCCGCCCAGGCTGCCGATGCCCACTTCATTCACGCCCACGATCTCCCCCTTCAGGTTGACCAAGGGGCCACCGGAATTTCCCGGAAAAATCACAGCGTCATGCCCGATCCAGCGGACCAATTCCCCCACCGCCTCGCCATCCAGCCGCATCGAGCCGCCGGGTGCGATCATTTCCGTATTCGCCACGATTCCCTGCGTGACCGACTGGGAAAGCCCGGCCGGGCTGCCCATCGCCAGCACCGGATCGCCCACTTCAAGCGCGGAACTATCGCCAAATTTCGCCACCGGCAGCGGAGCCTCGGGATTGCGAAGATTTTTCCGGTCGATCTTCAATACTGCGAGATCGGCCAGCGGATCGGTGCCGACGAGGGTCGCATGAACCTCTTGCCGATCCGCCAAACGCACCGTGATCCGAGTCGCCCGCCCAGCGACATGGTGATTCGTGAGAATGTAACCATCCGGGGAAATGATCGTGCCCGAGCCGCTCTCCCGCTGCTTCTGCATCCGCCCTTCACCGCCGCCTTCTGCAACCACATGGATCCGGACCAGCGCCGGATAGACCGCCTGCACGGCAGCCTCCACCTGCGGATCGGCCTTGGCGAGAGCGTGGGATTGCGAGAGAGAAATCGCCAGGGTGGAGGCGAGAGCGAGCTTGGGAAATGACAGCATGGCGGGACTTACCTAGCGGCAGTCAGGCAAACAACGAAGCCCGGAAAGCGACTTGTCTCATATTTTTTCCGCCGTTTTTGTAGCGTCGGGCATAGGACCACCGCAACCATGCCTAGTCTGACAGAGCCATCTCCGTTTCTCACTATCTAGCAGCCCCAGCGATTGCTAGAAATCCAGCCATGAGAGGCACCTCCCCACCATGAAATTCATCCGAAAACGCTGGCGGCGCATTCTTACTTTCACCGCCCTCCTCATCATCCTCGCTGCAGCGGGGCTGATTCTCTGGGCCGGCTCGGAGATCGCCAATCCATCCCGGCGTCCGCTGATGGACTATCACCGCGAGTTTCTATCAAATCCCGCAGCGCATGGGATCGTCATCGACCGCTTCACCGCCAGTGATGGCACGCCCTGCCTCACCTGCATCCCAAATCCGTTAGGAAAACTCGGCGAGCGGGGAACAAAAATCCGTCAACAACTCACCGCACGCGGCCTCCATCTAACACCCTCGGGCAGCATCGTCGGCACTCTGGTGCTCGTTCATGGCCGCAAGGGACGGAAGGAAGATTATCTACCTATCGCGGAACGACTGTGCGCCTCCGGTTTCCGCTGCGTGATCCCGGACCTCCCCGCTCATGGCGATCATCCGGGCACCCTCGCCACCTACGGCATCCGGGAAGCCGGTTTACCTGCCAGAGTGCTCAGTGAGGCAGCGATGAAATTTTCCTTCAATCCCCAACCCGCCGGATTACTCGGCATGTCGATGGGTGGCTCGGTTTCCGTTTATGCGGCGGATCTCCCCGATGCCCCGTGGAAGGCGCTTGCGGTCATTTGTAGTTTCGATTCCTTCGCCAAAGTCGTCGAGGGCCAAGCATCCCAATACGTCGGCTCCACACTGGGACCGCTGTGGGTGAAAGGGACCGATCTCGTCTATCATTGGAAATCCGGAATCCATCTCTCGGGGATCCAACCTCAGCGACACGCCGCGTTCATTCAGATTCCTACGCTCATCGCCCATGGCACTGCCGACCGCGTGTCATCCATCGCACGAGGCAAGTTCCTGTTCGATTCTCTGCCCGTCGCGACTCCGAAAAAATGGATCGAAATCCCCGGCGCGGGTCACGACAATATCCTCATCACCTCCTACCCAATCTACGCGGACATCGCCGAGTGGATGTTAAGGCATGTGAGTCAATGAGCTATCCGACAGAGGGAGGGTTGGGGCATAGGTCAGCTCTCGTTTCCCCCGAAATTTCGCCATCAGGTGGATCCCGTCATGACTTTGGAGTGCGGCAGCCGGCTGGCGCTTCCGGCCACGCAGCCTGCTGCGAGCTGCCGTGAAGCCAGCAGGCTGGATTCTCACAAGCGGCAGCAGGCTGCTGCAGTCCAAAGCTTCGCCAACAATTGCATCATCTGAATAAACCCATTGATGCATCCAAGAGAAAACTGCTAGTCATTTGAACGTCGGCGGCGGTTATTGGGTGAGAAGAAATGCCAATTGCCAAGGGCCACCGGGGGTGGTGCTTAATCGCATTTTTAGAAGAGCATTCAGTGCATCCTCCTTTGCGGCCGGATAGACAGGGCGCGGCTTTTTGATAGAAGAAGAAAGGGATGAGGACATCCCTTCTCCTTATTTAGTTCCCCTGTCTTGCGGTGGCTTTGAGGCGGAGGGCGTTGAGGGCGATGAACCCGGTGGCGTCGTCCTGATTATACGCTTCCTCCTGGCCGCCTTCCATGGTGGCGACGGCTTCGGAATACATGCTGAAGGGCGAGCGGCGGCCGGCCTGCATGACGTTCCCTTTATAGAGCTTCATGCGGACTTCCCCAGTCACTGTTTTCTGGGTCTCGGTAACTAGAGCCTGGATGGCGACACGCTCGGGGGCGAACCAGAATCCGTTATACACGAGCTGGGCGTATTTAGGAATGAGGCTATCGCGGATGTGCATGGATTCGCGATCAACGACGAGAGTTTCCAGGTCGCGGTGGGCGGCTAGCAGAACGGTGCCGCCGGGGGTTTCGTAGATGCCGCGGGATTTCATGCCGACGAAGCGGTTTTCCACGATGTCGATACGGCCGATGCCGTTACGGCCACCTAGTAGGTTGAGGATACGCATGACGCCGTAGGGTGTTAGGAGAGCGTAGCCGTCTTGTTGGCCGGTGGCTTTCACGTCGCCGAGTTCCGTGAGAAGGGCTTCAAGGTTGGCGTGCTTGAGGCCGATGGCGTTGCCTTTTTCAAAGAGGATTTCGATGTATTCGGCTTGGTCGGGGGCGTCCTCCGGGGAAACGGAGAGGACATACATGTCGGTATCGGCCGGAGTGGTGGCGTCATACCATGGGTCTTCCATGGCACCGGCTTCAAAAGAGATGTGGAGGAGGTTGCGGTCCATGGAGTAGGGCTTCTTCATGGAGGCCTTGATCGGGATGTTGTTGGCCTCGGCGTAGGCGATCATTTCGGCACGGCCAGGGAATTCCTTGCGGAACTCGGCATCGCGCCACGGGGCGATGCACTTGACGTTGGGCGCGAGGGCGGCGGCGGAAAGCTCGAAGCGGACCTGGTCGTTGCCTTTGCCGGTGGCTCCGTGGGCGATGGCATCCGCCCCTTCGGCGAGGGCAATCTTGATCATGTCATGGGTGATGCAGGGGCGGGCGATTGAGGTTCCTAACAGGTAGCGGCCTTCGTAGATGGCACCGGCCTGGATCATGGGGAAAATGTAGTTGGCGGCGAAATCCTCCTTGAGGTCGCCGATGTAGCACTTGGAGGCGCCAGTCGAAAGCGCCTTGGCCTCGAGGCCGTCGAGCTCGTCACCTTGGCCGACGTCGGCGCAGTAGGCGATGATTTCGGCGTTGTATTTGGCCTTGAGCCAGAGAAGAAGGACAGAGGTATCAAGACCCCCGGAGTAGGCGACGACGATTTTCATGAGGGCGGGAAGCAAGCATGAAGTGGCGGGGCGGTAAAAGCTGAAATGCAGGGAAGGCGGAATTTGAAAATGGGCGGGTGATTGGCAAGAGGCATTGCTTGCCAAGCGGCTTCGCCTGAAATTAACTTTTCGTGATTGCCGCCGGGGACATTCCTTTACAGTCTCCAGCACTTCGACATCATGGAAGAACGTTACGAAATCCGCGGGAAAATTGGCCAAGGGGGCCTAGGCGCGGTTTACCGGGGATATGACACGCGGATGAACCGCGAGGTCGCGATTAAACGAATCTCCGTAAATAAAGACGATCCGGAGCTTCAAGAGGAATCGACGAGACAGTTGATCAAGGAGGCGGGTGCGCTCGCTTCCCTGCAGCATCCGCACATTGTCACCGTTTATGACGTGGGAGCGGATGAGGACGGCCCTTACGTGGTCATGGAGTTGATCAGTGGAAAAACCCTGGACGAACTCATCGAGCGGGCCCCTCTCACCTGGGCCGACTTCCGGGAGCTTGCGCTGCAGACGCAGGAGGCCCTCATTGCCGCTCAAGAACTGGATCTCATCCACAGCGATATCAAGCCGTCCAACCTGATGCTCACCTGGCTCCCTTCGGGGAAATTCCAGATGAAAATTGTGGATTTCGGATTGGCCACTTTGACGCAATCGCAATCGTTAGAAGAGTTGCAGGAACTTGAAGCGGTCTTCGGCTCGATTTTTTTCATGGCACCCGAGCAGTTCGAGCGGGTTCCGATCGATGTCCGGACGGACATGTATGCAATGGGTTGCGTCTATTATCAGGCGCTCACCGGCACTTACCCATTCAAAGGAGAAACCGGCAACGAAGTGATGGATTCCCATCTTCTTCATCAGGTCATCCCGCTCCAAGAAGTCCGCTCGGACATTCCGATGTGGGCATGTGACTGGATCATGTGGCACATCAATCGGCAAGCGGCGGATCGCCCAGAATCCGCGAGACAAGCCCTCCAAGTATTTCTCCAGAATGATAAAAGGGCGAACCCCACTATGAGTCTTGGGAGAGCGGCGCAAGCGGTCCCAGCAGGCCCGCGGACCCGACTTATCATCCCAGGCGCGGGGACGTATCCGGCCTCTCCTAACAAACGCGTCATTCCTCCCGGACCAAGAGCTCATACGCCGGCCGGAGTTGGGGCTGTTCCTCACGTCCTCACCGAACCCGCGCTTCCCGCCATCGAGCCCACCCGGACCACGTCCGCGCCACAGCCGTTGCTGCCACCTGAGGGCTCGAAACCAAGTATTTACACTCCTGAGGACAAAGAGGAGGAGGAGCGAAATAACGCAAATGCAACCGCGACCGGGCAGCTGCATCCAGGCACAGTGCCGACCCGGAATTACACGCTCCCGGAAAAAAAGGGACCCTCGCCGATGGTAAAAATCGCCGTCGCGCTTGGGGTCGCCATGGTGCTGGCGTTTATCGGGATGCTCTTGATGAAGCAAATAAAAGCCTCTAAAGCCAGCCATCACTACAGCGACCTGCTGGAACAGGTAGCAGCCGGGGCGACGGAAATCGGCATCACCCGTGAGGAAACGGCCCGGATGTTAGATGACACTGCCAATGCGGATTCCGATATCAAGCAACAGAATCTTTTCAAAGCGTTGTCCATTGCCAAGGCGAGTGACGGTGCCGACATCGACGCTGCGATTACCGAGTTCGTGACGAAGAGCACCCAGCTCCTTCCTGAAGTCCGCGAGGCCATGATCCGCTTGGTCATCACGCCACGGATCAATTACTCCATGGTTCCCGCACTGGTGGACTTCGCCCGCAGCACGCCGGATGTCCGCTCCGCGCTTGCAGCATTCCAAGCCACCCGACCCGTCGCGGGAGATGACCAATTGGAAGCGTATCTATCAGTCGCCCAGTTCAGCCCCAACCCTGATTTGAAAAAGGCTGCGGAAGAATCTGCGGTGGATGTCATCAAACGCAGCGGGAACAAGAGCAAGCTGCTAGGGTCGGTCGCCACGGCGCTGGGAGCCACCTCGGACAAGAAAATCAAGGAATCTCTCCTGCGGATCCAAGCGGCAGGGAGATAAGCAACCCGAGTCTTGGAATCACGGGGAATACACCGTGACCGGTCCTACGCCGGAACCCTGCACCCGCCGCAATTTTTCCACAGCCTTACCTAACAGCATGGCGGCGGCAAGAGCTTCAGCGAGCGTGTTGAGCAGGGAAAAACTGAAGCGCAGGCTGCTTTTTGCCCGCGCCTCCGGGATGCCCATGGCGAGTTGCACATGGGAGGGGCGCTGCTTCCCGGTCATGCAGGCGGACCCAGCGGAGCAGGCGACTCCGGCTTCATCGAGGAGGATCAAAAGGCCCGCCGCATCGCAGCGGTCGAATGAAAGGTGGCAAGTATTAGGCAGGCGGTGGGTGGTATCGCCATTGATAGAGATGCCGGGAATTTCCGCTAGAACCCGCGCCTCGAAGGCGTCGCGCATCATTTCGATTTCCGATTTGGACGCCCGCAACATCGCCGCAGCCGCTGCTCCCATGCCGACGATGCCCGCCGTATTCTCCGTGCCGCTGCGCCGCCCGGTTTCCTGTCCTCCGCCTTCAAGCAACGGGCGAAAACGCAGGCCCTCGCGTAGATAAAGAGCCCCCACGCCTTTGGGTCCGTGGAATTTATGGGCGGAAATGGATAGCAGATCAACCCCGAGTTCTTTGACATCGAGAGGGATTTTCCCAGCAGCTTGGATCGCGTCCGAGTGGATGGGCAATCCGCGCTCACGGGCCAGTGCGGCTGCCTCGCACAGAGGTTGGATGACTCCTGTCTCGTTATTCGCCGCCATCAGGGAAATGTAGGCGGCTTTATCTAACGATCTAGCAAACGCCTCCATTTCCATGCGCCCGCCTGCGGTCACGGGAATCGCGTTCACCTCCCGTGTCAGATGATCCACGCAACGGAGGACCGCGCTGTGCTCCACGGCGGAAACGACTGCCGCCCCCTGCCCAGCGAGCTTGTCCAGTGAGTGAAGCGCGGTATTCACACTCTCCGTGCCGCTTCCCGTGAAGATAATTTCTCCGGCATCCGCACCTATCAGTTCCGCAACTTGATTGCGGGCTTGATCGATCGCCCTGCGTGCCAATTTCGCCCCGGCGTATGCTCCCGATGGATTGGCATAGCCCTCGCGCAGCCATGGCAGCATCGCATCAAGCACCTCTGGCAAGAGCGGTGTGGTAGCGTTTGCATCCAGATAGATCACGCCCGCAGCATCCTTCCGCACGGACCCGAGATCAACCCGGAAAACCATCCCGCTCAGAACCGCCCTGCCTCGCGGAAATCCCCGATGATCTGATTCGCCCAGCGCACGAAAATGTCACCCCAGGTCGCGGCGATGCGCAACCATTCCATTGCGAATTCCCTCACGCTCTGCAATGGTGAATCCGCCGCCACGCACAGCAGGCCCACCAGCACTAACACATTTGCCAGATAAATAACCACCAATGAGAGAAATGTGCCGTTTTCTTTCAAATCCGGCTGATCACGCGGGATCATCCACAAGGTCCATACCATATGAAACGTCCAAGTGACCCCCATGAGCGCGTAGAGCACGCGGTCCCACTCGTGTGAAAGCCCGGCGGCGTATCGCACCAAGGCGTAGATCACCGCGCATACCACCGACCAAAACGGCACGAAATACGGCGATAGGGCGATGAGCAGGTTCGTCTTGTTGGTGGTGATATAGCCGCCGTCCACGCTCACATGAAATTCCGTGACTTTTCCCCGAAACAGCACCACGAAAATGGCATGTGTTAGTTCATGCCCGAGCACGTAGAGGTAGAGGAAAAACGTCTGCAACAAACCCGACCAGAACCACCCGATCATTAATAAGGCGCCGGTCGCGAAATACCAGAATTCCGCCGTTTTCCAAAAATCCTGATCCACCGTGGCCAGTGAAAACCTGAGGAGAAATGTCCAGCTCGTGACCGTGCAGAACGGCAATAACAACAAGGCTAAGGTCCACCGCATCAAGCGTCTCAGCCATTCCGAGGATTCCGCGCCATCATCGACCTCGGTCGCCGCGACCGCTGCCCACACATACTTTTTGCTGCGGTTCCCGCCCTTGCGATTCGCTTGCTCGTGGGCCCGGAGGCTCGCGGAGTTGAGCATCTGGGCAAACGACACGCGGGTTCGCCGCTGGTTCTTCAGCGAACGACCGGTAGGAGTCTTGGAGTGGCGTTTTTTCCCCATGCGAAATACGAGACGGAGTTTATTTCGTAGATCTTAAGTAATCAAGCGAGATCCCAACCTGACTGCTGCCACAAGCTGAATTTCCTTCTCCCCAGTGGGCGTGGAATTTGCTTGGATTGCCCCAATATGAGTATTCTAGCTCCCCCCAAGACGGTCGTCGGCAAGGCACTCACGGCATCGGTGAACATTCGCAAGTTGCCGAAAGTCCTTCTCCACGAGCACTTGGACGGCGGTTTGCGGCCCTCCACGGTCATCGAACTCGCGGCAGAAACCGGTTACACCGGCCTTCCCACCACGGATTCTACGGACCTCGCCACCTGGTTCCACCGGGGTGCCCAACGCGGAAATCTTCCAGAATATCTCGAAGGATTCGCCCACACGATTTCCATCATGCAGACTCCCGAGGCGCTGGAGCGCGTGGCCTTTGAGTTCATCGAGGACATGTATGACGACGGCGTGGTTTACGCGGAAATCCGTTTCGCCCCCGTCTATCATGGCCAGCGCGGCCTGACCCAAGATGAGGTCGTCGCCGCCGTCGTCGCCGGACTGGAGCGCGGCGAGCGCACCTATGGCGTAGAGTGGGGCCTGATCATTTGCGCCATGCGCCACATGACCAACTCGCTCGAAGCCGCCGAACTCGCAATCCGTCATCGCGACTCCGGGGTCGTCGGCTTCGATCTAGCAGGCGGCGAGGATGGCTTCCCACCGAAGAAACATGTCGAGGCGTTTCAAGCCATCGAACGAGCGAATTTTAACATCACCATCCACGCCGGCGAGGCCTTCGGTCCTGAGTCGATCTGGCAGGCGCTCCAGTATTGTGGTGCCCATCGCCTCGGCCACGCCACGCGTTTGCGCGATGACATCATCATGTTGCCGGATGGCTCATTGAAACTCGGCAGGCTCGCCCAATACATCCTTGATCGCCGGGTACCGTTAGAAATGTGCCTCATCAGCAATCTCCACACCGGAGCCTGCGCCAGTCTCGACGACCATCCCTTCGGCGTCTTTTTCCGCGGCGGATTCCGTGTGTGCCTCAATACCGACGACCGACTGATGAGCGATACTTCCATGACGCAGGAAACGACCCTAGCCACCGAACTCTTCGACCTCAGTCTCGCCGAACTCGAAAAACTCTCCCTCAATGCCATGAAAAGCGCCTTCGCTCCGTTCGACAGGCGGCTTAAGATCATTTTCGACACCATCAAACCCGGCTTCGCGGCGGCGCGGACGGTGTTGGTTTGAGCTTTTAATGAAGAAGTGCACCCGAATGTCACTCGTCCGCCACTGCCGTTTCACCGCCATCGACTTCGAGTCGGCCGGGGCGGCACGGGGAAAAACCGATAGCCCGGTCCAAGTCGGACTCGCCACCTGGTCGTTAGAAAACGGTCATGCCGATGCCTTCGTTTCCTACCTGCAAACGGATGGACCCGTCCACTGGGCTGCTAGAAAAGTCCACGGAATCGGCCCGGAGCTTTTGACGGATGCGCCATCGCTATTGCTGTTATGGCCGGAATTTAAAAAGCGGTTGGCGGGAGCCATCGTCGTTGCCCACGGAAAGGGGACGGAAAAACGTTTCCTCCGCGCCTTTCCCGGCCACGGCTTCGGCCCGTGGATCGACACACTTTTGCTTGCCCGCGCCGCTTGGCCCGAACTGCCAGATCACTCGCTGGGTGCGCTTTGTGAACACCACGCACTAACCAATATCATCCGGGAACTCGTTCCTGGAAAATCCTGGCACGACGCGCTTTTCGATGCTGTCGCCTCGCTCGTCCTGCTTGCCCGTCTCATCGAAAGCCACGAACTTACAGAGATGTCTGTCGATTCGCTGCTTCATCCGGACACCTCGATCTGGCACAACAGCCGAAGAATCTAACACCAAAATTCCGATCCATGAATCGCTTCTCAAAAATCCTTCCTTTCGCCATCCTCGCAGGCGGTAGTTTCGCTTTCGCTCTTGAGCCCTTCATTCCGACGAAAACCGACCCTGACGCGGCCCTTGTCATCTCGCTACTCGGGGAAAATCTATCAAACCGCACCTTTGCCTTCGCCACGGTGGCCGAGGCTTGTTCCGGGAAAAAGGTGCTGCCGCTAACGGACAATCCCGCGCACATACGTGTCACCTCTGCAATCGGGAAAGCGCTGGCAATCACCCTGGCCGAGCTGAACAAACCCGACTCCCCTGTCCGCGAACTCCGCCGCATCAACGAAGCCTCGCGGTTCTTTGAAGATGGCATTCACAAGCATCTCAACGAAATTCCCGGCATTTCCTGCGAGGTGCCGCCTAACCGGGAAGGCGAGCACCAGCGCTCGGGTTACCCGGACCTGCGCATTGTGGATCAGGAATCCAAACTCGTTTTCTATCTGGACCCCAAGCTCGTCGAGCAGGGATCGGCGGACAGCACGTTCCGCACGTTTTATTTCGAGCCTAAAAATGAGACGCTGAAAATCAACGAGGACGCCGTGCATCTGTTAGTCGGCATCGAGCACGACGGGAAAGAACGTGAATGGACTTTTACTGGCTGGCGGCTTGTGGATCTCTATCCGCTGCGGGTCAAGCTCAAGGCCGAGTTCCAAGCATCCAACGCGGAACTCTATCAAAAAACAGAACTGACCAAGCCGTAAAAAAGGGGACCCGCGAATGGGAGACGAGAAAAAAATTCAGAAGCCGGAGGCTCCAGCCACTTTCAGAAATATTTGTATTCACGTCCATTCGCGGTTTCCAAATCCCACCCGCGGCGACCGGTGATCTCCGCTACTCCTTCTCGTGCGCCGGAGGCCCCGTCTCGAAGCGCATCAGATCCGCGATGAAGGTGAGTGGGATGTGGCCGGTTTCACCATTCCGGTTTTTCGCGAGGACGAGTTCGGCTTTTCCTGCTTCTGCCTCTTTATCCTCCTCACTCTCCGCGTAGTACGCAGTCCGATAGAGCAGCCCGACCATGTCCGCGTCCTGCTCGATGGAGCCGGATTCCCGCAGGTCCGACATGCGCGGCACACCGAGGCTTTTTCCGGCGCGGCTTTCCGGCCCCCGGTTGAGCTGGGCGAGGATGACGATGGGAATCGCAAGCTCCTTTGCAAGGCCTTTGATCCCGGCGGAAATTTCCGCGATTTCCCGCTCCCGCGAGTTTTCCGCCTGCTTGGTCCGGGATTTCATGAGCTGCAAGTAGTCGATGGCGATGAACTGGATGTCCTCGTCGCGCTTCTTCCGGCGGGCCTTCGCGCGGAGTTCGTTGATTGAAATGCCCGGCGTGTCATCAAGGAAAAGCTTGGCCGAGGAGGTCTCAAGCGCCGCCCGCTGGATGCGCTGCAGGTCGCCCTTGTTCGGCGTGTAACCTCGGGAAAGCTGGCTCATCGCGAACTTGGACCGGGAGAAAATGAGCCGTTGCACAAGCTGGAACGAACTCATTTCGCAGGAAAACACCATCGACGATTTTCCTTGGTCCAAGCAAATGTGCTCCACCATGTTCATCATGAACGAGGTCTTTCCCATGGATGGCCGGGCGGCGATGACGAACATTTCCCCCGGTTTCAGTCCATTGCTCATGCGGTCCAGTTGCTCGAAGCCGGTGGAAATCCCCTGCGCTCCTTTTTCCCCTGCGAGGAGGGCTTGAAACTGCTCGATCACCTCGTTGACCGACTGCTTGATCGTGGGAGCCTTGTTCGTTTCCGCGCCCTCTCGGATCGCCAGCACCTTGGCCTCGACCGAGTCTAGCAGCGCTGCCACTTCGTCTGGCGCGTCATAGGCTTGGGCGATGGCTTCGTTAGAATTTTGGATGATCGAGCGCAGGACGAACTTGTCCTTCACATGCTGGAGATGATGGCGGAAGTGCCCCGGACTCGGCGCGTAGGTGTAAATATCCGTGAGCGAGGATGGCCCACCCACCCGATCCAGCAAACCTCGATCTAGCAGCCGCTGCACTAACGAAACCAACTCGATTTCCGTGCCAGACTCGAAAAGCTGGATCAGGAATTCGAACAAGGTCGAGTGGGATGGCAGATAGAAATGCTCCGGCGTCAGCTTTTCCTCAATGGCCACGCCGATGTATTCCTGCGAGTCCTGCAACATGGATGAAAGCAGACTTTTCTCCGGCCCGAGAGCGTGGGGCAAGGCGCGGGTGACATCCTCCACTGCGGTGGCTCCCTGCTGAAGGACGGCGGTTTTTGGGAAAGCGATGGGTTTGTTGGGTTCGGCAGCCATGAAGGGCACACGCTGGGGTGCCGCTGCGGAAAAGGCAATCTTCCAGAGACTTTGTGAGTCGAATGTCAACAACCCTGGGTCGGGTGTCGGTTAAAACTACCCATGGTCAATGAAACCGGAAATGGCGGGGTTAAATTTTAATTTTGTTGGCCCACCCCTCTGCCGTATTTCTTGCCGCTGCCGCCGGGCTCGCTTAAACCGACCGCCCGCATGACTCACCTCGAAGCAATTGCCCGGGAAACCGGCATCTCCCTTTCATCTGTCACCACCACCGCCAAGCTCCTCGCCGAGGGCGGCACGGTGCCCTTCCTTTCCCGCTACCGCAAGGAGCAGACTGGCTCGCTCGACGAAGTCCAGATCACAACGATCCGGGACCGGATGCTCCAACTCGCCGAGCTGGATTCGCGGCGCAGTGCGGTGCTGAAATCACTGGAAGAGCGCTCGCTGCTGACGCCGGAGCTAAAGAAGAAGTTAGAAGCCGCGCTGACCTTGACGGCGGTGGAGGACATTTTCGCACCGTTCCGTCCCAAACGCCAAACGCGCGCGACGAAGGCCATCGAACGGGGCCTCACGCCTCTAGCAGATTTTATTTTTGAAAACCAATCCGCCAATCCCGAGGAGGAAGCCGCCAAATTCCTCAACCCGGAAATGGAAGTCCCTACCATCGTCGAGGCTCTAGCAGGTGCCCGCGACATCATCGCGGAACGTGTGGCCGACGACGCGCCGCTGCGGGGCCGGGTGCGGAAAATTTATGAAGACGATGCGACCGTTTCATCGAAGATCATGTATGGAAAAGAAGAGGAGGCGGACGCGCAAAAATTCCGCGACTATTTCGAATGGAGCGAGCCTTTTAAATCTATCCCATCCCACCGCACCCTCGCCATCCGTCGCGGCGAAAAGGAAGGATTCCTGCTGATGCGGGTGGAGGTGCCACATGATCGCGTGACTGCCACCGCCTTGCCAGAGTGGGTGACATCTAACGGCCCCGCTGGCAGACACGTCGCCCAAGCCGTGGAGGATGGCTGCAAGCGCCTGCTCATGCCGTCGATGGAAACGGAAGCCCGCCTCATGGCGAAAAAGCGGGCGGACGAAACCGCCATCACCGTCTTCGCCGACAACTTTCGCGAACTTTTGTTAGCCTCGCCGCTCGGTGAAAAACGCTTGCTCGCCATCGACCCTGGCTTCCGCACGGGGTGCAAAACTGTCGTGTTAGATCGCTCGGGAAAATTACTCCATCACACCGTCCTTCACTGCACCGCCGGCTCGCAGAACCAAGCCTACGAAGCCGCCGTCGAAGTCACTACGCTCATCAAAAAGCATGACATCGAGGCCATCGCCATCGGTAACGGCACCGCCTCGCGCGAAACCGAAGCCTTCATCAAAAAGCTCAAACTCCCCTCCTCCATCCCTGTCGTGATGGTGAACGAAAGCGGCGCATCCATTTACTCCGCCTCCGATGTCGCCCGCGAGGAATTCCCGAACGAAGACGTGACAGTGAGAGGCGCTGTTAGTATCGGTCGCCGTCTGATGGACCCGCTGGCCGAGCTGGTCAAGATCGACGCAAAAGCCATCGGAGTCGGTCAATATCAGCACGATGTCGATCAGCGCGCGCTCCAAGCCAGCCTCGACGATTCCGTTAGATCCTGCGTCAACGCCGTGGGTGTCGAAATCAACACCGCCTCGAAACAACTCCTCTCCTACGTCTCAGGCCTCACTCCCTCGCTCGCCGAAAACATCGTCGCCTGGCGCAATGAAAACGGGGCCTTCACTTCGCGCGAACAGTTGAAAAAAGTCCCGCGTCTTGGCGAAAAAGCCTTTGAGCAAGCCGCCGGATTCCTTCGCGTCCGTGGCGGAAAGCACCCGCTCGATTCCTCCGCCGTCCACCCGGAACGCTACCCGCTCGTCGAGAAAATGGCGGCGGACGCCGGCTGCAAGGTCGAGGAACTGCTAGGGAATGAAGCCGCCCGCAAGAAGATCGACCTGCAAAAATACGTCGATGACCAGGTCGGCCTGCCCACCTTAAAAGACATCGTCGCCGAACTTGCCAAACCCGGCCGCGACCCGCGGAAACAATTCGAGCTCTTCTCCTTCGTCGAGGGCGTCGAGAAACCCTCCGACCTCACCATCGGCATGAAGCTTCCCGGCATCGTTACCAACGTCACCGCCTTCGGAGCCTTCGTCGATGTCGGTGTCCACCAAGACGGTCTCGTCCACGTCAGCCAGCTAGCAGACCACTTCATCCGCGATGCTTCGGAAGTCGTCAAAGTCGGCCAAAAAGTCCAGGTCACCGTTGTCGAAGTTGATCTCAAGCGCAACCGCATCGCCCTCTCCATGAAGTCCAAGGTGGACGTGGCTGCGACTTCTCGCCGCAGTTCTCCCGACGACCGCGACGCCCGTCCTAACAGCGGCGGCCGCAACAACGTCCCGCGTCCCCAAGGGAATCCCGCGAATTTCAGCCCCGGTGCCGCACAGAACAATGATTGGTTCTCGCAGGCACTCAGCCAGGCAAAGAAAAAGTAGTGCGAAGGGGCGGTCGATGACCTCAAAAAACCGACATCTCACTAGCCTACATCTCGTGCCTAGCCGTTTTCTCATCGCCCCGGACAAGTTCAAAGGTTCGCTCTCGGCGCCGGATGCGGCGGCGGCGATCGCTGCGGGTATCCGGCGGGTAGAGCCGGATGCGGTGTTGGATCTGTGCCCGATCGCTGATGGTGGCGAAGGGTTCTTGGAAACGCTGGCTGCCACGCTCGAGGGGCAATGGATCTCCTGTCCGGCGGTCGATGCCTTGGGGAGAGCCATCAGAAGCCGCTATTTTCTAGCAACCACGCCGGAAGGGCCGACGGCGATTCTTGAGATGGCCGAAACCGCAGGACTCTCCCGGCTAACAGCAAATGAAAGAAATCCCCTGCTGGCCACGACCAAGGGCACCGGGATGCAAATCGCCCATGCCATTTCCGAACGTGGCGTGACTCGCATCATCCTCGGCCTCGGCGGGAGCGCGACAAATGATGGCGGTTGCGGGATGACAGCGGCGCTTGGCCTGCGTTTCCTCGACGCGAACGAAAACGAGATCGAAGCAAATCCCTCGAATCTAGCAGATGTCCGGCGGGTTGATCGAAGTTCCCGGCTGGCCCTGCCGGAAATCATCGCGGCTTGCGATGTGGATCATCCCCTACTCGGTCCACGCGGTGCCACGGCAGTTTTCTCCGCTCAGAAAGGGGCAAGTTCGGGCACTCAAATCACGCTTGAAACCGGGCTCGCCCATCTCGTAGCGATCAGCGGTGGCGAGGAGGCCGCGCTCATTCCGGGCGCGGGCGCGGCGGGCGGGCTGGGGTTCGGCTTGCTGCACTTTGCGGGGGCAAAGTTGGTATCCGGTTTCGATCTGTTAGCCCAATTGTTGGATTTGGAAAACCGGATCAAACTTGCGGATCACGTAATTACCGGGGAGGGTTCCATCGACCATCAAAGCTTGGGAGGAAAAGGTCCCGTCGCCCTCGCCCGGCTTGCTAACAGCCTAGCCGTCCCCATCACCGCATTTTGTGGCCAAGCCGACGACGAAGCTCGCGGAAGTGGTATTTTCCAGTCCCTCCACGCGCTTGCTGATAACGGTCTGCCGTTGGAAACCCTGATCGCGAACGCCGGTCCATTGCTCACCGAGATGGTCCAGAAAGCCATGAGGAACGGCCTATAACCAAGGAGCGCGGCTGTCCCGCCCACATGGCACTGGCCTTGCAAACTCTGGGCGTGACGCCCACGCTCGTTGAGGGGTGAAACTTCCTGAATTGATCAGGGAAGAAGCTTTTTCAGTAGCGGCTCCATTTCCGTCGCCCATAACTCGTAGGCTTCGGGGCGGAGGTGGAGACGATCGTTACCGAGGCCTTTCCAACTGCTGCCTTCGGGTGGCATTTTGGCGGCGAGGTCGAGATAGAAAACGTCCCGATTGTCGCCGAAGGTGCGGATGGTTTTGTTCGCCTCCGCCATCCGCTGCGTCTCGCGGGCCGTCGGTAGAATGCTGACGAGAATCACCTTCACGCCGGGGAAGGTCGCGCGGGTTTTGTCCACCACGGCCTTGACGCCCGCGGCGATGTCGGCGGGCGTGTCCTTGGTGTTGTTAGTTCCTATCAGAATAACCGCAGCCTTGGGGCGGAGGTCTTTGATGTCCATGTTCTCCAAGCGCCAAAGGACATTCCGGGTATTGTCTGAACCCACTCCGAAGTTGAGTGCGTTGCGGTTCGCATAATGTTTCTCCCAGACCTGACCGCCGACCAGATCCCATGCGGGCATGGGATTCCCGACGAAGTTCTGCGTGATCGAGTCGCCAATGAAAATGACGTCACACGGCTTACCCTTGATCGCCGCGACGCGATCGGCGCATTCCTGAGTCCATCCGACGGAGCGCGGGACCGGGTTTTTCTCGGGCTGGGCGCTGAGAGGCAGGGCGACAGGAGTGGCAGCCCAGACTTGGGCGTACGGTTCCATTGCGCCCAGAGTTAGAAAAATTACGAGGGTGCTGATGTATTTCATGGGAGTTATGGCTTTGATCCGAAGCTGCTGTTTTTCAAAAAGGCGGTTTTTCCGGGAGCAAGTTTCAACGTGGTGGCATTGGCTCCATAGCGCACCTTCGGATCGCTGCCGGTGGTGCTGCGGATCGCCGCATCGGTAAGTTTACCATCTTTCCAAGCGATAGAGACATCGAAGCCGCCACGCGCACGGAGACCGCGTATGGTCCCGTTAGGCCAGTCTTTGGGCAGTGCGGGGAGCAGGTTGATTTCACCTTCATGGCTTTGCACTAACATCTCGGCGATGCCAGCGGTGATGCCGAAATTCCCATCCATCTGCATCGGCGGGTGGAGGCCGAAAAGGTTTACGCAGGTGTTGCGGTCATCAAACAAATTCTGGAGCATCGCGTGGGCATTTTCACCATCATGCAGGCGGGCGTAGAGGGCGGTGCGCCAAGCGAACGACCACTCACGAACGTCGCCGGTCGGGCCGCGTGCATCGAGGGATTTTTTCGCGGCGGCGGCAAGTTCGGGAGTTTTTGTCACGCTCACTTGGCGGCCTGGATAAACGGCGAATAAGTTAGACGTGTGTCGATGGTGATCATTGGGGTCGTCCTTGTCGTCCATCCATTCCTGCAACTGTCCCCACTTGCCGATTTTAGGTCCAACGAGTTTGTCACGCAGGGCGGCTATTTTATCGCGATATGCCTTATCGACTCCCAGCGCGTCGGCAGCTTCGGTATAGTTTTGGAAAAGATCCCAAACGATCTGTTGATTATAGCTTGTGCCGTCTTCCTGCGGGCCGTGCTCCGGCGACCAACCGTGCGGGACGACGAGCCGACCATCTGGCAGCGCTTTCAGGTGATCTTCCCAGAACTCCACGATTTCCTTGATCATCGGATAGGAGACGGACTTGAGATAGGCTTTGTCGCCACCGAATGCATAGTGCTCCCAAAGATGTTGGCAGAGCCAGGCGTTTGCGGTTTTATCCCAAAGGAACGTTCCGGCCCCCCAGGTATTGACACCCGTGCGGACGGCCCAACCCCGGATTTTTCCTGATGGTAGGGCGAATTCATTCTCCTCGCTGGTATTCTTTCGCCATGGCTCTAGCAGGCATTTCATCCAGTCGAACAATGGCTCATGACACTCGGTTAGATTGGTGGATTCCGCGGGCCAGTAGTTCATCTGGACATTGATATTCGCATGATAATCGCACTCCCACGCTGGGGTGTTGCTATCATTCCAGAGGCCTTGGAGGTTGGCAGGTAGCGAGCCGGGGCGGGAGCAGGAAATGAGCAAGTAACGACCGTATTGGAAAAGGAGTTGCTCCAACTCCGGGTCCGTCTTGGTCGCGGCTTCCACCTTGCGCTTGTCAATCGGCATGGCGGTTTGGGATGGCGAGGATTTTCCGAAATCGACAGTGACGCGGTTGAAGAGCGCTTGGAAGTTTTTAAGGTGGGCGGCCCTAATCGTTTCATAAGGCTTGCGGGCAGCAGCATCGAGTTGTGCCGAAACGCGATCATGCGGAGCAAGTCCACTCAGATTCTTGTGTGAGTAATCGAAAACGTAGTCGGTATTGGCAGCTAACAGAATAACAATTTCGTCGGCCCCTTTGACTTGGATTGTCCCGTCCACGATTTCGAGCTTTCCGCCATGCGCAATGACGCGGGCGGAAGTTTCATATTGGAGTTTGTTTCCGAGAGCACCGCGGAAGGTGAGGGTGCTCCCCTCCGCCGTGGTGGTTTCATGATGCGCGCCTTTCAACCCAATGGTTCCGGAGATGGACGCGGGATGCTGGGATGTCCAACGCACGGCGATCACCTGATCCGGTTGGCTGGCGAAAACCTCGCGAGTATATAACACGCCGCCCCGCGCAAATGTGGTGGTCGCCGTCGCGGTGGATAGATTGAGTTCGCGGCGATAACCCGTGACCGGCAATGCGGGGGGCGCGGGTCGGAGGTTGGATATCGCGATCTCGGCAAGCTGAATTTGAGGATCTCCCTGATTTTTTAAAATGGTTAGCCGATAGAATTTATAGGAGTTCGTGTTTTTGAAATTGAATGTTTTCGCCTCGAAGCGTTTCGCAAAAGGGCCTTCGTCATCATGCTTATCGAGTAGCGTCCATTGTTCTCCATCTGCGGAACCCGCAAACTCCCAATTTCGCGGATCGCGGTTGGGCGTGTCATTGGCGCTGGTCAAGATGTAGGAGGTAGCGGCTGGAGCCCCGGCCACCGCCTGCACCTGCCAGATGACGGGCTTATCATGATGCTCAACGCACCATTTCGTTTGCGGGTCTCCATCGAATGAAGCGGGCAAGTCTTCCGCTTCGTTCCAAGCTCGATTCCCGCTCGGACAAGTGACCAGTGGTTTGCTACCGGTTTCCAAACTCAGATAGAGATCTCCCAGCGTCTGATAGGCGCCGTAAGCGTGATCGTCTCCTGTCCAGAGGCTGTCTTCATTGAGCTGGATGCGCTCCATCTCCACACCGCCAAAAACCATCCCGCCGATCCTGCCGTTCCCGACCGGCAAGGCTTCATTCATGGCGTTTTTCGCGGGCTTTTCATACCAGAGACATGGCTCGTCCGCTCTGGAAACGGTGCCGCCTAGGGCAAGTGAGATGAGTGTTAGAAAAATGGATTTTTGATTCATGGCCGACGCCAAGGTGATCCTTTACTCGCGACTTCTCAACCTCATTTCTCGGGGGACTCATTCACCGCATTTTCCGGCCCTGACTCATAAAATGACCACGGGCGCCGGATCCCTAGTTCCGACGCCCGTGGGCCCTTTGGGGGGCGATTCATGTGCTATCCCTTACGAAAATGAGAATGCCACGATTCGGCCACAGCTCCATACCGTGATCGCGTAAAATGCCCGGATTTAAATTCTACCTGCCGCCTTGATATCGAAATAACAATTCGCCAGTGCGATCGCGAAATCCTGTGCAGTGGAGTCAAGCGTCAGAATACCCAAGGCTCCGAGACTGGCGAGGATTTCCCGCCGCTCGTGGACGTAGCGATCCGCTGCAAGCAATTTCAGCGCACCGGAAAATGATTCCACCGGCTCGGACATCGCGTCCTCCACCGCCCGCTCCCTCATGCTGGCGAGCAGGACCAAATGGCGGGATTTCAAAACCTGTAGCGCAGGCACAAGTTCTTTGCCGTCCTCGCCGCGTAGGTTCGTTAGAAGGATCACCAGCGAACGCCGGCGCTGGCGGACCAGCAATTGCTCCACTGCCCCACTGAAATCACTGGGCGCGGGCGTGGTCTGATAGTCATAGAGATGATTCAGCAGGACCGGCATCGCATGGGAGCCTTTCACCGGTGGCAGCCAGCGATCCGAACCGCCGAAGGATTTCACCGAGACTTGATCACCCTGGCGCAGCGCCACCTGCGCGACGAGTAAGACGGCATTGAGAATATGATCAAACTGCGGAACTCCCCCATCAAGCGCGCGCATCCGCCGACCGGTGTCTAGCAGAAATACGATCGACTGGTTCCGCTGCTCCTGATAGTCGCGACTGATGAGCATTTGTCTGCGGGACGAGGCCTTCCAATCAATCTGGGCCAGTGGATCGCCATCGCGGTAATCCCGGAGCTGATGGAAATCCCGGCTCGATCCCGCGCGGGGACGCCGTACAATTCCCATCGGGCTCTCGCGATGCTGCATGGCAAGCAGGGCGAAGCGGATCACCGGTTCATAGTTCGGATAGACCTTCACCGTTTCATCCGACAGATGAAGCGTCTTTCTCGTCCAGAACCCTAACAGGGAACGCCGCCTCACATGCACAGGACCGAACACCGCCTCGCCCCTCTCCAACAAAGTTACGGGATGAAACACTATTATCTCGCGCTCGACCGGCACCTCGCCCGACCAAGGTAGAGTCGGTGCCAACGCGCCTTGAGGGATGCCATCGAAAATTTCCACTTGGGCCGGACGTCCGCTTTCATTGCGTAAAATCAACCGGACCTCTCCTGCCTCCCCCAGCGCGAAACGACCGGGCAAAAGCCGTTGCAGATCAATTTTTGTTAGAAACCGCGCGATCCCAGCATCCACTAACACCACCAAACCGCCGCCCGCTCCGAGCCACCACCACGCCGCCACTAGCGACGGCACGAACACCACGAGGCTAGCCAAGAGCAACCACGCGAAGGCGAGCATCAGCAATCGGGAAGTGGGACTCACTCAGACGAGCCTGCCGGATCCCATTTCACAGGTCAAAGATAGAATCACCTATACCCAGATCCCACCTAACAACAAATCCGGGAAGTGTCGTCCATGAAAAATCAAGGGCTCTTCGGAGGAAGCAGGCTGCCATCCATTTCACCGCCAGGAAGGGGCAAGGTGGGTTCTTTAAAATCGACCGGCCCGCCAAAAAACCAGAAGCCGCGCTTACGAGTAGTTTCAAATGCCAACGCTCGCTCTTGGCCGCTGGGAAGTTTCTTAAGATCTTTTTCCCGCACCTCCACCACCTTGACTCCTGCCGGATGAATTTTGTCAGCCGCCATTTGAACCAAGGCAACGGAACCCTTGCCAAGGTTGCTAACCGTCGCACACGAAACGAGTCCGCAGGTGGCGAACGCGGCAGGAAAGAGAACACCTCGTAACATGCTTTTCATACGATTGGGGGACGGCGGAAAACTAGCACGCGAAATCGGCCTGTCCACCCTAGTTTCGGAGTCCAATCGACCTGTGATGAATGCATCAAAGAATGGCGGAGAGGGTGGGATTTGAACCCACGGTAGCTGTTACACTACGTCTGATTTCGAATCAGGTGCCATAGACCACTCGACCACCTCTCCTTGGAACGGGCGCGAAAAATGCGCCTGAGTCCCCGCTTTGTAAAGCCCCCAATTTCATTAATCCGGGAAGACGATCGCACGGTGGCCGTCGATGATTGTCCGGTCATGGACGTGGAAACGGATGCCTTTCGCGAGGGCGATTCGCTCGCAATGGCGGCCGAGGCGGACCAAGTCGTTTGGAGTGTGGAAATGCTGTACGCGATCCACCTCCTGTTCGATGATCGGCCCGGCATCAAGGTCTGCGGTAACATAGTGACAGGTCGCTCCGATCAATTTCACCCCGCGCTCATAAGCTTGCTTGTAGGGGTTTACGCCAATGAATGCGGGCAGGAAACTGTGATGAATGTTGATGATACGCCCGGCAAACGCCTTGCAAAAATCATCGGGAAGAATCTGCATGAAACGGGCGAGAACGATCAGTTCTACGTCTTGTTCCACGATCAAACGCCGGATTGCCGTAAATCCTTGATCGCGGTTTTCGCCATCCATATCGATTTCATGAAACGGGATTTCCGCGCGTCCGGCGATGGCTCGACAGTTGTCGCGGTTTCCGATTATGGACGTGATTTCAATGGGAAGCTCGTCAAGTTCCGCCCGCCAGAGAATTTCATTAAGGCAGTGATCGGTTTTGGTGACGAGGACCGCAGTTTTCATCCGGTAGGGCAGCCGCCGGAAATGCCAATCCGCCTGCAAGGACCGACCGAGCGTCCCGAAGCCGTCGATAAAATCCTGCACATCCACATCAAGATCGACGGTTTCGATTTCCAAGCGGGCAAAGAATTTCGCGCCGAGTTTGTCTGAAAATTGAGCGAACTCGACGAGATTCCCCCGATGGCTGGCCACATAGTTCGCGACTTTAGCAACGATGCCCGGCTGATCGTGGCAGCTGAGTTTGAGAATTAATCCAGGGCGGGACATGCACGGTGAGCTTGTCCAACCAAAAGCCAAGCGTCAATCATCGCTGCCATGACGTGGCTGCAAAGGCGAAACTTCCGTCAGCTCGGGCGCAATTTTCGGAGAATCCACTTTTTCCACCGGAACCGGCTTGGCGGAACTTAGCATTCCCCGGGAAACGATCGTCTCAAAATTCGAGCCTGGTCGCGACGAGAGATTGAGCAGCAGCACGGAAAAAAGCAGGGTGGAAAGAACTCCCGCCAAGCCAGCGAGCCACCAACGGTGGCCACCCAAATGAGGCGCTCCGATGCCGGGTTCTGCTATAAACGGCGGGGTCGCCCGACGGGGAACCACTGGTGCCGACTCAGTCCCTATCTGCAACGCGGGCGACAGCCGCCACCCCGCAAAATCCTGATCATCGGAGGACAATGCGAGATCTTCCAGATGGGCCACACTGCGGATCGGCAACGGGCTGGTCATCAGAGCCAGCACCACCGCTTCATCCACGAAGCCTTCGCGCTCCATCAGCAGAGATCTGGATTGGTCGTCTGCACGGAGCGACGGGAGCGGGCTGAGTCTGAGTGGGTTCATCATCGGCTAGAAGGTTGATCCATTTGATATGATGAAATTCGGGAAACGTCAATTTCTAATGTTTCCAAACTAAATTTCGTTTGGGCAAAAATCTTCCTTCCCATCATGTTAGGGACAAGCGATCCTTGGAGTTGCAATCGGCTGAGTTTGCGCCAAAACTTTTTCCATCACATGCCTTCCACGCCTCCCGACGACACGCTGCTGCTGATCCGCTGCCCTTCATGCGGGCAGCGTTTCAAGGTCGGAGAAGATTTGCGCGACCGAACCGTGGAATGTGGTGGCTGCGAGCACCGGTTCAAAATCAGCGATCCGGTCATCGTCCGCGGGCCGAAATTTTATCCTGGCGAGAGGGCAAGCGCCAGCATGAACCGATTTCAGCGAGTCCCGCTGCCGGGAGGGGCCGCACTTATCGGTGTGCAACCGATCCGTTATAGCAACATGCCGGACGCGTCATTGCTTGAACCCGCGTCTCCGCAACGGATCATCGCCGGAGCCGTGGGTGTGGCGGGGATGTTGTTCGTGGGGTTACTTCTCATTTTAGGGGCGGGCCGGGGCGGCGTGTTGGATGGAATGATCCTTACCAACCGACTGCTGATGGCCGGATTCACCTGTCTGTTAGGGGTGATTTTGTTAGTTTACGCGAATCCGAAGGCTCGTTTCAAAGCGTTTCTTTTTGGATTGCTCTTAAGCGCCGGCCCACTGTCGTTACCGTTTTTTTTCAAGGCTGGATCGGTGCCAATTCCCGGGCATTCGGCCAGCACACCGGGAAAAGTCACGCCCCCTCCTGAGGTCGAGTCTAAGACACCGGTTGAAAGCAGCGCGATTTCAGAGCTAAGAAACCGTATTGGAACGGGTCCGTTAGAAGCTGAAATCGCCCGGCTTGCCACTGAAGGCAGCACCAAACGGGCTCTAGGGCTGTGGTTTAGGGGATTGAGCGATAGCAACCGTTTCCTAGTCAGGGACTACATTATCAGAGTCGCCAATGCCGATCCTGATTCACATTTCTATCCACGGAATGGCGGCGATTATCTGCTGGTGGTCACTGGAATTCGGCTATCGTTAGAAGATCTCGCAGAACTCGCCGGGGTGCTCGGCCAAACGGAGAAAATCTACCCTGAAATTTCAGTGATCGAAGTCCGGGTGCGCAATGAGGCCTTCGTGGAGGGATCGATTGAAAAGCTCTCGAAGAAGGAAGATCCGGCGTTTTATGACCTGAACAAGCGCGAATTGGAAAGCATCGACCTCGAGCGGGTAAAGCGTGCTGTCCAACGAATTGCGGAGGCCGAGCCGAAAATTTACCGCAGCGACATCACACGCAAATTGATCGCATTGCTGGGTGACGAAGGGGTGAATTTTAAAGGTAACGTCTGCAAGGCTTTGTCCGTGTGGTCCGAACAATCTGGACCTGCGGGGACCGCCGCTTTGAACGAAGTTACGAAATTAGCCAAGGCCGACAAACCCATTCCTCCAGAAATGATGGCTCTGATCGTCAAGGAAAAGAACCTCGCGGTGATTCCCATCCTTGATGAACTTTGGTTTAAGAATCCTGGAGCTTGGGAACCAATTTATGGAGATCTCGGATCACCGGCTGAAGCCACCGTGATTCGCCGCTTTCCGCAGACCAAAGGGACCATCCGCTACTCGTCCGTCAGAATCCTCGGTCGGGTGGGAGGGGCTGACAGTCTGCCAGTTCTGGCGGCAGCAATGCCCAGCGCAGATTCTGAGCTGAAAGTTCTGCTCGAACAGGCGCAGAAATCCATCTCGGCGCGCTTGGGCCACTGACGCCCTCCGCTGGGAAACTTCTTGGCGGAGGCGAGGAAATGCCCTTGCCGTCCGGGGCACTTTCCACAAGCCTCCCTCTGCCTCTCGTTTCGCGCCAAGCTGGGATAATCCGGGGGGAGAATTCCAGTCGCGTGAGGCGGGAGGCACTCATTGAATCTAAGTGGCCTCCGGTTCCACCGCTTCACGCAATTGACGTTCCCAAATGAAACGCCGGAACATCACTTTCACCGCCGCAGTCATCGGCACGGCCAGCAATGCGCCCACAAATCCCCCTAACACCAGCGACCAAAAAAGCATCGAAAAAATGACTGTTAGAGGGTGCAGGCCTACGGAATCTCCTACGATTTTAGGGGCCGTGACCAACGAGTTGATTTGTTGGACGATCACGAAAATCCCCAGCACGCAGCCCACATAGGCCCACGGACCCATTCCAAAGGGCGAAGCACCCTGCGCGTGAAGGTAGGCAATGATGCACGCTGGAATCAGACAGAGAATGTTGCCAATGTAGGGGATGACGCCGAGAATGGCCATGAACACTCCGATCAAAAGCCCGTAAGGCAATCCAAAAATGGTTAGGGCGATGCCGACGAGAATCCCGTCGATGGCTGCCACCAACACTTGACCGCGAAAGAACGAAACGAGGTAGCCGTTGATTTCCTGGAGCGTGTCCACCACCTCCGTTTTAAAACGCGAGGCTTTGAGCGGCATGTAATCATGCCAGTGATTGCGGATCGAGGCGGAGTCCTTGAGAAAAAAGAAGAGGTAAACCGGCACCATGATCATGCCCAGAACCAG
The DNA here is from genome assembly GCA_025362955.1 of Akkermansiaceae bacterium. Lineage (GTDB taxonomy): Bacteria > Verrucomicrobiota > Verrucomicrobiia > Verrucomicrobiales > Akkermansiaceae > Luteolibacter. The sequence continues at coordinate 26,147 of JANYFB010000266.1, forward strand.
GCCGAGAAAACCCAACAATTTCGTGGAACCTGCGGTCAGCCAGGTCCGTCCGGTTTTAAAAATCACGTCCAGATTCTCCATCAACATTCGTCCGCCGCGAGTGTCCGAGAAGTCATCCAGTGACTCTGTTCCCACCAATTTTTCATCCTTCTGCAGTGGGTTTCCCTGGTCATCGACGTCTGCTAGAACCCAGCCGATGATGCCATCCTTGTGTTGCATCCGCAAGCTTTGGAGCGACCGGGCGAGCGCCGGCGCAAGATGGTCCGAGCTATCCGCCGCCGCAGGGGCAGTGGGAAGTGTCTCCTGCGGGGTCTTCAGCGGGGTTGATAGATACTCCCGGAAAGCGCCGCGCCCGCGCTGGATGCCGGGAAGAACCGCTGCAACTAACAGGGTGCCGCCTAACAAAATGGCCAGGAACAAGGTCACCACCGACCACACGCGGCTCATCCCCCGTTTTTCGAGGAACCGGACCACCGGGTCTAACACATAGGCAATGATGCCCGCCACGATTAGCGGAATGAGGACTGGTTGGAGAAACCCGAAAACGTATCCTACGAGCCAGATGAGGCAGACGAGCAGGGCTCCGAGGATGAGGATGGAAACGCCGGTGGCGGCGTTCCACAGAGTTTGGTGTTGGAAACGGGTAGGTTGGCGCATGGCGGGTAAAGTCTTACCCACTTTATGAAGAACGGCGGAAGACTTACCAATTACAAAACGTTCCCGCTTCCGCACGGCATAGAGAAAGGCGGAATGAAATCACCGACTTTACCCGCAGTCTCTTAGATCATGGATTCGGGCGGAAATTGGAACCCCCGCCTCCGATCCTGTTGCCAAACGCGGATGTGATTGATGCGGATGATCCTGGGAGTGAACTCAGGATTTGTGGGTTCGCTGGAGTGACATTGTTGGCACCATTTTGAGTGTTATGTGGAGCCACATTCCCGCCTCCCTGGGCGACAATGTTACCTCCGCCTTGGGCCACGACATTGCCTCCGCCTTGGGCCACGACGGCGCTTCCGTTCTGGGAGATGAAACTGCCTCCATCATGTGAAATGATGTTGCCTCCGCCTTGCGCGACGATCGCGCTTCCGTTGTGGGAAATGAAGCCGTCTCCAGCGGCAGCAAGGTTTATTCCACTCAGGTTCGTAACGACAATAGTGGCTCCATCGTTCGCTATGACATTTCCACCGCCCTGAGCGACCACTCCGGCATCTTGGGCTGCGAGTTTATTTCCTGTCGTATTACCAATGCTGATCGCGCTACTCAATCCCGACATGATGCGGCTGCCACCGCCTTTGTTATCCATGTTGCCGCCGCCTTGTGAAAGGACGTTACCGCCGCCCTGTGAAAGGACGTTGCCACCACCTTGAGCAACGATGTAATTACCCAATTCATCCAGTTTGATCAAATTTACATTGGCTCCATTCACCATGTTCTGTCTCAATTCAGCTCCGGTAACCATGGTTGATAATCCGGGTTGTGGCGTGTCGGAAATGTGTGTCACGTCTGACGGAACGGTCGATATGCCCATATAATCCACCCTGACAAGCGAGTCGCCGACGAGGTAATTGATGTCGGAACCGGCAGGGCCAGTAGCC
>JANYFB010000281.1 GCA_025362955.1 Akkermansiaceae bacterium
AAGTCCTGCAACCTGCATTCTATGCAATCGACAAGCGTTGGTTTCCGATGCTGGTGAGCTTTTTGGCACTGGGGATTAATCTGGGTTTCAACTACCTGTTCGTCTTCATTCTCCGCTGGGGCCACGAATCGCTGGCGCTGACGACAAGCATTTCCGCTTCGGTGAATTTCCTGCTGCTGTTCTTCGCGATGCGTAAATTCGCCGGGGATCTCGGAACCGTGGAATTGCTAATTCTGCTAGGGAAACTGGCCCTCGCGGGAGCGGTGATGGGCGGGGTTTGCATGGTGGCGAACCATTTTCTTTTCAACGATCTAACGCATACTTTGTTTGTGTCCAAGGTGCTCGGGCTAGGTGTGACCATGGCCGTGGCCGCCGCAGTTTATTTCATGATATCGAAACTATTGCGGGTCGCAGAGGCCGAGGAAGCACTGGCCATGGTGACACGTAAACTGCGAAGATAGAACCTCCATCCTCGCCGGAGTTGATTTCGTGAAGTCGGAAATCGGTTGGACCCTAAAATAACAGACTTTACCCGATGCCATGAAATGACTATGGCTGGAACACTAGCCTGTGACGAGGTGGAGTCTAAAAGCCCGCCCGTTACTTAGGTTTCAAAATCCCCCACTTCTCTCCATCCTGACTTCTAAAAAATCCATGAAACTCTTTGCCATTGCCCTTTTTTCCCTCCTGGTTGCCGCTTCGGCCTCCGCAGTGACACTTACCGGATCAATTCATTCCCACGATCCCTCGCGGATGATTTCCTGCAACGGAAAATACTACGTTTGCTCGACCGGGGGGCGGATGAAAGTTTCCACCGACCGGCTTGCTTGGTCCGATGGCACTTCTCCTTTTCCGAAGGGAGTTCCGCCGTTGCTCAAGGCCGTATTCCCCATGAATAAAGGCATCTGGGCACCCGATATCATTTTCTGTAACAATAAATATTACCTTTACTACTCCGTTGCGGCTGCGGATGGGAAAAAGTGCGCCATCGGTCTGCTGACCAGTCCCACTCTTGATCCGGCCGCCTCTGGCTACGCTTGGACGGATGCTGGCGTCGTCATTGCCACGGACGACAAAGTGGAAAAGAAATCCGCCATCGATCCCGCGCCATTTTTCGATAAGGCGGGCAACCTGTGGCTCTCGTGGGGATCGGGCTATGGCAATGGTGCGACTTGGGACGATCCCACCATCATCATTTCTCCGTTGGACAAGGCAACAGGTCTGCACAGTACTGGCCCCCGCAAGGATTACCCGGTCGCCTTCGGCCATATCGAAGCGCCTTATGTTCACTTTCACGATGGCTATTACTATGCATTTTGGAACGACGGCGGCTGCTGTGACGGTGTGAAAAGTACTTACCGCATTCTCATGGCCCGCTCACGGGCGGCAACCGGGCCGTGGGTCAACAAAGGTGGAAAGGCTGGTGCCCATGAAACTTTTTTCGCCTCGCACGACGATGTGCATGGCCCCGGCCACATGGGTATCCTCAGTGAGGGCAGTGCTGACTGGTTCACTTACCATTACTACGGTGCCGACGGCAAGCCCGTGATGGGTGAACAACAGATGGTCTGGGGTACGGACGGTTGGCCTACGACGGGGAAGTAACCTAACTGGTGTGCTTGCAATGATGACGTGCAAGCTGCGCGGATAGATTTGCGATTCGTGTTTCAACCAAGCCGGGCGGCTAACAGCTCGCGTTGAAAGATGAGTTCCTTCGGCAAATGGTCATAGAGGTCGATGAAAAGCTCGCCTTGACTAACGAGTTCGGTTTTCCACTCGGCACGGTCGAAAGCCATGGCCTTGTCGTAGGTTTCCTTGGTGAAATGATCGAGTCCCTCGATGTTGAAATCCTCGAACGCCGGAGTCCAGCCGATCTGGGTTTCGTAGCCAGCAGCCGCTCCATTGCAGCGTTTCACGATCCATTCCAGGACGCGCATATTTTCGCCGTAGCCGGGCCAGAGAAATTCCCCATTTTCATCCTTGCGGAACCAGTTGACGTGGAAAAAGCGTGGCAAATTCTTGAGATAACGCCGCATTTCTAACCAATGCCCGAAGTAGGCTCCCATGTTATAACCGCAGAAGGGCAGCATGGCCATGGGATCACGGCGGACCTTGCCAATGGTGCCTGCGGCGGCGGCGGTCATTTCCGAGCCCATCGTGGCTCCCACATACACGCCGTGGCTCCAGTTGAACGCCTGATAGACGAGCGGCATGGTGGTCGGGCGGCGGCCACCGAAGATAATGCCATCAATGGGTACGCCGTCCGGGTTCTGCCACTCGGGATCGATGGTCGGGCATTGCACAGCGGGCGCAGTGAAGCGGGCGTTCGCATGGGCCGCAGTGCGTCCGCAATCCGGAGTCCATTCTTGACCCGTCCAGTCGATCAGGTGCGCAGGCTTGTCCTTGGTCATGCCTTCCCACCAGATGTCGCCGTCGTCGGTGAGGGCGACATTGGTGAAAATGGTGTTTCCTTTCATCGACTCCATGGCGATGGGATTCGTCTCGTAGGCAGTGCCGGGGGCGACGCCGAAAAAGCCGGTTTCAGGATTGATCGCGTGGAGCTTGCCGTCCGCATGGGGCCAAAGCCAAGCGATGTCGTCGCCCACGATGGAGGTCTTCCAACCAGCGTCCTGATAGGACTTGGGAGGGATGAGCATTGCAAGATTGGTCTTGCCGCAGGCGGAGGGAAAAGCGGCGGTTAGATAAGTTTTGGAGCCATCCGGCGCATGGATGCCCACAATGAGCATGTGCTCGGCCATCCATTGGTGCTCGCGGGCGATGTTAGAAGCAATCCGGAGGGCCAGGCATTTTTTTCCTAACAAGGCATTCCCGCCGTAGCCGGAGCCGTAGGACATGATCTCGCGGGTCTCGGGGAAATGGACGATGTATTTGTCATCGTTGCAGGGCCAGGTGGTGTCGGATTGCCCCGGCTCTAACGGCGCACCGACCGAGTGCAGGCTGGGGATGAACTGGCCGTGCCCGTGGCGTTTTTTCGGAGTGATACCGCCTGCTTCATCTTCGAGGCGCTGGAGCACATGCGATCCCATGTGGCACATGATCCTCATGTTCACCACCACGTAGGGGCTATCAGAAATTTCCACGCCGATCTTGGCCAGCGGCGAGTCGAGCGGACCCATGCAAAACGGGATCACATACATCGTCCGGCCTTTCATGGAGCCCTTGAATTTTTCCGCCAGCTTCACCCGCATTTTCGCGGGATCGAACCAGTGGTTGGTGGGACCGGCTTCATCGGGGCGCTTGGAGCAGATGAAGGTCCGGTCCTCCACGCGGGCAACGTCCGAGGGGGTGGAGCGGGCGAGGAAAGAGTTCGGGCGCTTCTCCGGATTAAGCTGAATGAAGGTGCCTTTTTCCACCATCTGACAGGTAAGGCGATCCCATTCGGCCTGCGAGCCGTCGCACCACTCGACGACATCGGGAGTACAAAGGGCGGTCATTCGATCCACCCATTGTTGCAAGGCGGGATGAGAAGTTCGAACTGGCTCGTTCATAGTGGCATGATTGAAGCGGGCAATGCGTCGGTTGGCAACACGATGCACCGAGTATCTCCGTAAAACGGCGGCAATCCGCTCCCAGCGAATGATCGCAAAATGGATTGACGACCATGGGTCGATTGACTATCCGTGGATCGTCCATTGACGTGACGCCGCAACGCGTGACACTTTCCGGATGATTTGATTCGGCTCCAGCAGGTGAAATTCCTTCGTCGCTGGGGCGACAGTTTAGTAGATTCCTCCCAATTCAATTCCAGAACCAAACAATTCCATGAAAACCACACAATCCTACCTTTCCGGTATCTTCGGCTTCGGCGCTTGCCTCGTCGCGACACTCGGCCTCGGCATCACACCCTTAATTGCAAGCAACAGTGTTACTGTTTCGTTGGCGGGTGCCCATTTTACCAATGGCCAAAGCATCTTTCTCGACAGTGGGAGTGCGCGGCTTGATCCAGCGACCGCCTACACTTTCGAAGTTGTGGGAAGCTGCCACGGCACAGGGAAGCATTCGGTAATGATATCTGTGGCGCCAAAGTCGATTTCCTTTAAGGCACTCCTCAATTCCTTCAAACCCAAAAGCGCAAAATTTCTTTCCGGCACCTATTTGAACACCGCAGGAAAATTTCCGTTCCAAGCGATTGATAAGCCCTATTCCCGCGTCATCTCGACTTCAGCAGGACCTGTGTCGTTTTCTGCGACATTCACCGGCGGAGTGTATGGTGGACCCGTCGGCGGGCCGGACGTGGGGAAAGTTTATTTCAACATCACCAACGTCAGCATCGTTCCACCGGCTCCGGTGACCATCGGAGCTCTCGAATTTGACCCGGGTGCCAAGCTTGTCATCACCGTGAAGCCCTGATCCAAGGCTGCTTCAATCGATCAAAACCGACGTCTGTAAGGGACGCCGGTTTTTTTGTGTTACGCTAGTGTTCTAGCAGAAAATAACTTCCCTCAGATGGCTTTTAACCGGGGCGTCGGATGCCGAAATTTTTTTTCCTTCACGATCTGACTCGCGGGTGAGATCGAGTCCGGCAATGCGATATCGGGCAATTTGCCCAACTGCCGAAATAGATTTGACGGCGGCATGGCAGATTATTACTGGTGCTTTGCAATTGGCGCTACAATCGGAGCGTATATGTAAAAATCTTAGGCTGTCTTCGTTAGAATCCGTAGTTCCACTAATTTTTTTTTGATAGATTCCTCCCACTCTCACTCCTGAACAAAAAAATAATAAGATGAAAACCACACAATGCTATATCTCCGGCCTGAGCCGGTTCACTGCCTGCGCCGTCGCGACCCTCGGTCTAGGTGTCGCCGCCAGTTTTGCAGCCCCCAGCGTCACTCTTTCCCTCAGTGGAGCGACATTCGGAATTGGCAAGTCCGTCTCCATTCACAGCGGCACCGGTGTGAGCGCTCCGAAATTGTCGGCTGCTGTCAATTACTCATATAAGCTTGTCGGAACCTGCCACACAACGGGCGATTTGGACGGAGTCATTCCAGTTGGGACTTCCTTGAGTACCTTGCTCAACGCAAAAGTCCGCAAAGGAACCTATGTGAATTCCACCGGGATGTTGCCTATCGAAGTGCTCCACAGGCCAATATCGAGCACCCAGACGGTTTCGACCCCGTTTGGTCCGTTTACCGCCACGCTTTCCGGCAAGATCGATGCCGGTGCGGATGCAAACGGTGTGGTCTTCCTTCACATCAAAAAATTTGCGCTGGATCCGGCCTTATCCGCCGATGGCGCTGTGGTGTTTGAAAGCGGATCGAAATTGATTATTTCGGTTGTGCCTTGATCTCCGATCAATTTCCGTGTGGATCATGGAAATTGGTGATTTTTCATCATCGGCGCCCCCGAAAAGGGTGCCGATTTTTTTGTGCCTTATAGGGAAATCAGGTCACGGCTATGGGTTGAGACGAGGATACAATCTACCGTCGCCGCAGGATAGGCCCGTTCCATGACTTGACGATAAGCTTCCATCTGCTCGGAGTATTTCATGACGAGATCTTGGATTTCGTCCAGTCCGTCGGACTTGAAATCGATTACTTCTACGCGGGTTACCATGCCTGAACTATCCCTATGTAGATGTAGGCGATCCATCACGCCGTTCACCCATTTGTCATCGATCATCGCATCCACGGCTTGTTCGCGGAAAAGGTCGATAGTGCGTCCATTCCGACTGAATAGCTCACGCAGTTTTGGAATTTTCAACAATTCGGCGACCAAACTTCCCGCCTCCCCAGCACGCAAAACAGGAAACATTTCATCCACCCAACCGACTTGTTCGAATGCGGCGTGGACCTCGCTGCCAAACTGCATACCGCGAGGGGAATGGGACACCGCAGCACCTTGAGCTTTCTTCGCACCACTCGGCGTAGTCCTTGTTCGACGGGCAACGCTTGGCCCAAGTGAGGGCAAATCCGAGGTAGACTTAACATTGTTAGACGCGGGGAATAACTCTACCCAATCCGACGATCCAGATTGATAGATCACGCCGGGTTTCCCGGTCGAACCCGCCGATCTGGCGAGCCAATTTGCCAGTGACGGCTTGTCCGCTTCCTGCGAGACTGAGGGTGGCTCGAGCAGAATATAGAGTCCACGTTTGGAACGAGTGAGTGCCACATACAAGGTGCAGAACGCTTCGTATCGCTGACCGTCAGCCCAAGCCGTTTCCGAAGCGCGCATTTCCGGAATCAGGTTCCGTGCCCATTTCGGCGGTGTTTCAGTGATCCAGCCGTCGCCCTCCGCCACGTCGAAATATTGTGCGGACGGAATACTGTCATTCGGCACTTCCGGCAACACGACGACATCGAAACCCAGACCTTTTGCTTTGTGAATGGTCATTACTTGGACCGCCGCGGTCCCCGGACTTTGGGAAACTTCGAGGCGCTCGATCCAATCTGCGGCTTCCCGTGGAGTCGCGCCTCCTCGGGCATCCAAGCTGGCAAGAGCCGTGACCAAATCACCCGCACGGCGGCGACCGAAATCCGACCAATTAATCTCAAGGTCCGCCAAAATTTCTTCGACCATCCCGGCAAAACCCAAGTCCGCGGACATCCCTAACAAACCTTCCCACACCCGCTGCCAATGGTCGCCGAACCTTGCTTGTAAAGTGCTGGAAAACGGCGACATTTCCACGACCTCCCATGCGAAAGCGTCGGCGGGATTCGCCAGCCATTTGAACAAATGACCGAGAGTGATTCCCACCGGATTGTCCTTTGCCGGTTCGCGACATCCTTCCTCGATCACGTCGAATCCCTTGGTCCGCAGATGATCCGCCACCTCTCGAACCTTGGCGTTGCTTCTTACTAACACCCCGCAAGTGAGGGGACGTTCCCCGATTCCCAATTCCCCTAACAATCCGCCGAGCCGTTCCAGGCGCTCCTCCCATTTTCCTTCCACCATTTCCACCCGCGCCTCGCCGCGCCTGGCTGAAACTGCGAGTTTTTCTGCGGAAAAGTGTTCCTGCCATTGCCAAACGGCTGCGGCGTCGCCGAAAAGTTCTCGCAGGGTTACAGCATCGCCGCAAACGCGGTTCACCAGCTCCAAGACTTCGGGGCAAGAGCGCCAGGATTCCGCCATCGGTGCCGTTTCCATTCCTCCTCCATAACGGGTCATGATTTCCTCGAACAATCCCACCTCGCCGCCACGCCATGCATAGATCGCCTGTTTGCGATCACCGACGATGAACATTGTCCCGTCACCTTCGCCCGCCGCTTCGTCGATGAGGGGGAGCAAGCCCAGCCAATCGGCACGGCTGGTATCCTGAAACTCGTCCAACAGCCAATGTTCGTGGCGTGCGTCGAGCCGGAAATCCACTGCCTCGCGCCGCAGTCTCGCGTCCTCGCTCTGGACCCAGTCACCCATCAGGATTTTCACATCGTCAAAGCCTAACAATCCCCGCCGGCGCAGTTGCTTTTCGCAGCACGCATCGTAAATGGACACCACCTCGCGCACCGCATGCGTCCGGTGAAGCGCCGCCGCCATCTCGCAGCGGGCTGCTAGATTGACCATCGCACGAAGTGAGTCTCCCGCTGGTCCGCCGATGAGGAACTCTTTGTAAAAACCCACGATCAGCGCACCATTCTCAATGGCTGCCGCCGCCAAGATTTTTTCCAATAGACTCGGTGGTTTGCCCAGGCTGCCACTGCTGATCGCGTGATCAACCAAGGTTTCCACCACCTTTTCTAAAGCAGCCCGTTGCCGTTTGTCCGTGTAGTCGATCCCGTCGAGTCCGCGCAAAACCTGGGCTGCGAGGCCATGCTTCTGCTTTTCCCACTCGTCCATCTGGACTCCCGCGAGAGCTGTCGGCCCCCACTGCAAACGCCCCGAGATCCGATAGTGGCTTTGCCAGCGTTTCATGAAATCACGCAAGCCCTCCGTCACTTTTTGGCCTTCTTTTCCGGTGGTCGCGCGCCGGAACGCGTGGAGAAATCCGTCTCCACCACCATCTTCCAAGGTCTCGCCGAGGATGGCTGCGAGGATTTCATCCGCCGCCGCCGCCGCCCTTGGGCCTTCCAGCAAATCGAATTTTCCGCCAGTTAGACCGAGTTCATACTGGAACCCGCGCACCACCTTCGCGAAAAAGCTGTCCATCGTTCCTAGCGTGAACCTCGGCAAGGCGCGGACCACCCGTTCCAACGCCTCGCCGAAATCCGCGTCCGTAATTGCTAAATCGCGGCGCAACCCGGCGGCGCTCTCTTCGTCGCTTGCCGCTGTGGCCAACTTCATCAGCACGGAGTCCGCGAACTCCCCCGCCGCCTTACGGGTGAATGTCAGAGCCACGATTTTTTCTGGCTCCACACCGCTTGCCACTAACCCGATCACCCGGTTGCCTAACTGAAAAGTTTTCCCCGAGCCGGCGGATGCGAGAATGAGTAGGTTCTTCGCGAGGATATTCATTGTGTCCGCAGCATGGCCGGATCTTTTGGATTCTGGAACCCTGTTTTTTGCCGCTTGGTATTCAAGCTTCCCTAAGCTAATCTGTGGGTCGATGACCGACCGCGATGAGTTCGCATTTTTCGATTTTCAAGCCACGGAGAAGAGCGCGTCTCCCCGGACTTTGTTGAATTATCGGGACGCCTTGGCGGCTTATCAACGATGGCGCGGCGAGGACTTTTCTAACTGGCGCATGGCAACACCGGACGATTTTCGCGACTACCTATTCGCTCTGATGAAACAGGGACTCAAACGGGCGACGATCCGGCTGAGATTCGCCGCGCTGCGTTCGTTCTATAAATTTCTCGTGCTCCGGCGCGGCCTCGCACGCAGTCCCGTGGCCGAAGTCCTGCTGCCGAAGCCTGAACGCGGTCTGCCGGTGGTTCTCTCCATCACGCAAATCGACGAGTTGTTAGCAATGCCGCTGCGGGGAGATGCTGATAAGAAATCACCGCCGTGGCTGCCGTTGCGTGACGCTGCCATTCTCGAACTTTTCTATTCCTGCGGGCTGCGGATTTCGGAGCTGTTAGCGCTGGATGTGAAGCATCTGGATTTCATCGGGGAAACCGTTAGAGTCATGGGTAAAGGCGCGAAGGAACGGATCGTCCCAATCGGCGGACCGGCGATCAGCGCCATCCAGCGCTACCGCCAGCAGGCCGCAATCACGTCCGGGCCGCTTTTCCTCAGCACGCGCCATCGCCGTATTACCCAGCAGGCAGTAGATCAGTTGCTCAAGAAATATTTGAAACGCAGCAGCATCCCCTTTGCCATCAGTCCCCACAAACTCCGGCACAGCTTCGCCACGCATTTGTTAGACGCCGGGGCCGATCTCCGCAGCGTGCAGGCTTTGCTCGGCCATGCCTCGCTTTCCACGACGCAGATTTACACTCACGTCACCAAGGAGCGTCTCAAACAAGCCTACGACACCGCCCATCCCCGAGCGTGAAATCTATCAGCCGACTCTTTGTGAAATCCACCTGCATTTTCGGTCTTGCCGCCTGTTCGCCGCAGGCCCAGTTATCGCCGGGTCCGGCAGGAAACGATCCTCGGCGCGAACTAACAGACCGTGTTGCCTCAAGCCATGAGTTGGCCGTTTTGTTTGTGGGAAACAGTTATAGCTTCGGAGTGCCCAAGGAATTTTCTAAAGTCGCCGCCGCGCATGGGAATAATGTGAGGATCGGCCACTCGACCTACGGTGGTTGGACGCTGGGGCAACATGCGGAGAACGAAGCGACATTGAAAAAAATCCGCGCGGGGCGTTGGGATATCGTGGTGCTTCAGGAGCAGAGTGAAATCCCCGCCATGTCTGCTAGAAAAACCGCGGCCGCCATGTTTCCCCCGCTCCGGAAGCTAGTCATCGAGGTCCGCCAGCACGGAGCAATCCCGGTGCTCTATCAGACATGGGGGCGTCGCGATGGTGATCCGAAAGTCCGCAATGACGATTTCCTCGCGATGACCGCACGGCTCCGCGCCGGATATCAAGCCGCGTCGGTAAATGCGGGGGGCGTGGTGGTGGTCCCGGTGGGAGATGCGTGGGAGCACGAATTCTCGGCAGGCCGGGGAGGACCGCTGTTCATCGTTGATGGAAGCCATCCAACTGAGGCGGGGAATTGTCTAACGGCCTCCGTGTTTTATGATACCTTCTTCGGAAAATAGCAAAGGAGAGCGCGAGGCTCTCCTTTGCGTTAAGGAAACAGCGGTTTATTCTAATTGGTAATTTACGGAGTAGGTGGTCACGTTGAGGCCGGAGGTGACTAACTTCCCGAATAACAGATTCATCGTGTCTGGCTTGCCCTTGCTGTTTTTGAGGATCAAACCGCTATCTCCTTGCGGGTTGGAAAGGGTGCCAAGTTTGTAGTAGTCCACGGAGCGGGCGGCCGAGCTTTTGTAGGGAAGCGATAGGCCGTCCTTGGCGGTCAACTCACCTTTGGTTCCAATTTTAAAGGTTATTTTTTCGCCTTGTTTGTAGTCTGGAATCCCTACAGGAACCGGAACAGTTTTTTGTCCGGTGAAAGTCGTAGCGGTTGAAATTCTCGATTTCACTTTGAGCGTAAAAGTTTTTCCCACGGCGAGGCCGCCGAAGGTTTTGTTGGCCGGTCCGGCAGCTTGGACTTGGGTGAGGGGAAAAAGTGCGCCGCAGCACACCATGATTGGGACGAGTAATGTTTTCATTTTGAGGAGGTTCTATTGTTAGGTTCAGTGGAGTTTGATTAGACGAATTACAGGTAAACGAGTTACCGCTTTTTGCAAAGCAGCGGTTCAAGGAACACGGAAAATTTTCTGGTTCGACGGATCACGCGCGAGTTGCCCGGATTTGAAACCCTCGACGTCGATGACATTATAGGGTTCGTAAGGGCTGAGAACTTGATTTGGATTGTCGGTGCGCTGGGCCGTAGGATAGCCGCCGGTGGCGGTCGGTGGCGAGACGGGCGGCGGCGTAGGGTTAGGGGTAGGGGATACCGGGTCAGGATTTCCGTAAGGATCCACCGGTTGCGGGGCATAAGGAGGATTCGGATGAAAGTGCGGCGGCGGAGCTTCTGGTGGAACGCAGGAGGTGAGACCAGCGAAACCTGCGGCAGCGATGATGAATGAGAATTTCGACATGGGCTTTTGAACGTGGGGTGATGGAACTCTATTCGACTCAACTGGATCGCGCAATCAGATGCGTGGAAAGTATCGCCAGTTTGCGCGGCTTGGACACACGATAGCGCTTTTCATAAACATGGAAATCATCATCGCGCATTTTCTCAAGCAGGTGATGATAAATCTCCGCCATGACCCGTGCCGGCAACAGCGAGCCGCGATCCACGGTCGGAATGGCGGCCATGGCTTCGTGAAAAAAAGCGTCCGCCCGCTCGGCCTCGTAGGCCATCAAAGCGAGGAATCGTTCATCCCAAACCTTAGCGATGAGATCCTGCTCGGAGTAATTGAACCGGGCGAGATCCTCCATTGGCAGATAAATTCGCCCGCCATTGTCGAGATCCTCCCGGATGTCGCGCAGGATATTCGTGAGTTGCAAGGCATGACCTAGCGCCACGGCATACTGCTCGGAGCGGGCATCCTGGCAGCCGAAAATCCGGATGGAAACGAGACCCACAGCGCAGGCGACTTTCCAGATATAGCTTGATAGATCGTTCCATGTTTCAAACCGCTGTGCTTGCAAATCCATGCGGCAGCCATCGATGATCGCGACCAATAATTCATTAGGAATTCTCTGCCGATCGCGGAGGGAAATGAATTCCCGCTGGAATTCATCCGGCGTCTCGAAACCGCTGGTGATGCCTTTTTCCCAAGCATCCAGCGCTTGGGTACGCGCTTCCATCGTCGCGCCCTGTTCATCTGCTAGATCATCCATCGTCCGGCAAAAAGCGTAGAACACCACCATGTCCTGCCGCCGCTCGCGTGGCAGGATGTTCAGGGCGAACGCCAGATTCGACTTCGCCTTACGGGTGATTTCCGAGGCGGCCGACATGACATCTAATGAATGAAACCCCAGTGCCCGGTGGTGATCGGCCACAGGGAAAACAATGCCGGGCCGACGAGATTGAATTCCTTCACCGTGCCCCAATAGCGAGAGTCCAGTGAGTTGCCGCTGTTATCGCCAAGCGCCGCATATTCACGCATTCCGGGGCGGGCATCCGCCGACCGGAGTTGGATCGAGTTCCCCGGCTTGGACAGCAGCGGGGGGTAGCGGGAGCCGCCGGGATTTGCGAGGGAATATCCTTTTAGCCCTGGCTGGTTGTAGAGTGGCAGGTTGTAAACATTTTCAAATCCCGGTTCATGGGCGATTTTCCCGTCGATCAGGACATTCGGCGGTGAAATGGAAAGTGTGTCTCCCGGAACCGCTGCGAGCCGTTTGATGTAATGGGTGGCGTCTTCCTGAGCGACGATTTCCCCCCGCTTGGCTCCCGCGCTTTTCTTGGTGCCTTCGATGTCAATGGTGTTGAAGACAAATACCTCGCCGCGTTTGGGTTTGCGGAAATGGTAGGTGAATTTATCCACCAGGACGAGGTCGCCCGAATCCACCGCGCCTTCACAAATCACCGCGCCTTTGCGCAGCACTCCGCGATTTCCACGGACTTCGCTAATCGCCTTTCCCAAACCCAGTTCGGTCAACGGCCCTATCGGAGCGGGAAGGCGGATGGAGCTGGCATCGGCAAAGGTCAGCTCCGAGCGGCTGAAAAAATGCAGATACTGGATGTCCTTGAGATCTTCCACCTGCCGGTCCCGGTCATTCACTTCATAAACGTAAGTTCTCCCGCGCAATACTTTTTCTAACATCCGCTGGGGAAAACCCGGGAATTGATCGTGACTGATGGGCGTGCCGATGATCCCGTTGAGCGTGGGCTGCATCGATCCTGTCGGAATCCGGAAGGGCTGCAAATAATAAGCACGGAGGCCGAGGGCGATCACGATGGCGACGAACATGACCTCCACGTTTTCCTCCAGCCAACCTAACGGTTTTTCGTGGGGGAGCGAGTTTTCGCAGACCGCGCGGATCTGTTTTGACGCCTCGTTCACCTTGCCAAGATCCTTCGACTTGATCGCTGCCAGCAGATCCGCACGACGCGAGTCGATCTCAGCGACGCGCTCGGGCTTGAGCAGGTCGCGTTTGTAATCGACAAATTTTTTGGCGCCCTTGACGAGGTGCTGGGCTTCTTTTTTCCACTTCGGCGTGAACATACGCGGAGTCTCAGGGGTGATGTCTCGGACTGCAAGCGCGGAGACGGCTCCCGGCGGAGCGGTAGAAGCGGAGCAAAATGAAAAGGCGCGGATTCGTTTCCGAAGTCCGCGCCTTATACATATCCCCTCTCGCTGGGGTGGCGGCAATGGTGACAAACTGGTTTCCCCCCGGAACCCTGTTTGCCTGCACGCTCGCGCGAGGTTGGGCGAAACCTAGGAATTTCATTGAGGTTTGTAAACAATTAAGTTTTGGAAATTTGATTTTCTCCCAAGTGCGGGAAAAAGTAGTGATTGAGCGCCTCAATGGAGCCGTGGCCGTGCGCTGCCGAGGTGATAAGACCCCCAGTCGCCGTGATTTTTTCCTTGATGGCGGGAACAGCATTCGCGGGGCAAGCGGTCATTCCCGCGTGGGCAGGATCGAGCATTTCAAAATCATTGTGGCTGTCGCCGATGGCAAAACAGCGGTCAGCTCCGATGCGATACTGGCTGGCCACTTCGCTGAGACTGCTGCCCTTCTGAAAATCCCGGTGGCCGAAGCGCAGGTAGATCGAGTTCCGCTGCCAGGCGAGATGTGGCTCGCCGGCGACGAGCAATTGGATGTGTTCTACGATCCATTCCATTTCCTCTTCGGTCCGGGAAATGATTCCCGCCGGCTCGTCATCGAATTCCATCCACTGTGCCCCCGTATGTTCCTCGACCTCGAGGCGGATTTGTTTGAGCAGCTTCCGGGAATGTTTGAAAAGCCGATAAATTTCCTTTTCGCAGCGCTTGTTCCACTCCTTGTGCGGGAGCCATCGCCCAAAATTGTTAGGGAAATAGATTTCGCGTTCCCTCGCAACCACCCAGTCCGGCAGAAACGGGAATCGACTTTCAATGAAGCCCTCAACCATCTGGCCCATGGAGCGTCCGGTATTGATGCCCCATACCACCCCCTTTTCCTCG
>JANYFB010000333.1 GCA_025362955.1 Akkermansiaceae bacterium
CGGACCAGATAGAGTTGCCAGTTGCCGGGTTTCACGAGGGGAATCTGCAAGGAGTCATTGGTGGAGCCTACCGATACCCGATTCGTCGAGTCCGACTGGCGGTTCATATAAACTTCGACCCCCGGAGGGGCCGTCGTGATGGTAATTTCTCCGTAGGCGACTTGGCGGACCCGCAGGCGAAACGGCTTCAGCCCATCCTGCCGGGCCCGCTCGGTCAGGGCGGGGTTTTCAAAGGACGTCTCCACTTGTGGCAGAACTTCGTGACTGTCAGTTAGATAACCCGCCTTGTAGCCTCCTTCGCGGAACCATTCGCAAAAAGCGTTCGCCTCATGGGCGGTTGCAAGGACGATGTCCAAGGGCCGGCCGTTTTGGGAAAAATTGAGAAATTCCACCAAATTTCCGGGGCGTTTGGTAGCCGTGGAAAACTGCGACCACACCGCCTTCGTCACAAAGCCAGAACTCATGTGTTCCTCCCCTAATGGCTGATAGGTATTCCCGAAATGGTCTTCCCATTTCTGGCCGGGCTGCGGTGGGGAAAAAATTTCCAGGCTAGCAGATAACACTAACGGCTCCGTCACCACGCTCGGCGGCACGCGTCCTTCGACGGTGAAGGGTCGATAGCCGCTTTTATTCATGGTGAAAAAATAGTTACCGCCCACCTCGACTGGGATCAGGCTGGTGTTGGTGATGCCCACGAGGACGCCAGTCGCATCCCTGACCTCGGCACCTTCCGGAGCGCTCACCACCCGCAACATCCCTTCTCTAGCAGGAACAGGTTTGATGACTACTGCGGTCATGCCTTTCACCCAGTCGCTATCCTTGATCATCTCCCAAGTCGCCCAGCCGGCGAAAGCGGTGAGGACGAGCGTCGTCATCGCCACCGCAAGGCCGCTTTGGCGTCTGCGCTTCCCGCGTTGGAGGCAACGAAGCGCCTCTGCTAAGTCTGCTGCGGTGGTGATTTTCCGCTTGGAAATGCGAGGTTCGCAGATATCGCAAATGATTTTATTCAATTCCAGCCAGCGCTTTCTATCAGCCCCGGAAGGAATCTCGTCAGGTAGCTCCGGAAACGACATCCGGTCCTTGCCGGTGGCGATTTCATACAAAACTTTTCCCAAGCTATAGACATCCGCCTGCGCCGATCCCGGACCTTCCGGCGGCACGAATCCCTCAGTCCCCACAAACGTCCGCTGGCCACGCGTCGCCACGAGCCCGATGTCAGCGAGCTTTGCCCGACCGTTGACGAAAATCACGTTTGAGGGCTTTACATCCCGATGTGCCAAGCCCCGCTCATGCAAATGGTCGAGCGCTTCCGCCAGCCGCAGTCCCACATCAATGCAGACGCTGGTGTCCCATTGCACACCGGAGGCTTGATGGTTATCCGCCCGTAATGTGCGGGGCTCGTATTCGATCGGGTTGATGTCCTGCCCGGACGACATATCGTCACCGACCTCCATCACGTAGTAATAAAAGGTCACCCCGTCTGGACTTCTGCCGACGTGCAGAATATTGACCAGCGCCGGATGATCCCGCGACATCGGCTCGAATTTCAAGATCCCCTCGAATTCGCGTTCGAAGCTTCGCACATCGTCGAAATCCTCACGCCATACGACTTTCACCGCCCGCAGCGCACCGGTTACGCCACGGGCCAGCCAGACCTCGCCATAAGCTCCGCCACCGATCTTGCGCAGGACCTCGTGATCGGGGATCGCTGGGTGGGGCCGGATTTTAATCGCCATCTTCTTCGTCTTCGAGTTTGGCGAGTTCGCGCTTGAGCACGGCACCTACGCGGTGCTTGGCCAAATAAACTTGGGCCATGCTCACGTTGAGCTGGTCCTGCACCCGTTTCGCGTCCCACTGCTTGATCACGTAGCAATCGAAAATCTGATATTGCTTGGGAGAAACCTGCGCCTTCACACGGGAGAGAGCGGCATCCGCGACGTTTTTTTTCCATTCTACATTCCACAAGCGGGATAGAACATCGCCATTCGGGTCTTCCACCCGGTCGATCACCGCCGTCTTGCGGTCGTTTTCCAATTCGCCCGTGATCATCGCAGTGTCCTTTTTCCGCTTGCGGAACTGGTCGTTGATCCGCCAGCGGGTCATGTTCATGAGCCAGGTCTTGAAGGATCCTTGCTCGGGATCGTAGAGTTTCTTTTTGCTCTGCTTGGCGATGGATAAAATGGTCTCCTGCACACAATCGAAGGCCTCGTCCTGCCGCAGCCCCGCCTTCACGGCCACCGAGTAAATCAGCCGCCAGTATGTCTGATAGAATTCATCCCAAGTCCGCTGGTCTTCCCAGTTATCCAGCCGGGCGATCAGGCTCTTCCGGGTCTTGGCATAGCCCTGCACCAGAATCGCGTCACGATCCTCCGTTTTTCCCTCGTCGTCCTCAGACATTAAGAACGGTTTACCTGATTCATCGCCCGCTGTCTTTCACCGATTCGCTTTTTTCACAAGGCACTCAGCATCAGATATTAAAATTTTCGTTAATTCCTGCAAATGGTCGGAAGAAGCGAAATACCACCGAACTTATTTACATTTCCCGCCCGACTCCGCTACGGTGATGCATCTTTACTCAACCGTGTTCCTGATCTCACCCATCGGGAACTCCCCCCACGGAGAGCGCAATGTCACCCACCCCATCACCCCTCAATCCTTCTCAAACGGTCGAGCGCATCCGCGAAATCATCGTGGGTCGTCATCTCGAGCGCCTTGAACAACGCGTCGCCCGGCTTGAAACGACCGGTGCGCCCGCTCCCGCCGCGACCTCCCATTTGGAGGATCGACTTTATTCCCACGAGGCCCGGCTGGAGGCATTGAAGGAAAATGTCCAGCGCTTCGTGGATACCAGCCGCGAACAGACCGAGCTTCGTTTTTCCCAACACCGGGAGGAAGCTCAGCGACTCGCAGCCCAAATCCAACACGTCGCTTCGTTGAAATCCATAGAGGCCACTCCGCCCGCAGTTCATCAACTGGAGCGCAGAATCGGCACTTGGCTAACCGATTGGCAAAGTTCGTTCAATGGGCAGCTCAACGACCGCGACCAAAGACTTGCCGACCAACTCAGAGGAGAAGTGGCCACACTCTGGGAAAGCACGGAATCCCAAATCACTCGCCTTGAAAGCAGGGCCGTGGACCGGGATTCCATCGAAGAGCGCTTCAACCGCATCGCCCTCGCCGCTCGAGCACTTGCCGAGTGTGCCTCACCCACCGCCACTGGAACCGGCTACGCCACACGATAATGCCTGCCGCACTTACTCCCCTGCCAAGCCCACCTCCAGGCCTCGCCGCACGCGTCGTGAGTGCGCCCGTATGGCGAGCTTTGCCGACTTCGTTACCCGGTGAACCTGTCCCCACGCTTTCATCTCTGACCGCCTTGCCCACATGGCCCGACCTGACCTCTCCCACAGTTCCCGTCTCGTGGCCGCCTTCCCTCTCAGTCCTGCCATCGCCTACTTCATCGGTGGCTCCGATCATGCCTTTGCCCAGTGAATTCCCACTCGCCATCGAGGCCGCGCCAGTCGTCGATTTCACGCCGGTGCCCGCCTTCCAGCCTGCTAGAATTGTCGAAGACACGCGACCGGATTTCACCGACGATGACCTGCGAGAAGCCTTCGGGCCCATCATTGAACAAGCGGTGCGAGGGGCAGTCTATGCGAAGGAAAACGGCATCGATACCTATTTGGAGCCAATGCTCCGAGCCACGATCCGCCGGGCACTTGCCGAGTATTCGCCGGGATCGCGACCCTTTCACGCACCCGCCGCTTTCGACCGATTTGTTTGGCACTTGCAGGCGCTTTTTACCAGCCGCACCTACGAGGACATCCTATTCGAGAAAACCCGGCGTTTTCAAGTCGAGGAGGTTTTTCTCGTGGATGCGGCCAGCCTTGCGCTCGTCTCCTTTGCCAGTTGCGATCCGGCCCGCCATGCTTCCGCCAAGCGCGTTTCCAGCACGGTCCAACGGCTGGCTATGCAGCTTCGCGACGAGGGTGGGAAAATCCGCAGTTCGTTCGAGCTCCCAGATGAGCGCAACGCCATTTCCCTCGCCGGTCGCTTCGTCATTCTGCTGGCTGTCGTCCACGGACGTCCGGGCGAACTCGTTCTATCGGATTTGGAATTTGCCCTCCGCCGCATTGAAGACCACTTCCGCGAGCAGTTCCAAAAAGATGGCTCGCCGCTCCTCTATCCGCTGCAACCGTTTCTGGAGGACTGCCTGCTGATCCAGGCCCCGGCCAGCGCGGCCTAACAGCCTAGGGATCTACCGCTGAAGTTCGAAGCCTCGCGTCACCGCTTTGGATGCTGGCGGCTCCGAGCTTGGCTCATCGCCCTGCGCCCTGCGGACAAAACCGTTTCCTTGTGGCAACCACGCGTCCGACAAATGACTTCACGACGGGCGTTTCACGAGCACGATTTCCGGAGCTTTTTCCAAAAATCAGCTTGCCAATTCCCAGGTACGCTCCTAATTGTCCCGCCCCCGCAAGCGGGGAATGAAGGCGAGGATAGCTCAGTTGGTAGAGCAGTTGGCTTTTAATCAATTGGTCCTGGGTTCGAGTCCCAGTCCTCGTACTTCCTTCATAACTTTCTGATTTTCAACAGAAAGAGCATTCTTTAAACTACCCACAGAGATGTGATGTGCATGAAACTGTGTAGCGTTTTCAATTTCAGTTGATTTTGTCGATGCCGTTCGCTGTTGGTCGCAGCAGTGCCGTGCGCTATCAGCAAGTCAACCAAAGCACACCTGAAGTCTTCGCCGGTGGATGCTTGCGGCGGGTGTGTTCAGCGTAACCGAAGAAGATCGGCCAGCGTTTCGGGGACATTGCTGGCGATTCCAGCGCGGTCCAGACTCCGGGCATTAGCGATCATGACCAGTGTGCGAGGATTCAATGCGTCGATCTTCTCGTGCTTGAATTTCTTCGGATCGAAATCCACGGCTGCCATTTCAGGTAGCACAGCGGCGGCATGACCGGCTTGAACGACCCGCGCCAGATCGGTGAATGAGGAAACCCTAGCCAGCACACGGGGCCGGAGTTTCTCCTTGGTGAGCCATTCATGCCAACGTGTGGAAAACTGCCCGCCCGACAATAGATCCGCCACGGGAGCCTTCCGAATGACCTCCTCGACCTTGGCACTGCGTTTCCAGTGAGCGTTCGCCGCGAACAAGGCGTAACCAACCGATCCCAAGCGCCAGCACTGGGTTTCCGCAGGCACCGCATCCTCGCGGACAATGCCGAAATCGAGTCGGCCGTCCGCCACGGCACGCACCACATCCAGAGTCCTAAGTTGCACCAGTTCGACCATGGCGTTTCCGAGAGACTTGCTGATGGCATCCAAGCGTGGCACCACGAACCAGTCGATGATGCTCCCCTGCGAACCCAAGCGAACGCTCACACTGCGGCCAGCCATTGTTTCCCGGAAGTCATCGAGTTCGCGGAAATGACGGCGGATCACAAGTGCTAGCCGGTTTCCCTCCTCCGTGATCTCGATCCGGCGGCCTACCCTGCGGGTCAGTGCCACGCCGAAAAAGTTCTCCAGTTCTTTGATTTGCCGCGAGAACTGCGACTGCTTCGTCACGTCGCCTTGGGCGGCCTTGGTCAGGTTCCCGGCTTCCACCACCCGCAGAAACGAGCGCAGGCGATCCAAGGAAAGCCCGGAAACATCGAAGAGACGATCAAAATCATTCATGACTCTGCAGTCAGATAACTTAGGAAAAACTCACTTACAAGATCCAATTCTTTCCGGCATCTTTCATGCGTATGCACACCACCACTCACTATGACATCATCGCCGATATCCACGGCCGCTTCGACAAGCTCACCGCCATGATGGCACGCCTCGGATACGAAAAGACCGGCGAAGGCTTCACTCCGCCCGTCGGCCACAAGGCACTGTTTCTTGGCGACCTAATCGATACGAAACCCGGTCACCCTTTTTCCGGTGGCATCCGCGCCACGTTACGAGCCGTGAAAGCCATGTGCGACCGCAGCGACGCACTCTGCTTGATGGGCAATCACGAGTTCAACGCCATTCTGTTCCACACGAATGGCCCGGACGGTAAGCCACTCAAAATCCATGGCAGCCGCAACCTGCTGACGCACCAGGGCACGCTTGATGATTTTCCCGACCATACCGATCCAGCCAGTGAATGGCGCACGGTCTGGTTGCCGTGGTTGAAGACCCTGCCCTTCGCAATTGAACAGGAGGGTTTCCGCGCGGTACATGCCTGCTGGCACTCGGAATTTCTGGCGCGGTTGGATGGCAGAAGCATGGAAGACCATGAATTCCTTCTCGCTAGTGCTGAGAAATTCACGCCTGAATGGGAGGCCGTGGAGGCAGTGCTCAAGGGCATTGAGGTTCCGATGCCTGCCGGGCAGTTCTTCATCGATCACGCGGGCAGGGAGCACAAACAATTCCGCGCCTGTTGGTGGGAAGCTCCGGATGATGACGCCCTGTGCAGTGAACTCATATTTCCGGCCAGCGCCCAAGTCAGTCCTGTTCCCATCGAACCTGCCGCGAGAGCGATGTTCTGCCCCTACCCGCTCGACGAGCGCCCCGTCTTCTTTGGCCACTACTTCAAGCCCGCCGATTCATCCCTCAACCCCGAGCGCCACAATGTCGCCTGTCTTGACCACTCCGCAGCCACGGAAGGCCCGCTCGTCGCCTACCGTTGGAAAGGCGAAGCAAATATCAATCCTGAACACTACATCACATCAAATGAAATTCCCGAATCATACGTCCCAGATAGAACAACCACCACCGACCCATTTGATGATCCTGAGCCTATCCGACCTGAACCCGAGCGAGTCGCCAAAACGATGCGCCTGATAACACAGTTGGCGAATGGATATGACTTCGATATCAGCCTCGTCACCTGCGATACCGACTCCCGCCTATATGCCCGACTCCAGGTCGAGGAACGGCATTTCAATGATAAATTGGATTTCACCATGCTCGACTATGTTCCACTAACGGCATCCGAATTGGACGGATTGTTAGGTTCCGATTCGACTGCCATGATCAGGTGCATCGAAATTATATCAAAAGGCAAGGATTGCATCACCTCCACGAGGGGTGTGTTTCAGTGGACGAAAGGTGTCTGGTATCCGCACACATAAGATCATTGAGAACTAGATACTCGATCTTTCACCTGCATACATCATTTCAATCTGTGGTCAGAATTAATCTTCATGAAAACTCAACAATACCGCAAGGCCAACGAGCTTGCCGACCTCCTCGACTTCGAGATACTCGGAAGCCAATCAAGCAGGGCAAAGTCCAACCCAACAGTTGCCGCAAAATATAAGAGAGACATCGCCAGCCTCCGCGCCGACCTCGCCGAACAAGAGCGGATCGACGGCAAGCCAGCAGACCCAAGGGAGCAACGCCAAGGATACCTCGGCGCGACTTGATCTGCTATATCCTTCCCAATTTAATTAAAGTTACATTCCAATCCCATGAATTCTGCAACATCCGAAATCCGTCTTTTCCTCACTCAAACCCGTGACTGCGCCATGCAGATGATGGCAAACGGCTCTTACATTCTCAATGAATTGCCTTCCCTGCGGATGCCTGATGCATTACGCGAAAAACTTGAAGTGCTTTGCAATGAACTCATCGGCACCAAGCATGACCTGATTCACGAAATCTTCGAGGTAGATGAACTCATGGCAGAAACGCCGGATTCATCCTGTATCCGCCAACGAATCGACCGGATGAACCAGTGGATGCTAGAGGCAAACATGCGATTCAAGGATACAGTGGAAGCTACCCATGAAGCCGTGTCGGCGGGAAATTCCGACTTTGTAATCTCCATTCTCCTCATGGAGTCCAGTATCAACATACTGAACGCGGTTCCTCAAATGCCGGAAATGGGAACCGATGACGATTCGGTCGATGATGAAGAGGAAGCTGAAGATACCTACGATTGGGAAAACGATGACGAGGACAGCTACGATCCTAACTGCTATGCATTCCACACCGAGGACTCCTATCCCATCGGTCAACTGATCGAGGCACTAAGTGATTTGATGTTTCGTGACGATGCCGAGTTAGAGACAAACGCGAAACTCAATACATTCCTGTTCGCAATGAAGCGCCTACCGCTGGTCACGCCCGGTGTCCGCATGAGTGTCGGCCTACGCTATGACATGGGCGGCGAATCCGACTGGATTGAAATTCGTATGGAAGATGGCGAATTCACCCTCGGTCGCGGATCATGGATTGATGGCGATGCGGATACGGAAACCGTCTTCGAGGTCACCACGGACTACCGGGAAGGAGATGCCTTTGTCGCTTCCAGCTTCGCCGAGTCCTTCGCCGAGTGCGCTGTGGATGTCTGCCGAGAAGTCGTGATCGAAGACTTCTCAGACGAACCCTTCACCGGCTTTGATTTGCAACCGGACACGAGCCGGTGGAGTTCGTTGCCTTCTTCATTCCTTTGAAAATCCAGCCAATCCCTATCGCCATGAATAACATCCCACTGGAATCCATTCCACGCGCCGAATCCATCGTCGCCGATCAAGAGGCTATCAAACAAAACATTGAACTGTTCCGAGAGGCATACGAAAGCGAGACGGATCCTGAATTGAAGGCGGATCTACGCGAAGAGTGGATGATCGCGTGTCACTCATGGTTCATGTTGGAAATGTTTAAAGATGACTCAAATATGGATCAACCATGAACCCATCCATCCTCTAGCTCGAACTCCATCAGGTTTGTTGGAGCCACAGCACTCGTGACATGCCGCCAGTCTTCTCATGTCGCTGGCCTGGAAGCCGGCATGGGTGCTCTGGACGGCCGATGAGTCCTGCATCGATGCCGAGAGCTGGCGCGGTGTCATGGAGAGATCGGAGCACGGCGGGCGGCGGTGTGTGAAACCAAGCGTGGATGCTCTTGGAGCCGGTCCAAACGATGGCGGCGAGTTGCCAGTGGAGAACTTCACGAATCCACCGAACGAGGGCAAGAGAAGCGAGACGGTGTTTTTCGATTTCAGATGGTTTCTCGGGTTTGACGCCATCGAAACCGTCGAAGTCGAGAACCACGTATGGAGCGACTAACACGTTTCCGGCGATGCGGTTGGTCGTGCCAGAAATCCATGTCGCTGCCGTCGTCATGGGGCCGATTTGATTGGATGGGGTGTCATGCCACTCAGCAACAGTTCGCCAGTGATCCGCATGACCGGCGCCACTGTGGAAAACGTCACCAGTCCAGACGATGGCATCTTGTGGGAAAAGCTCGGCGAGGAAATGCAGTGGGTCGAGTTCCACGAGATCGCAGTCGATGCGCTGCGGACTGTTTTCCCAGACATCGGCCAGTGCCCATGGGTGGCGGGCGATGATCTTTTCCCGCTTCTCTTGGATGATGGCAAGGAGGCGTTGCCGTTCCTGGGCATCACAGCGCTCTGTGGCGCGTTGCTGCCGCCAGAGGCGTTCATGCTCAGGATCGCGCTCACGCTCGCCGACAATGCCCACCAGAGCAAAAATGCGGCGGCGGTGCTCCGAGTCTCCCGGCATCGCTGCGCAAGCGAACTTCCCGGTTGGAAAAATGCTAAGGTGATTGCCCTTCCGGTCCCCTCCCTTCTCGGCACAGGCCGGGCAGCGGGCGATGATCTTGCCGCCAGAATAACGGACCTTCTCCAAGCGGGTGAGATCGAGGCTGGAGTGAGTGTCTGTCATGGCTCTGACATCTTTCGGGATTCCTTCCATTCCATCCATTTGCCCTAAGTTGGTGGATGGAATGGAAGACCCATGCGCTTCTTGTGTTTTGAATTCCACGGAATTCCCACGCAGAAGAATCGTGGAAAAACGTCAGGATCAGTCTTCATCATCCTTCCACCAGAGTTTCCCGGTATCATCTTGGATGACATGACGCGGGTGCTCTTTTAAGACCGCATAGCCCTTGGATTTCTCACAGACTTTGGCTTTTGTCAGACGTTCAACCGCCTTCGCCTTCGTTTCTCCCTGCATTCCTCGCAGCGCCTTGGCGACGGCCTCGAAACTCACGCGCCTGCCTTTTTGTGCTCCTCCCTCGTCGGATAGAAAAG
>JANYFB010000004.1 GCA_025362955.1 Akkermansiaceae bacterium
GACTTGTGGGCGAGACGCCCACACTCCTTGAAACGACCTGCCTCACCGGCAGGTCAAAGCGTTTCGCAAATTCCCAATCCCGCTCATCATGCGCAGGCACCGCCATGATCGCACCGGTGCCGTAGCCCATCATCACGTAGTCGGCGATCCAAACGGGGATTTTGTCGTTGTTGACCGGATTGACGGCGAAGGCGCCAGTGAAAACGCCGGACTTGTCCTTGTTTAGATCTCCGCGGTCCATGTCGGACTTAGAGGAAATCGCTTTCTGATAGGCCTCGACAGCTTCCTTTTGCTCGGCGGTGGTGATTTCGGAAACAAACGGATGCTCGGGGGCAAGGACCATATAAGTCGCACCGAAGAGTGTGTCAGGACGGGTGGTGAACACCTCAATTTCAAATTTGAGATCTGAAATTTCAAATTTAACAGCCGCCCCTTCACTCCGACCGATCCAGTTCTTCTGTAGCAGCTTGATCCCCTCCGGCCAATCCAGCGTGTCGAGTTCGTCAATCAAACGCTGGGCGTATTTCGTGATCCGCAGCATCCATTGGCGCAGCGGGCGGCGTTCGACGGTGTGGCCTTTCGATTTCCACTCTTCGACTTCCTCGTTCGCCAGCACCGTGCCGAGGTCGGGCGACCACCAGACGGGCGTGTTGGCGACGTAGGCCAGGCGGACGTCGTCGATCTGATCGCGGGTCCAGCCCTTCGCTTCGAGTTCCCTAACGGACTTCGCCTTGCCCGTTTCCTCGCAGTAGTAGGAGTTGTAAAGTTGGAGAAATATCCACTGCGTCCAGCGCACGTATTCCGGATCGGTCGTGGCTATTTCGCGGTCCCAATCGTAGCCGAAGCCGAGCGATTTCAACTGCCTGCGGAAGTTCTCGATGTTCGCCGCCGTCGTGATCGCTGGGTGTTGGCCGGTCTTGATTGCATATTGTTCGGCAGGCAGGCCGAACGAGTCATAGCCCATCGGGTGCAGCACGTTGAATCCCATCATCCGCTTGTAGCGGCCGATGATGTCGGTGGCGGTGTAACCTTCTGGATGTCCCACATGCAGGCCCGCGCCGCTGGGGTAAGGGAACATGTCGAGCACGTAGTATTTCGGCTTCGTGGCATCGAAATCGGCATCGCCCGGGCCGGGGGTGCGGAAGGTTTTGTCAGTCTCCCAGCGAGCTTGCCATTTGGGTTCAAAATCGTGAAAAGGGAATGGTTTGCGGACGTCTGACATGGGCGGAAAAGGGTGCAAACGTGATGGATGCCTTTCCCAATGAAAAGAAAAACCCCGCTGCGGCGCGAAGCCGGGCGAGGTGGCCTATGAAACCGCACCGAACATCACTGCACCTGCCATGAGTGCGCTGCCCAGAAATCGTTCAGATCATCGACGGAGCCATTGAAGGCGTTGTGCTCTAACGGGCGGTCCATCGAGCCGAAGTAGGCGGGTGATTTCCACGGGCCATGATGATAGTGTTTTGAAACGGAGCGACCGGACCACTCGACTCCTGCGTATTGCCACATTGCCCAATCGCTCCACACTCCATAGGCCTTCATGAGTTTTTTCGGTGTCTCAAAACTGGCGGTATTTGAATAGAGCGCGATCCAGTACGGGCATTGGGAAATTCGTCGTTTCTGAGCGGATGAGGCGTGGGACAGCGAGACTCGGAGCTGGTCGCTGTTCTCCAGATAGATTGCGGGCAGCACGCCGGTCCGTTGCTCCACCCGGTCGATGAAGGCGACGAGATCCGCAGGGCTGGACTTGGTATCGAAATCACCGACCAATAAAATTTTACGGTTAGATAACCCGCGTGTGGCGGTAATTTCACGGAGACGGTCGATGTAGCGATCTGCCTGCCAGACAGGGTCGCTGTCTTTGAGGACGAAATAATATGTCCCCATTAACATTCCTTGGCGATCTGTAGCTGCTAGAAAATCCGCACATTTTTCATCGAATACCTTGCCTTTTCCGCAACGGGCGATCAGGCCGTGCGCGCCATTGCGCTGGAGGGCGGAAACGTCGGTTGAGGAAAATGCGTCGCCCTCGCGCTGCCTCTCCTTCGGATCGTAGGACGATACATTCACGATTTTCGGAGCATCTTTAAGACCCACTCGTCCGTAGCCACCGCAACTGTTAAGGATCAAAGGCAAGCCTAACATTATCGAAATCATTGAAATCCGCATGGGGGAATTTATCCAAAGATGACCCGGTAGAGCAAGGAACGAAGCGAGCCGATGGTTTCCTTGAGCGCGAGGACTTTTTGAAAAACCTCGCCGATGCCGATCAGGATGCGCGTCTCGATATAGGCACATGCCGCCATGATGAGGACGGCGGCAACGAAGCCGTTTCTATCAGCCTTGAGGATCACCGCCCAGATTTATTGGTGAGCCCGATAGACCACACCCATCCCGCTCCGTCCTAGCTCCCTGCGCAATTCGTAACCGCCGAATGTCCGTGCAGCTTTCCGCTGCGATAGCTCGGACTGCGACACCGTGCGATCTTCAAGTTTCCTGTCGTCATCAGACATTACCCACTGAGGCTGACAGAAATCCACCGCTACCGCAAACTCAACAGCCCCTGTGACATGCAGCTTGGCCTGCGCGTTAGTTTTGCGCTCTTCCCTGCAATACACGATTGACCCCAAGCTAGAATTTCATAGCGTTCTCATGAACACTTTGATAGAAATCATGAACAAGAACCTCGCTATCTT
>JANYFB010000090.1 GCA_025362955.1 Akkermansiaceae bacterium
CGGCATCGACCGCGACGATGCCGCCAAACCGACCCAAAGGCCGGGGAGGCGGTGGTGTATGTCCAGGCTGCCTCTCCGGAGCTGGCTAAAGACCATCGCAGTCGTCTCTGTGCGGCTCTTCTAACTCCCCGTCCACCAGGATGGACTTCCTTCGAGTCCTCCCAAACACCCCTTTCCCGCCAATCCGCCATGAAGCTTCTTCCGGTCCTCCTGTGCCTGTTACCCGTCTCCCCCGTATTTCCCGTGACTTCCGCCCGGTCGGCCACATGGAATCCATCACGGCGGACGATTCCTCCATCCAGCAGTGCTATGTTTTTCCAACGATCGCGGGGGTGCGTTACACCGTGGAGACTTCCCATGATCTCACGAACTGGACCACCCAGGATGAGATCTACGGGTTGGGCAATGAATACGTCGTGACGATACGCGAGTTCACTCCGCCTCCACCTCCGCCGCCGGGCACTCCTCCAGCCACACTATCGACACCCGCTTGGAATGCCAGCATCCGAATGGAGCGTTCTTCCGGCACGGACGGAGGCACGGTGGTTTCCTGGGCTTCGCTGGATGACCAAAGTCCGGTCATCGTCAGGAT
Source organism: Akkermansiaceae bacterium (assembly GCA_025362955.1). Lineage (GTDB taxonomy): Bacteria > Verrucomicrobiota > Verrucomicrobiia > Verrucomicrobiales > Akkermansiaceae > Luteolibacter. The sequence continues at coordinate 593 of JANYFB010000090.1, forward strand.
CGCCGGGGAAATGGCTGCGGGCTGGTCTGCCGTGCCGCTGTTTGCGGAACATTACGGAGCGTATTATTTCTTCGTCTGGCATCCGCAGGATGGGGTAGAGCCGCCTGCTGAAAATCCTGTCCCCGGACCTAACGACAGCGCCATGCTGGCAACTCTGGAGGCCCATCTGAACGCCATCAACCAAGAAGTGATAGACTCAGCGATCCGTGCCCGCAACGCGCCCGAGCCTGCCCCGCCGGACCCGGATTCCCGGTGTTTCTGGCGCATCAAGGTGGACTGGAGTGCTGATACAGACAGGGATGGATCGCCGGATTGGGCGGAGTTTGAAATCGCCGCGCGCGAGAATGGGGTTCCGGCACTCACCAGCAGTCCACCAAGCGGTGCCGCCGCACCCCCACCACCCGCGCGGGGAGATGCGTTCAATGCCGACACCAATCACGACCGCATCCCGGATGGCGACCAGCTCGACGCGGATCAGGACGGCACTTCCGATAGTCATGACAAGGATTCCACGGACAACACCTACACCTTCCCCATCGGGCCGCTACCGCGTTACGCGCTGTTTCCCATAACAGGCGCACATCCTCCCGAGGTATGGCCGGATCCAATCCAGATCAACGACCAAGGCACCGTGCTTTATGCCAACGGGACCTGGACCGACGGCACATGGCAGCCGCTGGCCGGGGCTGCCATCGAATCGAACTACAATGTGCGGGCCGCAAGGATCAACGACCACGGCGAGATCGTCGGCGTGCAGACCACAACGCGTATGGATGCTCAGGGCCACACCATTCTAGGCAACTTGGTTTACTGGGCCGACCGCAATGCCCAGATTGGGATTCTTTCGGTGAACGGAGACCATCCATGGGTAGGAGGGCTGGAATACGACTATCCCGGGGTCATCGGTGTCCAGTTTTCCAAAGACGGCCAGTTGATCGGCTACAATCAGGAAGAATCTGAAAACGGGTCCGCCAGTTTGGATGACACTTATCTATGGACCTTGCCGGGGAATAACCGGACTCCAGGCAAAGTGGCGATCCCGCTTTATGAAGGAGGCATGTTGGATGCCAGCCACTACTGGGGCTGGAACCATCAGTCCAACGACAACATTTTCCAACTTTATGTAGGAGGAAACCCGATCCCCGCTCCGGGGACGATTCAGAATCTCCACCTCGGTCCGGGGGGCGAAATGATCGCAAGCTTTGAACCCAATCAGGACACGCAGGTTTACAAGGACGGAACCTGGCACTCCAGCGGGATCTACGCCAACGCCATCGACCTCTCGGATGACGGCACCGCCATCGGGCGCACGCGGGATGGGAAAAACGCGCCGATTCTCCTGAACGGAATATGGACCGATATAACGCACAGCTCTCCCGGAGGCCCGTCTGATTGGCACGACTCCACAGTCAGCTTGCTGGACACTACGCCGGGCGGTTGGGTACTCGCCAGGCAGGGAGACTATACCGATTACAAATACTCCGTCATGCTGCCGATCAAGGCGGAAGGGTTTTACGTGAAGGAATTCATCCCCGGAGAAACCACCACCAAATATGTGGGTGTCGATGACTTTTCCATCGGCAGCGACAGTCCGGGAAACGCGGTGCAGGACCGGATCTGGATCATGGCCCCGCTGGGTGGAGCGGCGAAAATCGTCACCTTCACAGGTCCTGTGGATCATGGCCACCCGCTCACTTTTTCCGCCTCGGGCATCGACTTCGGCAATGTCGGGGGCAAAGGATATATGTCCAATAATCCAAGCACCATGACCCTCCATGCCACCGCTGCGGCCACTACCGGGCAGGAAATCTTGGTGGATCTCAAGTTTGACGGAACCGATGGAGCTCAATCCGTCAGCCACCCGCTCGGGATCAAGGTGATGAAGAACCGTATCGTGAATGTCACGCTCTACAGGGTGACCAAAGCCACGCCGAACAAGGCCGACGGCACTCCCGTGCCGAATAATACAGCGGATCAAACACCGGACGCGGATGCACTTCAAAAATACCTCAATGACGTGTTCCATCCTCAAGTCAATGTCACGTTCAACGTCACCTACGCGGCCGCTCCGTTGAGGGTGGAATGGGATAGAAATCCTTTGATTCCTACGGACTCTGACGCGGGAGATGGAATCCTGGAATGTGGAGAGCGTGTCCCGTCCACCGAGCAACAAAATATTTTAGCCGACCGTCCCAATGATAGGCCACCATCAGACATTGATGTCTTTTTTATCGGAACCGATAAATTCATCGACGGCACAGCTTGGGCATCGACCCTTCGCATCGAAAATAATGTCGGCATCAATGCCTCCTGGATCGTTGGTGACGCGCTTGACGGCAGAGAAATGGGAAAACTGGTGCAAACCATCGCTCACGAGATCGGGCATGTGCTCGTAGGCTAGGGTCATCCAGATAAATCGTTGATGTCTGGTCCCGCCCCCCCTTCCTGGCACCCAGAACTCGGAACGCCTTATGGTGAGCGGGCTAGGGTATAAAATCCTGCGAGGGACACTTCTTGTCAAAGGAGAATGGGATAAAGCGGAAGAATGGTTGAAAAGCAGGCTGAATGGAGATAACTAAATAAATGAAAATAATTATTATACTTACATTTTTATTAATAGTGAAAGCGCCAGGTGAGGAAGAATGGCGAATCAAAGAGAGGGAAAATGAAGCCGTTCAACTCAAACTATGGGAAGGTAATCTTGAAAAATCCGAAACCCTAGAGGGCCATGAAAAAGTGGCTTTTCTAGCACTTGGACTGAAAAGTATGGACTATAGGAAAACACGACCAAACCATAGTTATCGAGTTGAAGAAATTTACAATCAAATGCAATCGGCGGCTCTTGCCACCTCCGGCTATGCCGAATACTATCGTGATCGGATTATAGAGGCTCGAAAAAAGCTGGATGCAGCCAATGGAATCACAGAGAGAGCAGAGGCTCAGACCGCGTTAAGGAGCATCCAAAGCGAGGGCTTCGGCACTTTGCGCTATCTCCCGAGCGTAGAGACGGTGCGTGTGCTCGGAGATTTCTTAAGTGATGATCGGGGACCGCCGGAGCCAACTCACGGCTCAAGCCCCGATGAGAGAGAGCTGGCAAAGCTTGAATGGCCGAATTCCCTGAGTGCCGCCATGGCATTGCAGGGGCTACCGCTCACATTCAAGCCTGTGAAACAGGTATCCCCGTATCCTTTTCCTATCGAAAACGTTCACCAATGGCAGCTCTGGTATGCTCAAGTCAAAGCCGGAACCCGCACCTTCCGTTTCGAGGGCGATCCGCACGAATACAATCTCCAAGGTCCGGTGGACCCGGCCAAAACCGCTATCACAAACCGTCCCGTCAAACATGGAGGTTCCTCGAACGTGTCCGCTGAAGCAGAGAAGCCCGGATGGTTTCCTTGGGCCGGGCTGTTGGCGGCGTGTGTCTTCGTTGCAGCAGCGGTTTGGTATTTCCCGAGAGGCCGCAAAACCGCGTGAATGGACAATGAGGGCGTGAGATGGACACGGGAATGCCTTCCCAAAATCCATAGTGGTGGTGGACTTGGTCCTGCAGTTTATTCCAAGACTTCCGCTGCTCCGGGTGCCGCTTCCGTGATGCTCTCAGGCTCGGGCGTTTCCACCGGCATTCCTTCGGGTTCGGGCGGGGCAGGGGAACGACCGTTATTTTCTAATAGAATGAAGACTTCGGTCTGAACGGCTTCCACTTGGCTGAGCGGGATGTCGGGGTCTTTGACGATGAATACCTCGCCGGTTTTCCGGTGCTCATAGACACGGATAATGCCGGTGGGGGTGCGCTGGCTATCGGTCTCGCGAAGGAGTTTCTGGCGCTCCAGCATCACGGCGAGGATGAAACGGGCGTTCTCGGTGTGATCCTCATCCTCTTCGACGAGGCGTTGCAGGATTTCCTCGGCGCTGAGCTTCTCGGCAGCGATGGCAGCTTCGTTATTCGAGGCGGCGGTGTAGGTGGTGCGCCAGAAGGAGAAGGGGGTAGCGGCAGAACATTCCTGCTGGGCGGCCCAGCCGTCCACGCAATAATCGCGGCGGAGGTAGCCGCTGGATTCCGGATCGGGGAAGAGGGCGGTGACGATGGTTTCTCCGTCGATGAAGGGGCGGTGGGTGGAGGCGCATTCGCGGCCACGGGAACGGACATGCCAGGATTCAGCGAAAGCCATGGGAATGGAGGTGGGTTCAGTCGTTGCCGGGAAAGAGGCGGCGCAGGACGAGATAGATGGGTAGGCCGGAGATGCGGCGGCGGAAAAGATAGATGCCGAGCGTCGCGAAGGCGAGGTTCGGCAGCCAAGCGGCAAATAGGGGACGCAGGGTTCCGGCTTCGCCCAAGGCGGTGGAGATGCTGCCGGCAAGCAACATGAGAGCGGAAAGGACGACGGCGAGGAAGACGCCACCACCGGGACCGCGCCGGGAGAAGTGGATGGCCAGCGGGGTGGCGAGGAGGACGGTGACGATGCAGGTGAAGGGCAGTGCCCAACGGTAGTGCCATTGGGTGAGGTAGGGCGCGGGATCTGCGAATTGGCCGCCATGGGAATTTGCCTGAAGCCAGCCATCGAGATCCGGGATGCCGAGGTTGGCGGCGCTTAGACCGGGTTTGATGAGCTGCCACGGAGTTTCCGTCCAAGTGGTGATGACGAGAGGCGCCGCCTGTTTTTCGAAAACCGGAGGCTGGCCCGCTGTGTATGTGGCGAGGACGGGCTCCTCGAAGGTCCAGTGATGATCGGAGCGGTCCCAAAAGGCGCGCTTGGCGAGGAGGCGGGATTCCAAGGTTCTATCGCTACGGGTGGTGGTGACCTCTACATCGAGGAGGGGCTTGCCCATGTGGTAGTTGTGAGGAAATGCGCCGATTTCCCAAAGACGCCGGTCGATGGGATTCCGGTACAGGACGTGGGCGGCCTCAGTGGCGGGCTTGCCGCCGGCAGCGGAGAGGATTTCATCGAGGCGGCCCTCGGCGACGGGTGCCCATTGATAATTGAGCCCAAGGCAGAGGAGGCTGAAAAGCACCCCTGCAATGATGAGCGGCAGAGTGAGGCGAATGACGCTGCGCCCGCCTTGGATCATGGCGATGATTTCCCGGCTGCCAGAGAGTTTCCCGAGGGAATAAAGGAGGGATAGCAGGAGGCTGTAAGGTAGAAGGAGCAAGAGGACGGCGGGTGAGCGGGTGGCATAGACGAGGGCCAGGGTCCGTAGGAGGTGGCGAGATTCGCGGAAATCCCCAATTTTATCCGTGAGGTCCATCAGCAACCAGATCGCCACGAGAGCAGCGAGGCAAATGCCGAAAATCCCCGCGAATTGGCGGATGATGTAGCGATCCATGGTCCCGCTGAGGGCGTAAAACAGGGCGGCGACGGCCGGTAGAAAACACAGCGCCGCGAGAATTGCGGGTCGGGCCTCGTGGGCTTGCACATCTGAATCCGGGAATCCAAGGAGCTGCTGGACCACAGCCATCCGCTCGGCAGGAATGAGGAAGCCGCAAAGCGCGACACCCACAGCGACGAGCGCGAGGGGGAGAAGAAATCGCTGAAGATGGGTGCGGAAAAAAATCATGGCCCGGGCCGCGTGGCGCAGACAGTGGCGGTGGCGGGGGAGGGGTGTCGAGTGCGATATGGGCGGGTGAGGAACTTGCGGCTTGGCAGGAGCGCAAATGCGGGATGCGATGGCCGCGAGATGATTTCCATCACCGAAGGCCAGCCGATTCCCGGATTCAGCGAGGGGGTGCGGGAGGCTTTTTCCAGAAAAGGGGTATTGGCGAAGTCGCGGGATTTTGAATATCGCCCGCAGCAGCAGGAACTCGCGGTGGCGGTGGCGGAGGCGCTGCTCGGCGCGGCTCCCCTCGTGGCAGAAGCGGGGACGGGCGTGGGGAAATCGCTGGCGTATCTGGTGCCAGCGGCGCGGTTCGCGATCGAGACGGGGCGGAAGGGAATCATTTCCACACATACCATCAATTTGCAGGAGCAGTTGGTGAGGAAGGACATTCCAATCGTAAGGAAAATCTTGGGGGAGGAGTTGCCAGCGGTGCTGTTAAAAGGGCGGCAGAATTATTTGTGCCCGCTGCGGCTGAGGCGGGCAATTGAGCAGGCGGGCGATCTTTTCACGGGTACGGAGAATGATGAACTCGAAGCGATCCGCAAGTGGGCGGAGGGCACGCGCGACGGGACGCTGAGTGATCTGGATTTCCAACCGCAGATGAAGGTGTGGTTACAGGTGTGCAGTGAGGCGCACCTATGCACGGCGCGGCATTGCGGACCGAGGGGGAATTGTTTTTTCCAAGAGGCTCGGAAAGCGGCGGCGGATGCGAAGTTGATCGTGGTGAATCACACCTTGTTTTTCGCGCTGCTGAATACGGACGAGCTGGCGGACGAGGAGGAGGAGGCGAAAAAGGTCGGCGGGTTTTTGTTTCCTAACGACTTCGCGATTCTGGATGAGGCGCACACCATCGAGCAGGTGGCGGCGATCCAATTAGGCCTGAGGGTTTCGCAAGCGGGGCTGCGATTTGACTTGCAGCGGCTCTATCATCCACGGACCCGCAAGGGCTTGCTGAAGGCGTTCCGCAAGGCCTCGGCGATGACGGCGGTGGAGGCGGCCTTGATCGCGGCGGACCGATTTTTCCATCAGGTGGGGGACGTGGCGAAGTTCGGGAACTATTCCAAGGAATGCCGCATCCGCCAGACCGAGGTGGTTCCTAACACTCTCGCGTCGCCCTTGCGGGAGCTGTGGTTGGAAATCGATACACTGGCTGCGGATGTGGAGTCGGAGACGACCCGCGCGGAGCTTCAGGACGCGTCCCGGCGCTTACGGGAGGCGCATGGCTCCGTCGGGGTTTTCCTCGATCAGGCGACGGAGGACAGCGTCTATTGGGTCGAGCGCAGCGGGCGGGATGAGCATCAATTCAGCCTGCACGCTGCGCCGGTCAATGTGGCGAACCGTCTGCGGCCCTTGCTCTTCGGTGGAAAGAAAAGCCTCGTCCTAACAAGTGCCACGCTGGGTGTGGGAGATCCCAAGCTCGGATATTTCCGGGGTCGCGTGGGGGCAGAAAAAGCGCGGGCGCTGTGCATTGGCAGTCCTTTTGACTACCAACGGCAGATGAGGATCCGGATTTACAAATCTGTGCCAGATCCGGGGACGCCACGCTACGATGAGCTGCTTGCGGAGGGCATCCGGCAGTCTGTGTTAGAGAGCGATGGCCGGGCCTTCGTGCTGTTCACCAGCTACCGGACCATGCGGGATGCGGCGCAGCGGTTAGAGCATTTTTTCCGCACGCAGGGTTGGCGGGTTTTCCTGCAGGGAGATGGGATGCCGAGGCACAAGATGATCGAGGAATTCCGCAATGATGTGCATAGTGTGCTTTTCGGAACGGATAGTTTCTGGACCGGGGTGGATGTGCCGGGAGAGGCGCTTTCTAACGTGATTGTGACGCGGCTGCCGTTCGCGGTGCCAGATCATCCACTGACGGCATCGCGGCTGGAATCCATCGAAGCAGCAGGTGGAAATCCGTTTATGGATTACTCAGTGCCGGAGGCGATTCTCAAGATGCGTCAAGGCGTGGGTCGCTTGATCCGCACCGAGCGCGACAACGGGCTGGTGTGCATTCTTGATAACCGGATTCTCACGAAGCGCTACGGTCAGGCCTTCCTGAAGGCGCTTCCGGACGCACCGATGGAGGTTATCGGTTAGAATTTGTTAGACGTTGAACGGAACCAGCCGGGCGATGGCGGTTTTTAACAAGGCACTGTCCCACTGACCGGGGGCGGTGGCAGTATTTCCGAGATAGCCGTAGTTGAGCACGCTGCCGCATTGCGCACATAAGAGTCTGGAAACGGGTGCCAATGGTCCCATGCCCATGGTGGCTACGGGTAGGCCATGATCATCTAACTGAAAATTGGCGAGCCGGGCCAGGTCAGCGGGTGAAATGAGTGTGGCGGCGGCCTTGAAGATCGCGGCCCCGGCAGCCAGCGCTTGGCGGGCGGCATTTTCCAAAACGGAGGTGGCGGGGAGTTTTTCAAAATCGTGATACGAGGCGATCCACGGGATTTTCCGTGTAGCCAGCTCTTGCAAAAGATCGCCCGTTTCGGAGATGCTTGCGACTTCGATATCGATCCATGCGGCGTGGTCGAGAACCTGCTCCAGCAGGCGCATTCGCGCCCCTCCATCCAGAGCGAGCGCTCCTCCCTCCTCGATTCGGCGGGCGGTAAACAAAAGGGGAATTTCTGACAAGTGTGTCCAGGCGGATGATCCGATGGCTGCATGTCTATCAGCGATCAGGTCCAGTCGAATTTCTGCCATGTCGCAGGATTCCCGGACCGTCGAGCTTGTGGCCTGGCGCAAATCCGCCACGCTGCCGAAGCTTCCCACGACTCGGGGTTGTCGGTTTTCTATCTGAAATTGCGCCTGCGCCATGGCTGAGTGATGCCGGGCAAACAGCGGTTCGTCAACCGCTTGCGGCTAACGCAAGACCAAAGTGTATTTACTTCGGATGAATTTTTACGGGAAATCGTCATTTTCTCTGGTCAACCCGAAACGCAATTCTCTAGGGTCTTTGAAAACCCCATACGCATGAACTTTCTGCCAAGTAAAATTTTCCCAGTTCTCGCTACCGCATTCATCGCAGCCATCTCCACGACTGGCGCATTTGGCCAAGCCGCGAAGGTGGTGGGTGAAAAGCCGGCGTTCGACGATATTCCGTCCCCGGAGTTTTCCGGTGGTAAAAACAAAGCGTTCAAACCGAAAGATTGGCTGGAAATCGAAACCAAGCTTAAAGTTTCACTAAGCCCAGAGCCACGCTCAAAGACCTGCGATAAAATCACCGTGAAGTGGTATATTGCAGTGAAAAATCCGGATAAAGTCGGCACGATGCTCTTGTTAACAAAAACCATTGATCATGTGAATATTCCACTCGATGAGGATATTTACTGCTCTGTCTATCTATCACCCGCATCGATCAAACGCATCACGGGTAATGACCGGGGCGGCAAGGCCGCAGTCGAATACGTTGGCTACGAAGTGCTCGTCAACGGAGAGAAAATGTCCCAAGAAACCAACAAGGGTCAACCGGGTTGGTGGAACGCTGCCTCCGACAAAATTTCTCGGAGTGAGTCCGTGCCTCTTCTAAACAAAGCGGAGACGCCGTTCAGCAACATGTGGTGGGACCGTTATGCGGAAGTCAACGTGGAACGCCGCTGAGCTGAGCATTTTCCTTTTCATCCACAACGTTTCCTCTCCTATCTCTACACCGCATCATGGCTGACAATCAGACCACCGTCGCAATCAACATCGGATCACAGCGCATCGGCATGGCCGTTTTCGAGGTATCGAAAAACGGCGGCTTGATTCTCAAGGCGTATGGTTCGGAATCCATCGTGGCGGACCCCGCGCTTGAGGCTTCGAAGAGCAACCTGACGCGAGTCGCCATTGCCGATCTCGCCCAGCGGCTGAAAGTCGGTAAAACAAAGGCCCGCTACGCAATTTCAGGACAATCGGTATTCACGCGGTTCGTGAAACTTCCGCCGCTCCAGGAAGACAACATCGAGCAGCTGGTTACTTTCGAGGCGCAACAGCATGTGCCTTTCCCTCTGAACGAAGTGGTTTGGGATTATGAACTCATCGAGGGCGCGGACGAAAAGGAAGCCGTTATCGTCGCTATCAAGGCGGATGCTCTCGATGAAATTAACACCGCCGTCAATGAAAGCGGCCTTGGCACCTCCGAAGTCGATGTCGCGCCGATGGCTCTCTACAATGCCTTTCGCGCTACCTACGGGAATCCTGAGGAGCCGATTCTGCTGATTGACATCGGCGCGAAGACCAGCAATCTCCTTTACATTGAGGGCACTCGATTCTTCACCCGCAGTATCGCGATCGGCGGCAGCGCGGTGACCGCCTCGATTTCGAAGGAATACGGCATTTCCTTCATTGATGCCGAGCATCAGAAAACCTCCAATGGACTCGTCGCTCTTGGCGGCGGTCATACCGAGCAGATGGACGAAGCCGTCGCAGCCTTGGCAATGGTCATTCGTAATGCCCTAACCCGTCTTCCTGCGGAAATCGCCCGGACTACGAATTACTACCGCAGCCAACACGCCGGCAATGCTCCCCGCCGCGTCTTACTTGCGGGCGGTGGCGCGAATCTCCCTTATACGCTCGAATTTTTCCAAGAGAAATTGAACCTTCCGGTCGAGTATTTCAATCCAGTTAGAAATGTCACGATCGGCAAGGGCGTCGATGCTGCCGTGGTTCAGCGCGAAGGGCACCTGATGGGTGAACTCGTTGGCCTTGGCCTGCGCGGCATCGGAAAATCCACAATCAATATCGACCTAGTCCCACTTGTCGTCGAGCAAGCCCGTGCGGCAGAACGTCGGAAGCCTTTCTTGATTGCCTCGGCTGCTGTATTGTTAGGTGGCATCGCAATATGGGCGGTTTTCCAAAACATCGCGTCCGCCGGAGCCAGCGATAAAGCTCGGACCATGGAAGAGCAGCGGAGTTCGTTGGCACCACTCAAGTCGGAGATCGACCAGCTTTTGAAGAAGGAACAAGGCTTGATTCAAATCGGCAAGGGTTACACCGAAGCTGAATCATCCCACGCCTACTGGATGGACCTGCTTGCTGAAGTACGCGGTGCCTTCGCGAGTGACGCGGTCTGGCTGACTGACTTTGAACCACTCAACGACTATGATCCGCTTGAAAACGGACCCAAGGCCGCCAGCGGCAAGCCTGAGACAGCGTCTCAGAACGGCAAATCTATCGTCAAGCCGGAATTTATAACCACCCCTTACGGCGCTTCGTCAATGGCGGAGATTCATGTGGATGCTCAACCGGCCGTTGGGAAAAAGCCGGGGAACGCAGGTGTATTGACTGCCAATGCCATCCGCATCAAAGGCTTCTGGCGCGAAACCCCGAAAAGCCAGAATGTCGTGTCGGAGCTGCTGAAGAACCTTCGCGACAAATCATCGAGTTTCAAATTCAAAGTGAAAGATTCCAAGAATGGCGACATGGTCCTCGGCGATGACCGCATTCTGGACATCACTGTTGCAGGAAAAAGCGGAGAACTCGGATTTCCTTTTGAAATAACCCTACCATTGGCCCGCGAGGTCCCAATCAAGTGAAGTTCATCAAGTATTTGCCATCTGAATTATGAGTTGGATCAAGGATAATCAATTTAACGTCGTCCTCGGTGGAGGAACTTTGGCCGGTGCGGTCCTGCTTTATTTCGTTGGGGCGCATGGCACCCGGAAATACCAAGAGGCCAAAGATCAATTCGATGCCTCGGCCGCTGCGGCCGCCGGCTTCGAGAATTCTCCTCTCTATCCGACAACACCTAACCGGGACAGCAAGCGAAAGGCTCTCGATGAATATGGCCAAGCCGTAGGGTCAATGCAGGTGGCCTTTGAACCCTTCCGTCCTAAGGAAATCAAAAACATCAGTCCCCAGGAGTTCACCACCGAACTGCTCTCTGCAAATGCAGAAGTCCGTAAGGCGTTTCAAGATGCAGGGACGAAATTGCCCGAAGCTTTCTTCGTGGGTTTTGAAAGTTATAAAACATCTCTCGCCGGGAAGGATACGACTGGAGTTCTCGACTATCAGCTCAATTCCATCAAAAGCATTCTGCTCGCCTTGGCAAAATCGCGGCCCAGTGAGTTGAAAAATCTTTATCGTCCTGCGGTCCAGGAAGAAGATCGCCAAACTTACACACCTCCCGAATCTGCCGTTGCGCGGCCGTTCCCCTTGGAGATTACGTTTGTCGGACCTGAGAAATCGGTGCGGGAATTTCTCTCCTCAATCACCAAGCCGGTAAATCCATACGCGGTGGTCCGTTGCCTCCGTATCACGAATGAGAAAAAGGATCCGCCGCGTGCTTCCGATGCACAGTTCGACAAACCCGCTGCGGCGAAGCCTGCTGCTGGTGCGGCCGCCGATCCATTCGGTGGATTCGTCTTACCCGCTGCCGATGATGCTGCGGCAGGAACTGATAAATCGAAGCCTGCCCCGCCTGCTCCGAAAGCCTCTGATTCTAGTAGAATCCTCTCTCAAGTTCTAGGAAACGAGCAGTTACGCGTCTTTGTGCGCCTCGATATTCTCGAATTCCTTCCCGCCAAGAA
>JANYFB010000110.1 GCA_025362955.1 Akkermansiaceae bacterium
TGCCGACTTTGACGGTGGGAAAAATCTTCCTGTCGGCCTGCAGATCCTCGCACCGCATTTAGGAGAGGCGAAGTTGCTTCAGATTGCGAAGGCAGCGGAGCAATCACCCGGTTAGATCCGGTGCGATACTCACACCTTCAAGTCTGGCCGGGCGGATTCAAGCCGGATCACCGCGCGCCGAAGTCCGGCCACTCTTCTTTCTGACGGCCTTCGTTTCGCATGAAGTCCGCGATCATTTCTTCGCGGGTCATTTTCCCTTCACGGGCTAGGGCCGGGACGATTTCCTCACAGATCCAGCGCTCGTATTGCTCGAAGGTAAGCTTCGGCGGCGGTGGGTGGTTCGAGAAATCAGGAAACTCAAGATCGAGGACGTTCATGGAATCATTCGGACGAATTTGTAGGCATTGGGACCGGCAAAGCGCTCGCATAACTGGCGGAGACGATCCTCGGTAATCACTCCTTGATTTTCCTTCATAAGGAACCGGATGTCGAGCACGTCCTTCCCTTCACGTTCCTCGTGGTCTTTAAGGGCATTAAGCTTCATGGCAAGCAAGGTTTCCAAATCAATGACGGACATATCAGCCCTAGGTCCGGTTCTCTGCGTGGATTGGGCCATTCGGGCGAACGTCTCAACGCTGACCCAGAGAAGATCGACGGGCAGGACATCGAAATGCCGAGTGTGCCGAAAGCGGGTGGCCATCGCCTCGGCCACGATTTCAAAGCCAAGTGTTTTCATCAGTTTAAGCGCTCGGGCTTCGTCAGCGCGGGAACAAACCCAGTCGATGTCGTTCGTGTAGCGAGTGTAGCCATGATGACAAACCGCCCAGCCGCCTGCAAGAAGCAGCGGGATGCCTTCGCGCTCGAAGGATTGGTAAAGTGAATGGGCGAACTCGGGGACCATCTGGATGATTGTAATGAGGAAAGCAGGACGGGAGGAAAAGAGCGGGAGGGTTGCCGATGGTTACGGCATGGCCGGGGCGATTACCCGTTTGATGGTGAGGGACATTGTGGCGAAATTGAGCAGTAGTGCGTGTTTTAATCCTGGTATTTCGTAAACTGATTCGAGAAAACCGGGGCCGAGTTCTTTATGCACCGCAATGGCAGCACCTATTATTTTTTCGGTGAGTGCTTCGAGTTCCAGTTTCATGATTAATGGCTATTTAAATGGAAGAATTGAGAATGAGGAAAGCAGGAAAACAGGAAGGGGAGAAGAGTCAAAAGAGAGGGTATGCGGGCACCGATATCCCCCGGAATTTGAACATTTGTTTTTTTCCTGCCTTCCTGCTTTCCTCATTTAATTCTCTTCATTCAAAGCAACCGCGCTCTTAGCAACTCGGTGACTTGTTTCGGATTCGGTTTGGTGGTGGCAGACTTCATGACTTGGCCGGTTAGAAAATTAAGCAGCTTTTCGTTGCCTGCTCTAACTGCTTCTACTTCGCTGGGGTTATTGGCGATGACTTGCTCGACGAGGGTTTCTAACTCACCGGCGGCGGCAGGCTTAAAACCGAGGCTGTCGGCGATAGCGGCTGGGTCTTGCTCCGGGCTGTCGAAGAGGACGGTGAAAACTCCTTTGGCCTGGTTCGCGGCGAGGGTGCTATTTTCGACTAGCAGAAGAAGCGCGCGAAGTTTTTCCGGGGCGACCGGGCATTCGGCAATGCCGAGAGAGCGTTCGTTGAGGGTGCCTAGCAGGTTATTAATAATGAAGTTCGCGACTTTTTTTCCGGGGATGGCCGGGTCTGCCACAGCGTCGAAATAAGCGGCGAGGTGCTTGTCGGAGGAAAGGACGGAAGCATCGTAAGTGGTGACGCCGAAGTCACGTTCAAAGCGGGCGGCGAGTTCGTGGGGCAGCTCGGGGACAAGCGGGCGGACTTTGGCTAACAGCGGCGCGGTTTCGATGGGTAACAGATCCGGGCAGGAGAAGTAGCGGTAGTCGTGGGCATCTTCTTTGGTCCGCATCATCTGGGTTTCCCCACGGTCGTCGTCCCAGCGGCGGGTGGACTGGATTTGCGGGATGTTGCGGTCGAGGTCTTCGGTCTGGCGCTGGATCTCGAAGTGAATGGCACGGCGGATGGCGGAAATGGAATTGAGATTTTTCAGTTCGACCTTCTGGCCTAACGGTTCCTCGGGTTGCTTGCGGAGGGAGATATTAACATCGCAACGGAGCTGGCCTTTTTCCATGTCCGCATCCGAGACGCCGCCCTGTTGGAGGATCATTTGAAGCGAGCGGACGTAGGCGAAGGCCTCCTCGCCGGATTCGAGATCGGCCTCGGTGACGATCTCCATGAGTGGCGTGCCGGCGCGGTTGAAGTCGATGAGCGAGGAATTCCCGAGATGGGTGGATTTTGCGACATCCTCCTCAAGATGGATGCGGTTGAGGCGGACGGTTTTGTCGGGGTTGGCGATGCTTTTACGGGCGTCGGTGGGGTAGCAATGTTCGTAAAGCGGCACGCCGCCACCGATGCAGAGGGGGAGATCCATCTGGGTGGTCTGATAGTTTTTCGGCATGTCCGGGTAGAAATAGTTTTTCCGATCCCACTTGGAGATTTCCGGTGAGCCGCAAGTGAGCATCAGGCCTGTCAGAAACGTTTTCTCGATGGCTTCGCGGTTGAGAACCGGAAGTGCGCCGGGCAGGCCGAGGCAGACGGGGCAGGTGTTCGTGTTAGGCGTGTCGCCGAAGGAGGTGCGGCAGGCGCAGAACATTTTGGTGTTCGTTTTGACCTGGCAGTGGACTTCGAGGCCGATGGTTACTAGGTAGGGCATGGGGGAAGTTGAGGGTCTTCAGTTGAAATTTGAGAGGAAGAGTGAAGAGAAAGGAACCGCGAATTTTCTAACTCTCAACTCTCAACTTGAGACTCAACGTCTTCAAAGGCTGAGGTCTCGGAGAAGTTTTTGGATTCGGGGATCAGCAAGGGCTTTGGTGAGCAGGGGATGGCGGAGGAGTGTGCTGAAATTTCCCTCGCGGGCAAGGTTTTGAAGGTCTTTATCGACGACGATGGCACGCGGGATGGGTTTGCCGGTGCGGGGATCCATGACGGGCTTGTGCGGAGAGTCGGCTTGCAAGGTGATCAGTTTGACAAGCGTGAGTCGGGAAGGCTGGGAGAGTGGGTCCAACGCTTGGAGCCACGATGCGGGAAGGGCGGCTTCGACGGAAGATTTGAGCCGACGACTGAAGCCGTCCGGGGTGGTTTCTTCCATGCCGGTGGTTTTTTCCGAATAGGCGCGGATCTCGGCGATCGAGCCAGTATGATGGATAAAGGTGGCCCCGATGATCCAGATGAGCGAGGTGGGAACCAAGGCGAGGAGGAGCAAAAACGAAATCATGATAATCGAGCGGGGCCGTTTTTCGTCCGGGGCGGGGCCGAACGGCCGAGCGACCGCCTTGACGATGATTCGGATAATAAAAAACGAGACGAGGAAGGCAGCGAGGGGAAATCCATTGGTAATCCAAGCCTGATATTTGCCGGTCCAGTTGATTGAGAGGGCGGGTGCCTCCTGCCAGACGCGGAATCCAATCCAGGTGCTGAGGCTCAGAACGATGGTGCCGATGATCAACCGTGTCATCCCGCGCAGTATGACGAATCCGGCGCACACTCCGAAGATGATGAGCGCTGCGGTGCCGAGGCTGAGTTGCGGGATGGAGTCGGGAGACACCGGGACGAGGTTGAGGGTGGATGGTGGAGAGTTAGAAGTTGAAGAGATGATTTTGCTCTCAACTTTCAAAAGCGGTTTTTCCACTCAATGCTTTCTGCCGAAGCAGATGATCCGTTAGAACCAGCGTCGCCATGGCTTCCACGATAGGAACGGCGCGGGGCAGTACGCAGGCGTCGTGACGACCGCGGCCTTTGAGTTCCGTGTTTTCGTGGCTGGAAGTGACGGTCTCCTGCTCGCTCATGATGGTGGCGGTCGGCTTGAAGGCGACGCGGAAGATGATGTTTTCCCCATTTGAAATGCCGCCCTGGATGCCGCCGGAACGGTTGCTGGTGGTGCGGACTTTGCCATCGATCATGCGGAAGGGGTCATTGTGTTCGCGGCCTGTTAGCAAGGTGCCGGAAAAGCCGGAGCCGATTTCAAATCCCTTCGTCGCGGGGAGCGAGAGCATGGCTTTGGCGAGTTCGGCTTCGAGCTTGTCGAAAATTGGCTCGCCGAGACCGGGGGGGCAATTTCTGATTACGCACTCGATCACGCCGCCCACGGAGTTGCCGTCGTTGCGGATGGCCTTGATGCGCTCGATCATGGTTTCCGCCATCACGGCATCGCCGGTGCGGACGATGTTGGACTCGACGTCGTCATAGGTGACGGTTAGCGGATCAACTTCCGCCGTAAGTTCTTGGATGGATTTTACCCAAGCGATAATTTCGATGCCGGGGTGAAATGTGTCTAACACCTGACGGGCGACTGCGGCGGCGGCGACGCGACCGATGGTTTCCCTAGCAGAGGCACGACCGCCGCCAGATGCGGAGCGGATACCGTATTTCGCGTCGTAAGTGTAGTCCGCATGGCTGGGTCGGTATTTCGTGGACATTTCATCGTAGGCACCGGGGCGTTGATCGGTGTTTCTAACGAGAATGGCGATCGGCGAGCCAAGCGTGAGTCCGTCCTGCAGGCCGGAGAGGATTTCCGCAGTGTCGGCCTCCTTGCGCGGGGTGACGATTTCGGATTGGCCGGGGCGGCGGCGGTCGAGTTCGTGCTGGATTTGCTCTAGGGAGACGGGGATGCGCGGCGGGCAGCCGTCAATCACCACACCCACACCTCCGCCGTGGGACTCGCCAAACGTATGAATGCGAAAAACCTGACCGAAAGTGGAGGACATGGCGGCAGGGTAAGGAATGCGCGGCAGGGGGCAAGCTGGATGAGTTGCCAGCTTTCGGTTTTCGATAAATGCCGCGTTTATCCGAAAATTTCTTGCCGCAGAGCGGCCAGTCCGGGCAATGCCCTTTCGTTTTGATGCGGATTGCGGAACGTGAAATGTGGAATTATGACAGGTTCATGCGATTGAAGCTGCCTGAGCGGGTGATCGAGTTTCCCCGGCGTCCGCTGGTGATGGGGATTGTGAATGTAAATGATGATTCCTTTTCTGGGGACGGGACGCTGGATTTTGACCAAGCCATCCTGCTGGCACGCAAGCAAATGGCGGCGGGCGCGGATGTCATCGACGTGGGGGCGGAGAGTGCGAGGACGAATCGGGCGGCGGTCCCTGTGGCAGAGGAAATGCGGCGGTTTTCTGGATTCCTAGAGCGTTGGAATGATGCTTGGAGTGATTTGCAACCGAGGGATGAAGCGCAGATCTGGCCACCGATTTTATCTGCTAACACCTGGCGGAACGAGGTCGTGGAGGGTGTTTTGAAGTCAGGAAACGTCGAAATGGTGAACGATATGGGTGCGCTGCCGGATGGTCGGAACGCGCGGGTTTGTGCGAATTTTGGCGCAGCTTTGCTGATCATGCACAGCGTCGGTGAGCCGAAAGTTTCCCATTTCCAACAGAAATGGGAAGATGTGATAGGGGCGATGGAGCGTTTTTTTGAGGAGAAAATCGAGCTCGCGCAAGCTGCCGGCTTGGCGGATGAGGCGGTAATTCTCGACCCCGGCATCGACTTCGCGAAGCAGCAGGATGACAACCTGACAATCTATCGGGAATTGGCGCGATTGCAAAAATTCGGGCGCCCGCTTCTCGTCCCGGTGTCTCGTAAGACCGTCATTGGCGATGTGCTAGGGTTGCCCGATCCTACCAGCCGCGATGCAGGGACCATCGCTTGCATCAGTTCGGCAATGAAACGTGGGGGACAAATTTTTCGAGTTCATCAAGTGGGTGCGGCGTGGCAGGCGGTGAAAACTCTTCAAGCGATCCTTGCGATTGATTGTTAGAATGTCTTTTCACAATTCTGTTTATTCAGGATTCGTTGACTATTTATATCTATAACTTATTCATTTATAGTGAGTTTAATTTTCTTGCGATACTTCAAAATTTTAATAATAGGTGTGCGTTCCGTGTCCCCCGACATGGTTTTTCCCCCCCACCCATCCCCCCACATGAAACTGAAACTTCCGCTTCTTGCGGTATTGGTTGCTGGAGTGCCGAGCATTTCCAGCGCGTTCACACTTGATGCCGTCGGTTACGAAGGTTCCGAACTCTCACTCAATCCTGTGTCAGTATTGGTTCCCGGTTACGGTGAACTGACTTTCGAGGCTGCAGTTGGCAGCTCGCTGGTGGTCAATTCCGCCTATCGCAACGACAACGGATTCGGAGGTCCATCACTGAGTTTTGATCAGAATGAAGCGGTCAAAATCACTTTCAATGGTGCTGAACCGCTGAATGTCGATTTCGATTTCGTCGGTGTTTCCGCTGGCGAGAACTTCGTCGTGCAGAAGGATCTCTTCACTCCGCAATCGTTTCTTGTGACTTTGCAAGGCGGCGGAAATGGAGCGGGTCTATATGCGATCAGTTGGAATACGGCCCAGACTGTTCCTGAGCCGACATCCGCGTTGTTAGGTCTGATTGGAACCGCAGTTTTCGCATTCCGCCGCCGTCGTTAAGACAGCGCTCGGGAATCAGAAAACTCAAAGGCGCGTCCCTTCCGGGTCGCGCCTTTTCCGTGCAGCTATTTGACCTTGAGGCTGGTTTTCACCAGTTGTTGGGTCTCCCTGAAGATGAGCTTGCCCTTGCGGTAGCGGGTTTTTTCCTCGCGAACGATACCAGTTCCCGGAGAAAACCAGATGGTTCTCCGGAGTTCCAGATCGCCATCCATTCCCGTCATCAACAGTCGGATCGACGGGAATGTGCCAGCCGGGACGGTAACATCTTCCCGGACGATGACATGCGTGGTCCGGGAGAGACTGCCGCCTGCCACTTGGATTTCTGGCGACTCGGTGCCGGCTTTCATCCCGGCGATCACGAAGGGAACGGGGTGGTCCAGCCACATGGGGCGGGTCGTTTCCGGTCGCATTATCATCGAGCCGCGCATCAGGATCTTGTCGTCGTAAATGTCCACAAATTCGCGTTCTGGGGGGGAGCCCGGCACGGTGACTTCAAGGCAATCGACCTCCGGCAGGCCCGCTGCGGGAGAAATTTTTCCAAGGTAAGTGCGGGTGCGGAGGTGATTCTCATCGACCTCCGCAGCTCCTTGCGACGTTACATCCGCAGGGATTTCAAGGTGCACCTGATAGTCCCAGGTATCGCCCTTGGTGACCGGCATGAGAGGGATTTCCGAGCGAGCTGCGGCGGAGGCGGACGGCGCGGAATTTGACGAAGATTTTTTCGACGGATGGCACGCACTTAGAGATAATGCAGCGGCGGAAATGAAAAGGAATGTGAGAATTTTCATGAAAAAATCAGGGCAGGGGAGATCCCAAGTCGGCGGTTGCGTGATTTCCTCCGGCATGAGGTGCGCCAAGGCGGGGCTGCCAAGATGGGTTAGGAAAATAACCGGGACCGCGTTTGCGAAGGTAATAAAGAAGCATGGAAATCCCAGCGATGAAGGGGACGAGCGAGACGATAAACACCATGAGACCGGTTTTCCATCGACGCGATTTCGCTTCAAGCTCCGAACGCATTTTATGGCTCTCGGTTTGAATCATTGCGCTGTGATTAATGGCGTTTGCCATCCAGTAGCGCAGCATGTCAGCGGCCTCGGTGGAGGCAGCTTTGACTTTCCCCAGCTCCGTGGGTTCTGAGGCGGCGCGGCGTTGGGCGTTCGTCACCGCCTGTTGGACTTGCTCCGGCTTCAGGTGATCGACGAGCTTACCGGATGGAAGGATCCACGGGCTGTCCTCGCGACCCGGAACGTGCAGCACCACACAATGAATCGGCGACTTACACCATGCCTCTGCGAAGCGTCCGGCGACGTGTTCGGGTGGGGCTTGTCCCAGATCCGTGAGGACCACTACGACGACATCGACGCCTTCGTTTTTATAAATGGCGGCGAGCGGATCGGAAATTTCCTTAACCATTTCAGGTCTGAGCAATCCGTTGGGATCAAAGACCGAAAGCGGCGGACGTGGGCCGTATTCAAACTCTTCCGCGGCTTGCATCTGTGCGGGGAGCGAGAAAACGAGGGTGAGTAAAACTAGCAGAATTTTAGCGAGCATCAGGATTTTCTGCTAGGTTTTCGGGTGCCGTGGAGTTTCCAGACAAGTTCAAGCTGAGTGCGGCTGCATTTTAAAAACCGGAGGATGGCTTCGACCGGATTTTTTGCCCGCCACGGATTGATCATGTTAGAAAGGATCGATTTCCACTCATCACTTGATAGAAAAGGTTCCGCGCTGTAGCCGGGGATGACGGCGGCTTGCCCGGTGGCGGCATTGATCAGTAACAGAATGGTCCAAGCGCGGTTCTCTGCCGTTTCCCCTGGATGAAGCGGGCAGGCGTTGAGCAACCAGAAACCGAAAACGGGTAGGCTGGTTTCCTTGGGCAGACACACGCTGCAAATCCGCCACTGGAATTGGGGAAAACGGCGGCCAATTTTTTCGCGCGCAGATTCGATTTTCTGGATTCCGTCATCTGTCAGAATTCCGGCCGCATCGAGTATCGGGAGGAGCGGTGGCGGCGGGTCCGGGAACAACACGAAGGTATCCGCACCCGTAAAATTGCACGCCGGACACCAATTGGAGTCGGCCTTCAGCGGGCCGCCACAAGCCGGGCAGGTGATCACGCCCGGCGTCGCACGCTGGGAGGATCGCTGGCGTGAATTTCTTTCGGAATCGCTCATTTTCCGAGGCGGATGGCCGTGGATCTGCCGTGGGCGTCGAGTCCCTCAATGCGGGCGAATTCTTGGACGACGGAAAGAGATCTTCTAACAGACTCCTTGTCGAAGCGGACGATGCTGGTCCGCCGCTGGAATTGATCCGCACGGATTCCTGAAAATGATCGGCCTGAGCCACCGGTTGGCAAGGTATGGCTGGGGCCTGCTAGAAAATCTCCGACCGCGACCGGTGAGTCGTTCCCGAGATAAATCGCGCCAGACGTGCGGATCAGCGGTAGCCAACGGTCTTCATCCGCTGTGATCAGCGAAAGGTGCTCCGGTGCGAAGGCATTGCAGAGGGCGACTCCTTCCGCGAACGATCTAACGTGAAGAAGAAATGTGTGACGCTTGAGGACCTCACCGATGATTTTCGTGCGGGAAAGTGTCAAGAGCTGCTTCTCGATGGCTTTAACGACCTTTCCTAACAATGCCTTGGAATCCGTTGCGAATCCCACTACGCTGTCGCCGCCGTGCTCGGCTTGGGCGAGCATGTCGGCGGCGATGAAATCGGGATTTCCCGTTTTGTCCGCCAAGATGAGAATCTCGCTCGGGCCTGGCAGGAGGTCGATGGAAACCGCTCCTACAAGCTGACGTTTCGCCTCGACGACGAAGCTATTTCCCGGCCCGAAAATCCGATCCACCGGCCGGATCGAGCGCGTCCCGAGTGCAAGGGCAGCGATGGCCTGTGCGCCTCCGATCTTGATCGCCTCGGTCACTCCCGCGGCTTTGAGCGCGTAGAGCAGCGCAGGATTAACAGTGCCATCCGGGCCGCAGGGAGTGGCAGCGAGAATTTCTGGAACCCCTGCGGCTTGGGCGAATCCCGAAGTCATCAATGCCGTGGAAACCAACGGAGCCTTGCCGCCTGGGATGTAAACTCCCACGCGCTCGAAGGGCGTGAATCGCTCGCCAACTGTCGCGCCCTCGGCATTTTTCGCGGACCAATCTTTGCGCAGACTTCGTTTCGCGAAGGCGTGGATGTTCTTCAAACTGCGCGCCACCGCGACTTTCGTTTCCGCAGTGACGGTCTTTTCCGCTGTGGCAAATTCCGCATCGCTAATAAAAATCGTCTTCGCCGAGAGCGTCGCGCCGTCGAAGCGCTTGGTAAATGCGATCAACGCCTCGTCGCCCTTGGTCGCCACTTCCGCGATGATCTGCGTGACGAGATCGCGCGTCCCCGGCTCCGGCATGGCGCGGCGGCTAAGGCGACGGACAAATGGCGTGTAACCGGGATCGAGGTAGCTGAGAATCTTCATGCCGGGTGGGAAACGCGGAACATGCACGCGGATCGACCGTTAGCCAAGCCCGAAGCAGAGCGCTGAAAATCGGTTGCCCCCCGCGACTCCACCGGGCAATCTCCCGGCCCGCCATGTTTCCACGCCCGCCGAAAAAATTCGTCCCTACGCCCTTCGGCTACCATCAGGAAATCGACATCACTATCGACGCCCTGACCAATCTCGGCGCCGGTGTCGGACGGATCGATGGCTGGGTCGTCTTCGTCCCATTTTCCCTGCCGGGTGAAATCGTTAGAGCGCGAGTCTTCCGGAATGACAAGAACTGTTCGCACGCCGATCTCATCGAAGTCCTCTCCCCGTCGCCCGACCGCATCGAGCCCGGCTGCCCGCTTTTCGGGGAGTGCGGCGGCTGCCAGTATCAACACCTTTCCTACGCCAAACAACTGGCATGGAAAACCCGCCAAGTGGGCGAGCTGATGAAACACATGGCCGCCATCACCTTCCCCGTAAACGACTGCATCTCGTCCGAACAAACGTGGAACTACCGCTCGAAGATCACCCCGCATTTTGAAAAGGCCAAGGATGGCGATCTCGGCCCCATCGGATTTCTCGCCTTCGGCAGGCGTTCGCAACTGATTGACGTCCCGCAATGTCCCATCGCCATGGGCACCATTAACCGCGAGCTTCCCGCCATCCGTGCCGGACTACGGGCTCGGGCTAACAGTTTCAAACGCGGTGCCACCGTCCTTCTGCGCGCCACCGGGGATCGCGTGGAAACCGACTTCAAGGCAGTCGCCACCGAGCACGTCGGTGCCTTAAAGTTCCAATTCCTCGCCGGAGATTTCTTTCAAAACAACCCCTTCATCCTCCCCGCCTTCACCGGCTATGTCGCGAAACAGGCCGCTGCCGACGGTGCGAAATTCCTCGTCGATGCCTACTGCGGCTCTGGCCTTTTTTCGCTAACACTCGCCGGAAATTTTCAACAGGTCGCCGGAGTTGAAGTTTCCGAAACCTCCTGCGAGTGGGCGCGGAAAAACGCCGCCGCTAACAATATTACCAACGCGAATTTCCTCACCGCCTCCGCCGAGGCCATCTTCGACCAAATCAATTTCCCCGCCTCCGCAACTGCGGTAGTCATCGACCCGCCACGCAAAGGCTGCACGCCCGAATTCATCGAGCAGCTTGTGAAATTCGGTCCCGCACGCGTCGTCTATGTATCCTGCGACCCCGCCACCCAAGTTAGAGATCTCAAACAACTCGGCGAGGGAGGCTATCAGTTGGAAGATGTCCAGCCCTTCGACCTCTTCCCGCACACCCGGCATTTGGAATGTGTGATGACCTTGGTGAAAATCGAACAAATTTCTAACAACCCATCTCGCGCTTCATAACGGCCAAGGGATCAGTCCCCGGAAACCAATGTTGAAATGCCAGTGCGCCCTGATGGAGCAGCATCGACAAGCCATTCGCCGTCCGGCAACCGACGCTGCTCGCCACTGCAAGCAAGGGGCTGACCGACGGCTGATAGATTGTATCGTAAACGAAGTGTTCTTTTTTTAAACAAGCCGCCGGCAGGATGGATGGATCACCCGCTTGCAAGCCGACCGACGAGGTATTCACGATCAAGTGGCAGCTCAGGCAATGGTCCGCCAGCGCGGGATCATCGAAGGATAATGCGATGGTTTCAAAATCCGACCGGGACCACCGCAGCCGCTCTAGCAACGTGCCGAGCTTCTCCAACGTGCGGTTAACCAGCAAGAGTCGTCCGATATTTTCCAAGCAGCACTGCATTGCGACTGCCTGTCCGGCACCACCGCCAGCGCCTACTATGGCGACCTTAAGGGAGGCGAATTCCACCTTGAATGTCTCTTCAATCGCGCGGGCGAAACCCGGCCCGTCCGTGTTGAAACCCCGGGTCACATCCTCATCGAAACAGATCGTGTTCACCGCACCGAGCAACTGCGCTTCGGGATGGACCTCACAAAATTCCATCGCCTCCAGCTTGTGCGGCACGGTCACGTTGCAACCCAGGAACCCCAATACCCTCATGCGGTCGAACGCCTCGCCGACCCGTCCCGGCTCGATGTCGAGCCGGATGTAGCGCATGTTTTCCCCGGACTCATCGAGCGCCGCCTGATGCATCCGCGGCGAGGCGGAATGCGCGATGGGATGACCGATCACCGCCAGCCGCGCGGGCTTGTTAGTGCCAGCATCTAGCAGGTCGCGGGAGGCGAGGTCTTCGAGAGTGTAAACTTCCTTCATAGGGTTGGAGCGCGGAATTTATTCTGCGCGAGTCGATTTTAAGGCGTTCCAGTTAGAGCATTGCGGCGAAATCCGTTACCCGCTTCACGCAGCGATCCTTTCCCAGCAAATTGAGCACATCCCCCAGATCCGGTCCGTGGGCTCGACCTGATAGGGCGACCCGCAGTGGAAACATCAACTGCCCCGGTTTCGCACCCGCCGCGGTTGCGGTTTCGTTGAGAGCCGCCTTCGCCGCATCCGCCGACCAGTCCATGATCGACTCGAATGCCGCCGCTAGCGAAACTAACAAGCCTACTGCCGCTGCATTGCGACGCACCTTCGCCACCGCTTCCTCGTCGTATTCAAAATCCTCCTTGAGGAGGAAATCCACCGCTGTCGGCACCTCGCCCAACAGACGGACCTTGTCCTTCACCGCCGTGATCACCGCCACGTAGTTCTCCGGGATCGGCAGGCCCGCCGCCTCCACGAAAGGCCGCGCCGCTGCCGCGAAGTCATCCACGCTCAGGTCTAGCAGATGTTGCTGGTTCACCCACTTGCATTTTTCCAGATCAAAGCGCCCCGGCGAGCGGTTCACGTTTTCCAAGGAGAACTTTTCCGCAAGTTCCGCGAGAGTGAAAATTTCCTCATCCGTCTTCGGATTCCATCCTAGCAGAGCGATGAAATTCACCACTGCTGCTGATAGAAACCCTTGTCGCGGATAATCGCCTACCGCCGCGCCCGCATCCCGCTTGGACATTTTCGAGCCGTCTGGATTTAAAATCAGCGGAATGTGGGCGTATTGTGGAGCCGTGCCGCCGAGCGCTTCTATCAGTTGAAGGTGCTTCGGCGTGTTCATCAAATGATCCTCGCCCCGGATGACGTGGGTGATCTGCATTTCCAAGTCATCCACCACATTCACGAAGTGGAAAACATAGCTGCCATCGGAACGCTTCACCACCATATCGGGCGTGTTCGACTCGTCGCGGTAGTCGATCGTCACCTCGCCGCAAACCAGATCATTCATCGTCACCGGCTTGCGCTCGAACCGGAACCGCCACGCACCGCCGTCCTCATAGACGCGATCCGCCGCCACCAGTTTCGCAAACCATGCGTCGTAAATTCCCTTCCGCTGGCTCTGATAGAACGGGCCTTCATCCCACTCCAGCCCGAGCCATTTCATCCCGTCGAAAATCGCCTGTCGTGCCTCCTCGGTGTTCCGCGCCTCGTCCGTATCTTCCACCCGAAGCACGAAAATTCCTCCATATTTTCTAGCAAACAGCCAGTTAAACAAGGCAGTGCGTGCCCCGCCGACATGCAGATAGCCGGTGGGAGAAGGCGCGAAACGGGTGCGAACGGTCATGCGCGATGTGTAAGCAGCGGAATCGCCTGCGTCCAGTCTCATGGACTGCGTGCTGCGGGCTGCCGCAGTCCAAGGCGCGCCACATACACCGTGCTCTCCGAGTCCCGGCCCAGCAGCGGATTCGCGAACTTTACCACCCGCGCTTCCGCACTCTCGAAAACCTCCGCCAGATGCCCGAGAAAATTTTCATCCGGCGCATCGTCCGACCACAGAGCGAAAACCCCGCCGGGTCGTAGCTGTGCGGCTAGTTTCCGCAGGCCGTCCACGCTGTAAAACGCGGCGTTCCGCTCGTGCAGCAGATTCCGTGGCGAGTGGTCGATGTCCAACAGCACTGCATGAAATTTCCGCCTTGGTAGTCCGGGATCGAAGCCATGCTCCGGGTCCGCCGCCAGCGCGAAGAAATCCCCGTGGACAAACCGGCAGCGCGGATCGCCGGTTAGAGTTTCGCCGAGCGGCACCAGCCCCTTTTCATGCCACTCGATCACCGGTGCCAGTGCGTCCACCACCAAACATTCCGTCACCCGCGCATCCCGCAACGCCGCTACCGCCGTGTATCCCAGACCGAGTCCGCCGACCACGATTTCCAGCGAATCCCCCACCACCGCCGCCAAGCCAAAATCCGCCAGCGCTTCCTCCACGTCATGGAACAAACTGGACATGAGAAACGCGTCGCCTAACAAAACTTCATACACGATTAGATCATCCAGCATCGCCATCCGCCTGCGGCGCAGGTTCAGATCGCCCAGCGGCGTCGGGCGGAAATCCAGTTCTTCAAACAATGGCTTCATACCGCGAGGGTAGCTGAATAAGTTAGGAAGAACCATCTTTTGTCGTTTCCTCATTCCGTGCTCCGCAGGAGACGGGCATTGACGGGAGATGCGGCGCGGGCAAGCTGGTTTTAATGATAGCGAGACTGCGGGGCATGGTGATCGAGGCGTATCCGAACCGGTTGGTGGTGGATGCGGCCGGGGTGGGGTATGAGGTTTTCATTCCGCTCTCGACCTTCGACCGGCTGCACGCCGCAGAGGGGCTGATGGTGGATTTGCGGACGCATCTGCATTTCAGCCAGCTCGGGCAGAAATTATACGGCTTCGCCAGCGAGGAGGAGCGCGATGTTTTCCTGATGCTCATTGATCGGGTGAGCGGCGTGGGGCCGACGATGGCGGTGTCGGTCCTGAGCGGGATGAATGTGAACGATTTCAAAAAATGCGTGGTGGCCGGCGATGTGGCGGGCTTGTCGAGGCTCAAGGGCGTGGGGAAGAAAACGGCTGAGCGCATCGTGTTAGAACTTAAGGACAAGGTCGGCGTGACGGAGACGTGGCAGGATGCAGCGGCAGGCCAAGTGAGCGCCCCGGCGGCGGATGCGGAGCTGGCGTTGATCGCGCTGGGTTACAAGCAGGTGGACGCGCGTAAGGCAGTTAGGAAAGTGCTGGACGCGGATGCCACGTCTCCGACGGAGGCGCTGGTGCGCGGGGCGCTGCGGGCATTACAAGGTTAATAAACTATCAAACATCTATTCAAACTTTTCCCATGCACAATCCTTCATTCGCTGAGAAAAAACATGAACTGCTCGCAACGGCCGTAACACTCATTTTCGCGTATTATTCCCTCAAAGCGAGCCTCAGTTTATCGGCATTCCGAGAGATGTTCGTGAACATGGATGCCGACATACCTCTCTTCACTCAACTGGTTGTCGGGAATTCCGGGATGGTGACAAGTTTGATTGTGGCTTTGGCTGCGATCACCTTATGGGCCGTCTGGTCACGCCATCGATTTGCAGGATTCGCGGCAGCCGTCGGAATCCTTTCTTTGGGGATCGGGACTCAACTGCTCTGTTCGGCGGCTATCTCGCCGATTATGCAGATGGTCAACACGATGGGTAGCCAATGACGAGATCATTCCGTATATCAGGGGAACTCCGCAGATATTCCAACCGGGTTACTTCCCCGAATAAGTAGGGTTTTGTAACTTGTCAGCCCCCCTGTCACCCGTCCAACCTCGCCAGCGGCTTGGAAATGCCCTTTCCATCCGATAAAAACGCCAAACCCAATGTCTAACTCACCTGCCCAAGCCACCCGCTACCGTTGGACCATTTGCTCGCTGCTGTTTTTCGCCACCACGATCAACTATCTGGACCGCCAGGTGCTCTCGCTGACGTGGAAGGATTTCATTGTTCCCGAGTTTCATTGGACCAACTCCGACTATGGCACCATCACGTCACTGTTCTCGATTTTCTATGCGATCAGCATGCTCATCGCAGGACGCTTCATCGACTGGATGGATACGAAGAAAGGCTTTCTCTGGGCGATCTTCATCTGGTCAATCGGTGCTTGCGTACATGCCCTCTGTGGCATCGCTACTTCCGGGATTCTCACCGGTCATTGGTTGGTGAATTTCGCGGGGGCGCGTGAAGCTGTTAGTCATGTGGACAATGTCGCGAAAATTTCCTCGGTCAGCGTGATGCTTTTCATTTTTGCCCGGCTGGTGCTGGCCATCGGAGAAGCGGGTAATTTCCCCGCAGCGATCAAGGCCACGGCCGAATACTATCCGAAAAAGGCCCGCGGCTTTTCGACCAGTCTCTGGAATGCGGGGTCCACCGTCGGTGCGCTGGCTGCACCTTTGATCATTCCCCCACTCGCCCTGCGTTTTGGCTGGGAGGCATCGTTCGTTGTTATCGGTGTGCTCGGCTTCGTGTGGATGGGCTTCTGGGTGTTTATCTATCAAAAGCCTGAAGTCCACCCACGGGTGAATGCGGCTGAACTGGCCTATATCCAACAGGACAAGGATGCCGATCCGGCGGTGAATGCTGCCGCAGATCGAGGCAAGACGTCGTTTATGGCATGCCTGCGCTATCGCCAGACTTGGGCCTTCGCAGTGGGTAAGCTCATGACCGACGGCGTTTGGTGGTTCTTCCTGTTCTGGACGCCCGCTTATCTCAGTGCCGTCTATCATATCAAGTCTTCTGATCCAGCGGGTCAATGGGCGCTTTTCGTCCTCTATGCCATCACGCTGATTTCGATCATCGGTGGCTGGCTGCCATCCTATTTCGTGGAGAAAAAAGGCATGAATCCGTATGCTGGGCGGATGAAGGCGATGTTGATTTTCGCGTTCTTCCCGCTCCTCGCGTTGCTGGCCCAGCCGCTCGGGAAATATACCTATTGGTGGCCTGTCGTCATCATCGGCATCGCCGCCGCAGCCCACCAGGCATGGTCCGCGAACCTGTTTTCCACCATCGGTGATATGTTCCCGAAAAAAGCGATCGCAACTATCACAGGCATCGGCGGCATGGCCGGCGGCATCGGTGCCTTCGCGATTAATAAGTCTTCCGGGCTGCTGTTTGATTACGCAAAGCAAACTGACATGCAGTTCATGGGCTTCAAGGGCGAGGAGGCCGGCTATTTCATTATTTTTTCCTTTTGCTCGATTGCCTACCTCATCGGCTGGTCTTGCATGAAAGCGCTGGTGCCGCATTACAAGCCGATCACGGACCTCTAACAAATCAGAAGTTCCTTGAGCCGCCCGACCGCCCAGGCGGCGTGTTCGGCGATGAGTGGATCGGGATCCGCAGAGGCTTTTTCCAACGCGGGGAGATCTTCCGCAGTGCCGGTATTCCCTAACGCCACGCAGACGTTTCGCAGGAAACGCGCGCGCTTGATCCGCTTGATCGGGGACTTGGCGAAAAGGGTGCGGAAGGTCTCGTCGTCGAGTTCGAGGAAATCGCGCAGCTTTTTTCCGAACACGGCTTCCCGCGCGTGAAACGTTAGCTCGCGCGACTCCTTGGCGAAGCGATTCCACGGGCAGGCGTCGAGGCAATCGTCGCAGCCGTAAATGCGGTCGCCCATCGCGATGCGGAATTCTTCAGGGATCGGCCCCTTATGCTCGATGGTTAGATAGGAAATACAGCGCCGCGCATCCACTCGGCGTGGTGCGGTGATCGCCTGCGTTGGACAGGCAGTGATGCAAGCGGTGCATTTCCCGCAATGATCGCCGAAGGGGGCGTCAGGAGTTAGATCCAGTGTAGTTAGAAGTTCGGCGAGAAAGAACCATGCGCCCATTTGGCGGTGGATTTGCACTGTCGATTTCCCATTCCATCCGAGGCCGGCATCGCTTGCGAAGTCGCGCTCCAAGACTGGACCGGTATCCACGTAGAAACGCTGGGTGCCGCCGAGGGTCTGCAATCTCGCGTCGAACTCTCGCAGCTTTTTCTCTATCAGATCATGATAGTCGTCATTCCAAGCATAGCGGGCGATCCGGTAGCCGCCATCCTGTCCCTCGGGAAATGGACTACTACCTGGATAGTAGTTCAGCGCTAGGCAGATGATCGACTTGCAAGCCGGCAGGACTTCCCGTGGATCGCAGCGCCGTTCCGGGGTGCGCTCCATCCACGCCATCTCGCCATGTTTCCCTTCTTCGATCCAATCCCGGAACAAGTCGGCGTGACTTGCTTCCTTCGCAAGCGCGATGCGGCAATCATCGAAGCCGAGTTCCGCCGCCCACGCTTTCACTTGTCCCACCATTTCTTTCACAGGTGGCCGGTGAAAAAATAACGCGCACTCTCCAAGATCCCGGTGGCCAGCTCGCTGCAATCCAAGCCGGTCGTTTTCACTTTCAGATGGGCGGTTTCCTCGTAGAGCGGTTTGCGCAATGCCATCAACGCCTCGATTCGAGCCCCTGGGTCATCCGTGTGGAGAAGGGGACGATCCCGGTTTTTCCCGGTACGTTCGAGAATCACGGGCATCGGTGCGTGCAGCCAGACGACGTATCCGAGCTGCCGTAGCAATCCCCGGTTTCCCTCGCGCCCGACCACCCCGCCACCCGTGGAAATGATGCGGCGTGGCGCGGCGAGATCGTTCAGTTCTTCTAATAGGCTGGTTTCCATATCGCGGAATGCTTCTTCGCCCGCGTCCGCGAAGATCGCGGCGATCGACTTCCGCGCCCGTTGCTCGATCACTTGATCCATGTCCACCAGGGGATATCCTAGCCGTTGGTGCAGCTCGCGTCCGACCGTTGACTTTCCACTACCCATGAAGCCGATGAGAACGATGTTCTTCGGCGGGGTTTGCGATTCGTTCATAGCGGCACCCTAGACTTTCCCGCCGAGCCGTGGAAACCGAAAATCCGTGCCTTCGTTTCTCTTCATTCCAGAGAGTAGTCTTGGATTTCTTATGAAGAAATGGGTCTAAAAGTATGATTGATAGAGCCTCATGTTTTTGTTGGCACGCCGAGTGCTGAAATCGGAAATGGTCAGTTCCACTCAATCCATCCCGTGAATCTTATGAAAAAAACCACTGCCGCTCTGCTCGCTTCCTTGTTCGCTCTATCATCGTTGGCCGGTTTCGCGGCGGAGCCATTGAAGATCGGCTATTCCGACTGGCCCGGTTGGGTGGCTTGGGAAATCGGCGTGAAAAAAGGTTTCTTCAAAGCGGAAGGCGTTGAGGCGGAGTTGGTATGGATGGATTATGTGAAATCGATGGAAGCCTACGCGGCTGGCAAGCTTGATGCCGTCTGCGTGACAAATGGCGACGCCCTCGTCACGGGAGCCACCGGCAAGCCATCAGTTTGTATCCTTCTGAATGACTATTCTAACGGGAATGACATGATTGTCGCCAAGGCCGGCATCGGCTCATTCAAGGAAATGAAAGGCAAGACAGTCGCGCTGGAAGAGGGATTTGTGGAACATCTGCTTTTGCTGAAAGGCTTTGAATTGAACGGCATGGCTGAAAGCGATATCACCATCAAAAACACCCCGACTAACAGTACTCCGCAGGTCTTTGCTTCGGGTCAAGTGGACGCGATCGCTGCATGGCAGCCGA
Source organism: Akkermansiaceae bacterium (assembly GCA_025362955.1). Classification (GTDB taxonomy): domain Bacteria; phylum Verrucomicrobiota; class Verrucomicrobiia; order Verrucomicrobiales; family Akkermansiaceae; genus Luteolibacter. Next base: position 19,379 of record JANYFB010000110.1, read on the forward strand.
ATTCCGGCCAAGCGCTCAAGTTGGTTCCCGGTTCCAAGTCGATCTTCTCTTCCAAGGATGCGCCCGGCCTGATTTACGACGGTCTTTTTTGCGACCGGGATAGCGTGAAATCTCGCCGCGCCGAGTGGCTCAAAGTGGTAAGGGTCTGGTATCGCATCCAAGCTTATCTAGCGGATGAAAAGAACCTCGACGAAGCGCTGGCCATTCTATCAGAACGCGTCGGCGTGAAGCCCGCCGAATACGAACCTTTATTAGACGGCACCAAAATTTTAACTGGCACCGAGGCACTCAAGGTATGGGAAAAAGGCGACGGCCTCAAGTCGATCTATGGCTCTTCAAAAATCGTCGATGCCTTCAATGTGAAGTTCAAAGTCTATGAAAAGCCGGCCGATATCGAATCCTACTTCGATCCCTCACTGACCAAGGAAGCCCTCGGCAAATAGACTGACATTTCTCCCCCCGCATTTTCCAACACATGAACCAAGCGTCTGGCAAACACTGGTTCGGAGTCGGGAAGGATTTGCACCACTCGCGTGCATCCCTTCTCATGGCAGGTTCATTTTTCCTGCCTTTGTTGCTATGGAGTATTGCCGCTTACGGACCGTGGTGGCAGGTGGCGCATCAGGTGACGGTTTCCGCAGAAAGCCCTCGTTTGCAAAGTGTCTATACCGTGGGAAACCGCCTTACCCCCGGCACTTGGAAGGAATTTACCGCCGCGATTCAGCAGGACGACAAGGAAATCGAAGCCGCCCGCGCCGCAGGTCAGCCACTCTCCGGAACCATCCGGCAGAACAAGAAAATTCTCCGACAGCTTCACCCGACCGCAGTCATCAACGGCTGGCTAACCAGAGAGCAGGAAATTGATGACGAAGCCATCCGCAAGGCATGGCTGCAAGTCGCAGCAGGTGAGCTGAAAGCAGTCAAACAACCTCTATCAGACGAGAACCTGATGGTCATTAAGGCAAACGCTGAGATGCTCCATAAGACGGGCGACGGCTGGCCTGCGGAATCTCTTTTGAAGCTTCTGCCAGAATCCTCGAAAGAGGTATCACGCCCGGTCTATCTGGTGCCACCGGATGTGGTCGCCGCCTCATTTTGGAAAGGAATCACCGCCGGTAAAGCTGTGGATTCCGACCCCGGAGCGGAGAGGAAAACGCTGCTCCAGCGCTATGGCGAGTCATGGCGTACCATCGTCCTGGGCTTCCTGTTAGCTGTCCTGGTGGCCGTCCCGCTGGGTGTTTTGGCAGGCACCTATGATTTCTTTTCCAAGCTCACCGAGCCGTTCATCAACTTTTTCAGCTACATGCCCGCCCCCGCATTTGGCGTGGTTCTGATGGCGATTTTCGGGTTGGATAGCGGCCCGAAAATCATGCTCGTTTTCCTCGGCACCCTGCCATGTGCGATCCTAACAATTGCTAAAACCACCCGCAGGCTGGATGCCTCATTGTTAGAGGCTGCCCAAACACTCGGTGCTAACCAACGTCAGCTCGTCTGGTACGTCGTGGTGCCGGGTATTCTGCCTAATTTATACAATGATCTCCGTCTCTTGTTCGGCACTGCATGGACATGGCTGGTGATCGCCGAGTTGTTGGGATTCAAGAGCGGTCTTGCGGAAATCATCGACACCCATGGTCGCCGCTTCCAGTTCGACATCGTTTATCCCGCCATCCTTATGATCGGCCTTTCCGGCTTTTTCATGGATCAAATCCTCGGGTTTCTCGCTCGTTTCCTTTTCCCGTGGCTGGATCAGCCGAAGCAGGGATTCATGGGGAAAATACTCGGTAAAATTTCCGCATCTTGGACATCAGTCCCATCCCCGCAGATCCCCGAACCATCGGTGCCATAAACACTATCTGGATGACTGCGAGCCTTTCCTATCAAGACCAATCCCCGGAAGTTAAAGCCCGCTTTGATCGACTTAAAGCCCGTCCTCATCTGCTGGAAATCTCCGGGCTCTCCAAGCGATTTCACTCGAAATCTGGAGATGTAGTCGCATTGCAGGATATCAATCTCGCAGTACATCGCCGTGAATTCATGTGCGTTCTCGGCGATGCACTGCGAGATTGATATCCTGCAATGCGACCACATCCCCAGACTTCGAGTGGAATCGCTTGTATAAGCCTGAGATTTCCAACAGATGAGGACGGGCTTTAAGTCGATCAAAGCGGGCTTTAACCTCCGGGGACTGGTCTTGATAGGAAAGGCTCGCAG
>JANYFB010000111.1 GCA_025362955.1 Akkermansiaceae bacterium
GCCGAGGATGAACGCGAACCCGTAAATGCAGGTGACAATCGCCCACCAAGCCGGGCTTCGATAGGCGTAGTCGCTGACGTAATTGGTGAGTGGGCTGAAGCTCGCGCGTGTCGCATAATTCCACGTCACTCCGATCGCCCGGAAATGACCATATACCATGAGGGGCGGCAGGAGCCATAAAATCAGCCTGACTCCTTTCACAAGCCGGTCACTGTTCATGCGTTATTTTTAGTCTCTCCACCTGCTATCGTACGAAGACGGCACAATTAATACGCCTTTTGGAATTTCTTGTCCTGCACCCGTGCCCCACTTCCGATCAGAGCTATCTTCGTCGTATCCTTGAGGTAAACCTGAATACGTTTCCGAATTATCTCTATCGTTCAGGATTTTCTGGAATTCTTCTCCAGAGTATGAAAGCGGAATGACGGCGAGAATCATGAATCCCGTGATCAGGTAAATCCGCTTGAAGGAAAGCTTTCCCTTACGGACTGGGAAAATAGATGACCACGGCAATTTGATCATTGCCGGGTTGAAGGCTGAAGGTCGACCGGCTTGTGATGTCTTTTTCGCAACAAACACGACCATGAAATACATGAGCGCAAGTGCCGCTATGGCAAGCGCAAAACCAATGTAAGGAATGGTAAATAGAACATCGTAAGTTCCATGTAGGATCGTCATGGTGGAAATTGCTAGTGCGATTCCTCCAGTGATCTTGTAAGGGCCATTTAGTCGCCTAATAAATGGTGCCATGAGCCAGAGGAATGCCGCGTCGATTACCGTGTAAACTGCATGAAAAGGGACCAATGCAAACCACCGCGTGACCAGACTCGCGTATGAATAATTTCCGGTCCAAGGCGAGTAGCAATACAGCGCCTCTCCGATACCGAATCCAAGTCCAGAAAAGAAGCCGAGAATGAGTATGCTTCGGAAATCAGTGCGTCCAGGATTGGATTCGTCACGGAATACAAAATAGAGTATCGGGATGGTCTTGACGAATTCCTCACATAGTCCGACTCCAAAGATGAAACCAAAAAACCTGTCAGTGATATCCAGCGAATTAGTGGATTGATAGGCCCATCCAATCATTTTCAATATGTATATGAATCCATTGGCCTTTCCGAAGTTTTTGGTGGCCCAATGGGTGCTGCTTTCGGCAAGCCCTTGAAATAAAAGGAGTCCAGCAAGTCCAACGAGCATGGTAAAAAGCATTACCCCAAGAGATTGCCGGATATGAAAACGTTCCGGTCGGACGAAACGCAGGATGCCGATCACAGCGAGTGCTACAGCTGGTATGCCAAGGATAGACACAGGCAGAGCCATTGCCAAAATGCTTTGGGAAAAAATATAGCGATCGGGAAGGAACCATACGAGCATCCAACCAAAGAACAGCCAGCCGATGGCGAGCGTCCTGATTCCGCTCAATGGAAACTCAAGGGGAGAACTGACGGATGCTTCGGCATCGGAGCCTCTTGCTAAGGGGGCTTCGGGCTGGCTGCCCTTTTCATCTGTGGCGGTCTCGTCGGCTTGTGAATTACCGAAAGACTTGGACGGAACTTCCAGTTCACCATCACAGGTCGGGCAATTTGCCGATATGCCGGCATGTTGTGGCTCCGCAGAAATATTTATTCCGCACCAAGGACATGGGAACTTGATCATGAAAATAGGACGATGATTCTGCGTTGTGGGAGGTGCTTGGGAACTCGATTCGAAAAGGATTATTCGGCAATCCACCGGATATAACCCGAACCATTACAAGTTTTACAGGTCCTGAAGTAAGATTTGCCATCGCCACCGCAGTCAGGGCACCGTTTTGCGTCCTTGGTCTCTTTATTGCTCCCAATCCATCGTCCGGTTGCCTTTGCTCCATTTTTTGAAAGATAGTCCAAGAGCCCCCCTTGCTTGCCTGCTTCCTTACCACCCTCCTTGCCAGCGGCTTTGCCTACCACCTTGGCTTCTCCCTTGACCGCCGCCTTTTCACCCCCGGTCGCTGTCTTGATAACCGCCTCTTCGCCGGCTTTAACGATTTCCACAATGGCGGTGGCTTTTCCAGCTAGTGAGACATTTGGGGCGATGGCTGATATGGCAAGGATCGCAAAAAGAATTCTTTTCATGGTGAATGCACGGTTATGGGGGGGCGGAGATCGAGCAATTGGGATCCATAACTGTTTGTGGCAAAAGTGACCTAGCGGGGGGGCTGGTGCACCCTGTTTGAAAGACAGGGTGAGCGCTGAAACCTGCTCCATCCTCGGAGCAAGACTCTTGGAGAGCATGGGTAAGGTCAAGCTCCAATAACGGAGCAATGCCAACCCTATCACAGAACCTCGTCAAATATGGGGTCAGTCCTATATTTTATAAATAATTAGTCTCTGGGGTCAGTCCCCGCAGTCTCACAAACCGATCTCTGGGGTCCTTGGATTTGGATGCTAAAATCTGTGAGACCGTGATAGTTGCGGCTCCAGTCCGCAAGTGAACAGGGTCCTAGATTTTATAAATCAAGACACAGTCATCCCACAGGAAGGGTAACTTCGGGATGAAAAGCGGGCTGGTGCCGAGTTGAAATCCCTGCCACTCGGTAGCAAGCCTTGCTAATGGGACATGAGGAACTTGGAGGGAGGTGTGACATTCCTTCATCGTAACCCTTGAAACTCTGCAAGTTTCACAGCTTTAAGGACTGCGGAAATGGCTGGCGGACAGGGAGGGATTCGAACCCTCGGTGACATTGCTGCCACACACGCTTTCCAAGCGTGCTCATTCGACCACTCTGACACCTGCCCTTGGAGGGCGGGACGCTAGGAAGTCGCTCCGTCCTTGGCAATCCCTTTTTGAAATCTTTGAAAATGATCAGTCGCCGGCGACGCGGGCGAGAATCCACAGGAGGTCAGACACGCGATTGAAAAAGAGCCGGATGACTTCGGGTATCGGTTCGCCGGATTGGTGGAGGGCGAGCACGCTTCTTTCCGCGCGGCGGGCGACGGCTCTTGAATAGTCTAAGCCCGCACGGGCAAATGAACCTTCCGCACCGGGCCTGGCCCAGCCCGTGAACTTGATGCCTTTGGCTTCATATTGGTGGGCCTCCGTGACAATCCAATCGAGGTCCGTGGGAGTGAGAGCGGTGTATTTTTTCTCAAAATAGCGGGCTTCATCTTCGGGTAAACAGGCGAGCTGCCCCATAAGTCCGACGAGCAGCGACTGGAGGCGGTCGATCAGGGCGATTCTGACGGCATCATGAGAAGCAGCGCGGGCGAGGCCGAGAGCGGCGTTCAGTTCATCGACATTGCCGAGGGCGTCGATGCGCAGGGATGTTTTGGCAATACGTTTGCCGAACAGCAGGTCGGTGTCGCCGGAATCTCCCCGGCCGGTGATGATGCTCATGCGCAAAGAATTAGGGCGGAAAAAAATCAATGTCCATCTGCGTTCATCCGTGTTTCATCCGTCGCGTCCATGAAACTCGCGAGACTTGGCGACGGCCCAGAAATTTTCCACACTATCCAAGGCGAAGGTGTGAGCGTCGGCGCGCCTGCCGTGTTCATCCGGGCGTCGCGCTGCAATCTCCACTGCGTCTGGTGCGACACGGATCACACTTGGAACTTTAAGGGCACGCCTTGGCCGCACGAAAAAGATGCGTTGCCCGGATATGCGAAATATCGGAAAGCGGAGGTGACTTGGGAGATTGAGCCGTTAGAGGCGGCGCAGCAGGTGCTGGCATTTGTTTGTTCGCGCACGGTGATCACGGGTGGTGAGCCGCTTTTACAGGAAAAAGCATTTCTCGAAATGATCGGGCACATCCGCAAGCGGCAGCCGGAACATCTATTTGAAGTGGAAACCAACGGCACCCGTATCCCGTCGCCTGAGTTCCATGCGGCGGTGAACCAATTCAATGTGTCCCCAAAACTGTCCAACGCGGCCATGCCCGAAGCGGTGCGGCTGGATGCGAAGGCTCTAACGTTTTTTGCGTTTTCCCCGAAGGCATGGTTTAAATTTGTGGTCGCGGAGTCTGCGGATCTTGGGGAGGTTGAAGCGCTTCGCTCTGCATATGCACTGCCGCGGGAACGCATCCTGCTGATGCCCGAGGGCCGGACTTGCGCGGAACTGGATCGCCATGCCGTCCAGCTTGCGGAGATTTGCCGCGACCAAGGCTATCGCTTTTGTGATCGACTCCACATCCGTTTATGGGGCGACCAACGCGGGGTTTGAGGTGCGGAATTCGGCAACCTTAATTTTTGATGAAGAAGCCGCAACTTTCGGACAGACATCGGGTTTCCTTCGGCGTAAAACATCCACCTGTCATGAATCGCAACACACCGCCTCCCGACGACTCTTGGGAATCCGACGCCGTTTGGCAACTGCTAGACCAAGCTCCGCCAAAAAGCGCTGGCGCTCGTTTTGCCGATGATACCGTCCGTGCGGCCCGTTTATCCGTGACTCCATCGTGGTGGAGCCGCTTGCTTTCTCCTGTCCCGCTGGCTGGCTTGGCTGCAGCTACCGCCGCTTTGGCCTTCGCCGTGGTTTCTCTAACCGGACCAGCTCCATCATCCAGCGTGCAAACCGCTGTGCTGGATTCGCCTCAGGCCGTCGCCATCCAGGAAATTGCGGAGACCGAAACGTTGATTGCCGCCGTGGATCAGCTTGATGATTTCAGCGACAACGAACTGGTCAGCCTGATCGGATTTTAAGCGCTTCCCCATCGGCTCAACGCCCGCCAACTTCGCGGGGTGAAATACGGTTTGATTTTCGATCTCGATGGGACGCTTGTGGACTCGTTGTTGGGGATCGCCGCCTCGTTGAATCGGGCGCTGGCCTTGTCCGGTCTGCCCACGCACCCGCCCGAGAGGGTCAGGGGCTTCATTGGAAATGGGGCGCAGGTTTTGGTCGAGCGGGCCACACCCGTTGGTTCGGATGAGACGGTTCTCACCATCGTCGGGCAGGCGTTCAAAGCCGACTACGATCTCACGTGGCCCCAAGGCACGTTTCCATACGACGGTGTGGTCGAACTGTTGGAATCTCTCCAAGCTCAAGGCTATCCTCTAACCGTTCTTTCTAACAAGCCGCATCCTTTTACAGAAGCCATTGTCGAAAAGGTATTCCCCGCCATCCATTTTTCTGTGGTGTTAGGCCAGCGGACGGGAATTCCCCATAAGCCTGATCCCACGGGGGCGCTTGAAATTTCTAGCAGAATTCACCGCGGTCCTGGAAATTGTATCATCATCGGAGACTCCACGATGGACTTGGAAACCGCCCACAATGCCGGGATGAGTGCGATTGCCGTCACTTGGGGTTATCAGGATCGAGAGCGACTGGTAGCGGCCGGAGCCCAGTTGATTGCAAACGATCCGGCGGGTTTGGAAATGCTCCTTCTAACGCCGACAAAATATGCGATTTGAAATTCCCGATCCATTCACGAACGGTTCAGTTCGTCCACCTGCTCGTTGAGTGTGCAGAAATCATAAAACCAGCCGACGAGGAACAAGCCGCCAGTTAGAGCCAGATCAGGCCGCTGCCGGGTTTTCCCAGATAGAAGCGGTGGATGCCGAAGGGTCCGAGAAATGTTTGGAGAAGCCAGGCGACAGAGTAGTCAAAACGTCCGGCGGCAAAACGGGCGTCCGCCTGACGAT
>JANYFB010000119.1 GCA_025362955.1 Akkermansiaceae bacterium
TTCGTATTTCAGGCGTTCCATGATGCTGCGGGCGGCATCGAAGGCGGGACCGCGATGGGCGGACGCGACGCCGACCCAGACTGCGACATCGCCGATGGCGAGCGCGCCGGTGCGATGGGCAGCTTGGACGCCGAGCAGTCCGTGGCGTGCGGCTTCTTCTTCGATAATGCCCTGGCCGGTGGAAATGGCGAGCGCGGGATAGGCCTGGTATTGGAGATGGCCGACGACTTGGCCTGCGTTATGATTTCTAACGCGTCCCTCGAAGGTCACGACCGCGCCTGCGGCAGGTTCATCAAGTTCCGCCGCCAGCGATGGGATGTCGATGGATTGGCTGACGAGTGAGAAGCGAATGGACATGAAGAAATTTTTCTAACCACCGGACATCGGCGGGAGCAGGGCGATGGTATCATTTCCCGCCAGCGGATGATTCCAGGAAACGAATTCATCATTCACGGCGGCGCGGAAATCTTCGACCGCAAGTCCGAGCGCATGCGTGGCCTCCAGCTCCGCATAAAGCATGGCGGGCGTGGTGGCGGAGCTGGTGACGGACTCTTCTGAAAGGCCACGGCGCTCGGCGAGGAGGCCGAAATAACAGACGGTGAAGGTCATGAAATATGGGCAGTTTCCCAATCCTCGGGAGTATTGGCATTCTCAAGGGCACGCGGCGTGACGGGGTCTAGCAGGCGGCAAGCGTTACGGATCAGAATTTTTCTCGGGCACCGAAAATCATCGGCGCGGGCTTGCTCTAACACAGGTAAGGCGGCGGGTGAATAAAGCGTGCAAAGCGGCTCGGGTAGTCCGTCGAACTCGCTGCGGTAGGCGAGAAATTTTTCCCCCGGCTGCATCGAGACGATGAGATGGCAGAGTGTCGTTAGATCCACCCGTGGAAGGTCGCAGGCGATGACGAGCCAATCGGCATCCGGGTGGAGAATCATCCCGGAAATGATTCCTGCAATCGGGCCGGAGCTTGCACCTGCGGGATCGCGGACGATTTCTAGATCCTCAAGACCAGACGGGATTTCCTGATCGTGGCGGAGTGAAATCGCGACCGTTTCGCAAGCGGCTTCTCGCAGTAAATCAGCACAGCGCCGAGCAAGCGTCCGGCCATCCGTGTGCATCAGCGACGCTTTGTCCCGCCCCATCCGCGTGCTGCGGCCACCGGCGAGGACGAGACCGCAAAGTTGAGGAGACGAGTTCATGCGTGGAAGTCGCCGGACTTGCCGCCGGATTTAGAAATGAGGCGGAGATCTTGGATGCGGATGCCTTTGTTCATCGCCTTGCACATGTCGTAAATGGTTAGAGCAGCGATGCTGGCACCGGTCATGGCTTCCATTTCGACGCCGGTTTTTCCGGTCGTGGAAACCTCGCAACGGATGGTGACGCCCGTTTCGTTAGGGATGATGTGGAACGCGCAATTTTCGATAGGAAGCGGGTGGCAAAACGGGATGAGTTCGCTGGTTTTTTTTACCGCCATCGTGCCAGCGATGATGGCAGTTTGGAAGACCGGGCCTTTCGGTCCGTGCAGGTCGTTGTTGTGGAATTTCGCGATGATTTCCGCGCCCAAATCGAGGCGGGCCTCGGCAACGGCGGTGCGGCGGTTAGAAGATTTTCCCGTGATGTCCACCATCGTCGGCTGGCCCTCGCGGACGTGGGTGAAATTTGGAAGATCAGAATTCATAGCCAAGGAGTGAATGGAAATGCGACATCGGGCAAGCCGCGTGGCGGAAGCGTGACGAATCCATCGCTCTTGAGCAAGCCGATGAAGTCGCCGCTGTTTCCGGTGGCGGCAGGCTCGGCCCGGCCATCGCTCCGCAGGTTGACGGGGAGGTGGCGGGTGAAATCGGGAAGCTGCATGGTCCGGTCATCCATGACTACGCGGCGAGGTGCCGGGCGCGGCAGACCGGATGCAGCGCCGAGGGCCGGGATGGCGAAGGCATGCAAACCGGTGAGCGCGGAAACGGGATTTCCCGGCAGCGCGAGGATCATCTGACCGCCGGGGCCGCTCCAGCAGCCAGCAGGTTTTCCCGGACGGTGGGCGACGCCGTGGAAAATTTTCCGGCAACCGAGATCGCCTAACAATGACGGCACAAAATCGCGAGAGCCAGCCGATACGGCACCGGTTAGAATAAGCCAATCGTGCGAATTGAGAAGGTCTTCCATGACAGGACGGGCGGCGGAAACTTCGTCATTTAATGATCCGACATACTGCGGAGGATAGCCGGCTCGTTTCAAGGCTGCGGCGAGGGAATGCGCGTTGGACTGGCGGATCTGATGAGGCGCGGGGATTTCATGGATGGGGACGAGTTCATCACCGGTGGCGATGACAGCAATTTTCGGCACGCGTGAAACTTCCAGCCAAGCCGCGCCGCAGGAAGCCGCGACCCCGATTTCCCGCGAGCCTAACAAGATGCCGGGGACTAACAAAATTTGTCCTCCTGCGGCATCACTCCCGGCGCGATGGATGAACCGTCCCGCGACGGGGGCGGCGGTATTAGAAAATTTCACGCAGTTAGAATCATTTCCGGTCACCTCCTCCACTGGCACGATGCAATCCGCGCCCATAGGGCAGGGCGCGCCGGTCATCACTTCCACGCAGCTCCCCTTTTCCCCGGCAAGCGTCATCACCGGACTGCCCGCTGGTGAGGAGCCGGTCACGCAAAATGATCGTTTCCCGGCCTGCCAATCTGTGAGCCGCAATGCGTAGCCATCCATCATTACCCGATCAAATGCGGGGAACTCACGATCCGCCGACACATTTCCGCGCAGAACCCGCCCTGCCGCATCGTGCAATCGACAGGTCTCGGCGCCCATCAGAGGCGTGTTTTTCAAAAGTAGCTCCAGCGCCTCAGGGAAGGAAACCATGGGTCGATCTTCGTTTCTCCCACCGGTCCGCCAAGAGAAATTCCACCCCTCTATGAATCTGGTGGGCTGTCGGTTGACTTTTTCGTCACCGCCCGCCATACCCGCCCCATGTCGTCAGCGTTGCAGCCAAAACCCCGGATCATCGGCCCGAAAGTCCGGATCTGTATTGTCGCTTCAAAATACAATGAAAAGTTCACGGATGCGCTGGTGGAAAACGCGATCGAAGAGCTTGGCGAGTTAGTTCCCCAAGGCCGCGTCGATCTCATCCGCGTGCCTGGTGCTTTTGAAATCCCGGTGATGATCGCTTCCGTTTTGGAGCGCGATCCTCCGGCCTGTCTCATCGCGCTGGGCGTCATTATCCGTGGCTCGACGGAACACGCGGATCTGGTCGCCAACTCGGTGACAGACGCGCTCCAACGGCTGGCGGTCTCATCGCTGAAGCCCATTATCAACGAAGTTTTGTTAGTGGAGGATGAGAAACAGGCCTACGCACGCTGCATCGGGGCACAGCTCAACCGCGGCAGAGAAGCTGCCCGCGCCGCTGCCGGAATGATTGATATTTTCCAAGAACTCGACCGATCCATGCCGCGGAACACCAGTCTCAAAAAGCATCGCAATGCCTAGCCGTCGCCACATCCGCGAGGCGGTCGTCCAGTTTCTTTACTGCGCGGATCTCGAGGGCGGTGCTGATCCCGCCGAATTGAGAGGGGCTTTTTGGGATTTTGTCACCGAATCAGATCGGCGCAGCTTGCAA
>JANYFB010000130.1 GCA_025362955.1 Akkermansiaceae bacterium
CATTGCGGATAAACTAACATCTGTCCTGATGTACGTGCCGGAAGTCCTTCTTCACGTCAGTCGCGGGGTCCGCTGGGACAGCGATCATGTCGTCACTCTCGACGATGCGCTGCAATCCATCGCCGCCGAACTCGTCCGCAACAATTTGCTCTCCCGCACTCACATCGGGCTGGATTTTTTCGATGCCAGCATCAACCGCGTCGCCGCGTGGGCCATCGGCACCCGCAACACGCTCAAGGCGCTGCTCATGGCTTTGTTAGAGCCGCCCACTCTACGCGCGTCGGAAAAATCCGGCGACTATACCGCACGGCTCGCCCTGATGGAAGAAGCGAAAAGCCTGCCATGGGGAGCCGTTTGGGATGCGTATTGCGAGCAGCAGAACGTCCCCGTCGGCCCTGCGTGGCTGGACGAAGTAGAGGCATACGAAAATACTGTGTTGAGCAAGCGAGCCTGATAAAACCAGTCCCAGCGATTGAAAGCCCTCTTACAACTCACTGACATCAGGAAATCCTTCGGGGCCGTCCGTGCGCTCAAGGGCGTCTCGTTTGAACTTTTTCCCGGCGAAGTCCACGCCTTGTTAGGTGAAAATGGCGCGGGGAAATCCACACTCATCAAGGTCATCACCGGTGCTCATTTGCCTGATGGCGGCACGTTAGTTGTCGCGGGAGAGGAGGTTTCCAACCTGTCTCCCTCGAAGGCCCGCGAGTTGGGAATCGCTTGTATCTACCAACAGCCCGCGCTTTTTCCCGATCTAACGGTCGCCGAGAACATCGGACTCCGTTTGAAGAAAACCGGGGTGTTGCATCGTGTCCGATGGGCGAGCCAACGCACTCAGGCCGTCGAGCTTTTGCACCGGATCGGCGCGGAAATTTCACCGGATTCCGAGGTTCGCTCGCTCTCAATGCCGGAGCAGCAGCTTGTCGAAATCGCCTGTGCGCTCGGTTCCGGCGCACGCATCGTCATCATGGACGAGCCGACCGCCTCGCTCACGCAGAAGGAACAACATCTGTTATTCAAAGTCGTCCGCGACTTGCGTGCAAGCGGCGTGGGCGTGGTTTATATTTCCCACCGGCTTGAGGAAATTTTTGCTCTAGCAGACCGGGTGACGGTCCTGCGCGATGGTGAGAGCGTCGGCACCAACGCCGTCGAGTCTCTCACCGAAGCCCAGATGATCAAGCTGATGGTGGGTCGCGAGGTCTCTTCGATCTATCCGCCCTCTGAGGGCGAACCCCGCGAGGTTGTTTTGTCCCTGAAAAATCTCGGCTGTGCGGCGAGCGGTGTGACCGGCGTGACGCTGGATGTCAGGGCGGGGGAGATCGTCGGCATGGCCGGGTTGGTCGGCGCGGGACGGACCGAATTGGCACGGATACTCTTCGGCATCACTCCGGCGGACAGTGGGGAAATTTATTTGAATGGCGAACGCATTTCTATCAGCAATCCGCGCGAGGCAATTGCCCGTGGCATTGCCTATGTGCCGGAAGACCGCCGCCGCCATGGAGTGATCCTTGAAATGCCAATCGCCCACAACATGACAATGGCGATTCACCCGAAATTTTTTCCAGGCTCGATCCTACGCTTCAAGGCGGAGAGTCTGTTAGCTCGGGATTTCATCCGTGATCTCGGTATCAAGGCTTATGGCCCGGAAGCTCCCGGTGGAAGTTTGAGCGGCGGCAACCAGCAGAAAGTCAGCGTCGCCCGCTGGTTGGCGACGAAGCCGAAATTGCTCATCCTTGACGAGCCGACCCAAGGCGTGGATGTCGGCGCGAAGAGCGAAATCCACAAGATCATCCGTGGTCTTGCGAAGGAAGGACTCGCGGTGCTGATGATTTCCAGCGACCTCCCTGAAGTGTTAGGCATGAGTGATCGTGTCGCCGTCATGCGTGTGGGAAAATTGGTTGAACTGATCTCCAAGGAAAACGCAGATGCCCACACGGTCATGGCCGCCGCGCTGGGAACCAACGGAAAGGACGCCGCCTGATGAACAAATATTTCCGTGAACTCACCGTCGCCGCAGCACTTGGTTTGTTGATGCTAGGACTGGCAATTCTCGCGCCGCACTTCTTCCAGTTTCAGCCTTTCATTTCCCGACTCACCTCGCAAATGCCCGCGTTGGTGGCGGCCATCGGGATCGCTCTGATCATCATTTCCCGGCAGATCGATATTTCGATCGGCTCACAATTTTCGATGTGCGCGATCATCGCAGGCGTCACTGCCGCTTCGGGCTTGCCGTTAGGAGTTGCCATCTTCGCCGCCCTCGGAGCCGGGGCCATGATGGGTGCGCTCAATGGGGTGTTAGTTGCCTATCTTGGGCTGCCCAGCATCGTCGTTACGCTCGCGACGATGGTCACTTGGCAGGAAGCCTTGCGTCTCTGGCAGCAAGGCCGTTTGCTCAATCTTCCCAAGGGCATCCAATGGTTTGGCCTCAGCCAGCCCGCCGGACAAACCATCGTTATCTCGCTCGCCTTCATCCTCCTGATTGGCGCGGCATGGGCGATGAAAAATCTAGCAGCCGGTCGTTTCATCTACGCCACCGGCACCGATGCCGAGGCTGCGCGTCTTGCCGGCATCGATCCGAAACGCACAACCTTCGGCGTGTTCGTGCTGATGGGAATACTCGCCGGACTCGCCGCCGTTTTCAATCTCGTCCAGTCCCCGCAAGTCCAGCCGAATTGCGGCGACGGCCTCGAACTCAAAACCATCGCCGCAGCCGTTGTCGGCGGCGTGGCCATCAGCGGTGGCCGCGGAACCTTGTGGGGCGTTCTGCTAGGAATGCTCCTGCTTGCGAACGTCAATCCTGCTCTTACCCATTTTCACCAGCCGCCGTATTGGGAAAAAGCCATCCAGGGCCTTGTCATCCTGCTGGCCGTCGTCGCCGATGGCATCCGCAGCCGGAAAGCCAGACTCTAACCGACCGAAAGCATGTCCAGTTCAAGGTCATTTTCCATCAAGTCATTGCTCGCCCGTCATGAGACGGTGTTGGTGCTCGTCATTCTCTTTGAGGTGATCCTGTTCCAAGTGCTTGGGCGGAATTTTCTCACCGGGAGAAATTTCTCCAACGTCTTCCGCCACTCGGTGGAAATCGGCCTGCTCGCCGTGGCCATGACACCGGTGATTTTAACCGGTGGCATTGATCTATCCGTCGGCTCGATGATGGGACTCTGCGCCGTCCTCTTCGGGATGATGGTCAATAGCTTGGGTATGAATCCGTGGCTTGCAGGTATATCAGCCGTCGCCTTCGGAGCCATGGGTGGCGGCGTGAATGCCTTGCTCATCACGCGTTTAAATCTCCCGCCACTGATCGTCACCCTCGGCACTTTCTCGCTTTTCCGTGGTCTCGCCGAGGCAATCACGAAGGGCGCGGAATCCTACTCGGGATTTTCACCCTCATTTCTCGCGCTCGGAAATTCCAATATCGCCGGTCTCCCCGCGCAGATCTGGGTGTTCTTCATAGTCGCTGCCGGGATTTGGTTTCTCGTCCACCGCACAACCTTCGGGCGCTCATTCCGCGCCATCGGCTATGCTTCGGAAGGCGCGCGTTACGCCGGGATTCCCGTCGCTCGGAATACCAGTCTTGCCTACATCATCGCCGGAGCGGTCGCGGGACTTGCCGCCGTCATCCTCGTCGCGCGTTTGGGTGAAGCGCGCGCGAATGCGGGGATCGGCTACGAACTTCTTGCCATCACCGCAGTGGTGTTAGGTGGTGTTAGCATTTTCGGTGGATCAGGCACCGTGGTGGGAACGATTTTGGGATGGATCGCACTGGCCATTTTAAACAACGGCCTCACCCGGATTTCCGATTACAAGATCATGGATCAAACAGTGGCCAGCGTCGCCCGCGAGCTTTCCGGGCTGCTGACCGGACTCCTGCTTCTTACCGCCCTCACCATCGGAGCCTCGACAAAAACGCTCGCCGTCCGCCACGCCCGCAAGCAATCTCTTGCCAAGCCCACCTCAAACCCAGCTACCTCATGAAACGCAAAACCTTCATCGTCTCACTCGCGCTCCTCGCCACGCTGCCATTCATTTCGTGCAGCAAGTCGGAATCGAAAAGCAAACTCACCATCGCCCTGCTGCCCAAGAGCAAGGGCAACCAATATTTCGTCACCTGTGAAAAAGGTGCCCGCACTGCGGCCAAGGAGCTGGGTGCCGAGCTAAAATTTGACGGCCCGATCAACTCGGATCCTGCGAAGCAAAACGAAATCGTCGAGAACTGGATCACCGATGGCGTGGACGTGATCGTCGCCGCTTGTGAAAACAAGGACTCCATTTCCACCGCGCTCAAGAAAGCCCAGGCCGCTAACATCAAAGTCGTCACCTACGATGCCGACGCCCAGCCGGACGCCCGTTCGTTCTTCGTCAACCAAGCCACCGCACAAGGAATTGGCGAGCAGCTCATGGACACCGCCGCTTCGCTAACAGGCGGCGAAGGCGAGTTCGCCCTGATCACTGGAACTCTAACCGCCGCGAATCTCAACGAGTGGATTAAATACATCAAAGCCCAGCAGGCCGCGAAATATCCGAACATGAAGCTCGTGGACATCAAACCTTGCGACGACCAGAAGGACAAGGCCCAGCAGGAAGCCACCAACCTCCTCAGCGCCTATCCGAATCTCAAGGCGATCATTGGTGTGTGCTCGCCTTCCGTCCCAGGTGCCGCGGAAGCCATCAAACAGGCGGGAAAAGCTGGAGCTGTAAAATTGGTCGGACTCGGACTGCCCAGTGAAAACAAAGCCTACGTCAAGGAAGGCGTGACCCAAGCGGTTATTCTCTGGAATGTCGAGCAGCTCGGCTACCTTGCCGTCATGGCCGGAGCCGCCGTGGCCAAAGGCGAACTGGCACCCGGTGCGACTGAATTCACCGCAGGCAAGCTCGGAAAAATGCCAGTCGCCGGTGATAATATCGTCCTCGGAAAACCCTTCGTTTTCACCAAGGAGAACATTGACCAATTCGATTTCTAACTCCTAGAATCAAGCATCGGCGGGTGATTGCGCCGGCACGAACATGCGGCGGACTAAAGAATAATTTTCACCCCGCCGTTTGTTGCACTTTGGTAAATGGCTTGGATCAATGCGACGGATTTCCTCGCCTCTTTGGCCGAGGTGTTAGGTTCGCGGCCATGATGAATCGCATTCACGACTTCCTCAAAGTTTCGCTGGTGCTGGACGAATTGGATCGCCTTCGGATCGTTCGCGCCTAAGGCAGCTTGGTTCCCCCGCATGAGGGTGTTTCTGACTGCTGCGTCCTGTGCTTGTTCGTCTTTGAAATCCCAAACTTCGAAGGTTTCGTCAGCGAGAAAAACCGAGCCTTCCGTACCGCAGATCTGCACCCGGGCGGGATGACCATTTTGGGACCAACTGCATGTCGAACCCTCGATCACGCCCCGGGCTCCACTTTCAAACTCGAGGGTGGCAACCGCGATGTCCTCTACCTCGATGCGCTCGTGGGCAAGGCAGGCGATGCTCGCCGCCACGGATCTAACTGGACCTGCCAGATAGAGCAGCGCGTCGATGGTATGAATGCCTTGATTCATGAGCGCGCCGCCACCATCCAGCGCGAGCGTGCCGCGCCATGCGGCGGAATCGTAGTAGGCTTGGTCGCGGAACCATTTCACATAACAGGATGCAGAGGTGATTTTCCCGAATCGCCCCGCATCACAGGCGACCTTGAAAGCATCCATTGCTGGATTGAAGCGCCGATTCAAAATAGCGGCGAGGGTTTTCCCATGCGCTGCTGCGGTGGAGATGAGTTGGTCGATGCGGTCGGTGGTGATTTCCAGCGGCTTCTCGCAAATGACGTGTTTGCCCGCTGAGAGAGCGCTGTGGGCCGGATCGAAATGCGCCCCAGACGGGGTGGCAATGGTGACGATTTCTAACTCTGGATCAGCGAGAAATTCGGTAATGTTCGAGAAAAATTTTACCCCGAACTGGGCGGCAAAGGCGGCGGCTTTTTCTCCGCTCGGATGGAATACCGAGTGGAGCGAGCCGCCGTCCATTGACCGGATCGCCTCCGCATGGAAGTGTCCGATCGTGCCAGTTCCGATGATTCCAAATTTCATGTTAGGGTAATTTTAAGCGTCAAGGCCGTCGGGTATGGGTTGCGCGATTTTCCCAGAATGCCTGCCATAGACCCACTGGAATAGCGGGGTGGCCATGAGAGTGGTGACGATGGCCATGAGGGCGAGGATAGCGAAAAGCTTGGGGCCGATGATTCCTTTTTGCAAGCCGATGTTGATGATGATCAGCTCCATCATCCCGCGCGAGTTCATGAGCGCGCCGATGGCCAGGGCCGTTCGGCTGTCCTCCCCGTGGAGCCGGGCGGCGGCCCAGCAGGCGGCACCTTTGCCGAGCACGGAGGCCAGCAGAATCACTACGGTGACGAGGAGGATGGTGGGGTCTAACATCACGGCGAGCCGCGTGTCTAGGCCTGAGTAAGTGAAGAACATTGGCAGCAGAAAAATGACGGTGAAGGGCTCCAGTTTCTTCGTGAGTTCTTCATTCAAAATCCCCCGCGGCATCGAGATTCCAAGGATAAACCCGCCGAAGACCGAATGGATGCCGATGCTGTCAGTGAACCAAGCGCTGATGCAGAATAAGACCAGCACGAAGGCCATCAGCAACGGGCTAACAGCCCCGTCGCGAGCGGCCACACGTCCGAGGCCCGCCAACGCCCGCTTGCCGATCGTCAGCATCAAGACTGTATAAATGCCGCCCCCGGCAATGGCGAGCACTGCCATGTTAGAAGCGCCGCCGGAGCTGGCCAGGACCAGGGCCAGCACGCACCAGGCCGCCGCATCGTCGATGGCACCTGCCGCCAGCGCGAGGGTGCCTAAGGAAGTTCCTGCTAGACCGCGCTCGTGGATGATCCGCGCCAGCATGGGAAAGGCGGTGATTGCGATGGCTGCGCCCAAGAACAATCCGGCCTGATAGAGCTGGGTTTTTGGCATGAATAATTCCGGGATTTTGAAGAGCCAAGGTGTGAGCAAACCGGCGAGGACAAACGGCACAACCATTCCTGCGATCGACACACTGGCAGCGCTCCGGACCCGGCTGCGGAACAGGTCGGTGCGAAATTCCATTCCTACGAGGAACATGTAGAGTCCTACGCCAAGCTGTGCGCCGACGTAGAGCACGCCTCGCGTTTCCGGGGTGAAAAGCTTTGCACTGGCCTCGGGAAAAATCCCTCCGAGAAGCGACGGCCCGAGTATGACACCTGCCACCATTTCCCCCACAACTTGCGGCTGGCCGAGTTTTTTTCCGAGCCAACCGACCAAACGGCAAGCGGTCAGAATGACGGCCATCTGGAGGAAAAAGGACGAAGAAAGCGCCTGCATGGCGTTGTTTTAAAACAGTCTCAGGATTCAGTCCGATCTTTTTTTTCGAAGAACGGACTGAAGTCCTCGACTACTCACGGAGGCTGATTGATGGTTCCTCCCGATGCGCCGCACGGGAACTTTCCATACCCGCTTTCAATCGCTGGAAATCTGGAAATCGGATCTAGTGACGGAATTCCGGGTGGCGGGGGCGCTTCATGCTTCGTATCACCGAAAGCGGTTTCTAACGGGCTTGGCGTGGGATCTGATCGCTGCTGCGGCGCTGCTCAGAAAGGACGGCCCGCCGCGCTCGATTCTGATGCTCGGTCTGGCGGGGGGAACCGCATTCAGAGTGTTGCGGCATCTGTTGCCGGATTGCCAACTCACAGCCATCGACATTGATGCGGAAATTGTGGTCCTGGCCCGAGCGCACATGGATTTAGACGCGCTGGACATCGAAATCCATACGACGGATGCCTACCCGTGGTTGGAAAAGAACCGGCGGAGCTTCGATGTGGTGTTCGACGACATTTACCTCGCCGGAAAGACCGACGTGTTCCGACCGCAGGCATGGAATCCGGAGTTGTTAGCGCATCTTCGTCGGGCGGTGGCTCCGGGTGGTTTGCTGGCGGTGAATCTGGTGACGGGAGCTGGCCATCGGGCGATGCAGTCGCACACGCGGAAAATTTTGTGCGGGGCTTTTCCCACGGTGAGGAGTCTGACGACCGCGGAAGGAATGAATGAAGTTCTCGTCGCGGGTGAAGCGGTGGCGACGCGGCGGCAGCTTGCTCCCTATCAGGAATTGTTCTCGGACTGGAGGGACCGGATGTATTGGAACCGGGTGGGGGTAAAACGAATTTCCTAACCGATGCTCGACGTCATTCACGAGCTGTATGTAAAGCATATCTATCCGCCGATGAGCCATCCCTTGTCGGACCCGGCGGTGAGTGCGGTGGCTGCGAGGATGAGTGGTCTGAACACGGCCCATCCGGCGAAGGCGAGGATTCTTGAGATCGGTTGTTGTTCGGGACATAATCTCATTCCTCTGGCCATGCGCTGGCCGGAGAGCGAATTCATCGGTATCGATCTAGCGGAAACTTCGATCCGGGAAGCGAGAGAGCGGGCGTCGGGAGCGGGCGTCGGGAATGTGACTTTTCATGCGGTGGATTTGCGGGATTTCCAAGCGGATGGAGGGCCGTTTGATTTCATCATCGCACATGGATTTTTCTCATGGGTGCCTGATGAGGTGAAGGCGGCGCTGCTAGATTTCTGCCGGAACCATTTGAGTCCGTCGGGGATTGCGACGGTGAGTTTCAACGTGGAATCCGGCTGGACTGCTAGATTACCGGTCATTCATCAAACCCGCGCCATTCAAAGGGCGGGAGGGTGTGATATCGTTTCGGCACTCGAAATCCTGCGCACGGTGACGGAGCCGGATTCGCCGGAAATAGCGATCATTGATGACATGTTAGCCAAGGGGCCGGCGATCCTCGCATTCGATGACTTCGGTCCAGTGAATGATCCATGGTCCTTGGATCGATTCGTGCAAGCGGCGGAGGATGCGGGATTGCGGTGGCTAGGTGAGTCCGACCCTGGAGAAGCTGTTGGCGATTTGCTGCGCGAGGGGAAATCGGAACTCGATTTCCAACATGCGTTAGACATTGCTGCGGATCGCACGTTCCGCTCCGTAGTGTTATGCCAGAGTGCTGCGCCATTAGAAAATCCCCCACATTTCGAGAGAGTGCTAGAGTGCTCCGTCCGGGCGGGTCAGGAGCCGCACGATTCGGAAGATTTGAAAATCTGGCGGACGATTCACACTTTCGCCCCGGCCTGTGTGCCGCTGCGCGAGGTGATAGAAGCTTTGCCGGAAATGACTTCGGGCGAGCTGCAACGAGCAATTTCAAATGGAATCAAATCCGGGTGGATTTTGCCTAGGATCGAGCCGCTGAATTATGACCCAGAGGTGCCGGAGTCTCCGCGCCTGAATGCGTTCCGGTTATTATGTGCGAAGAAAGCTCTGCCATTGGTCGATGCGTGGCACAAGGCCTGTGCGTTCCCAGCAGCTCACTATCAGGTATTGGCCGCCATGGATGGCAGCCGGACTTACGCAGAGTTGGCCGCGTTTTCGAAAAGCGAATGCCCGGAGTTGGCGTTCGAACCGTGGCTGCACCATCTCGCCTGGCGCGGGATGTTCGATTGAAGTGCTTAGATCACTTCGTGCCGATTACCGGGTGCTCGTAGCAGTCTCCTTGTGCGTGGAAACGCTTGGGAAGGCAGCGGCAGGATGGCTTCATCGTCATCGGGTCAATCGGCGTGACGGTGCGGCAAGAACTTGCGAAAAGAGCAAGGGCAAGGATGGGTAGCAGCAGTAGGGATTTCATCGGCTCAATCGGGTGTGATTGATCTTTAGCAAATCCGAATGGAAAACTCCAGCATTCTCTTTGCCCGGAAAATCAAGCCAACGGCTGCATGTTTGGCACCGACGGACCAGTCGCTTGGGCGAAATGGGTCTTCGCTCGGGCCATGAAAGTTCCAAGGCAAACATCGGCAATGGGCAGGACGACATTGAAATTCTTGTGCATATAACGGTGATGCAGGAGGTGGTGGCCATTGAGTCTGCGGAACCACCAAGGTTTTTCGACGCGGCGGGCTTTTGGCAGGTGCATGCACCAATGGATGTATTCGTAAAAGCAATAATAGGACGTAAAGGCGATGGCTCCGCCGAGGACAAATGCCCATTGTCCGGTCATCCATGAGAGCACGGCAAATGGGATCGCGCCGATGAGGATCAAAACCGGGCCGTTCCACCAAGCCATCGGGATGGTTTCCTTGTCCTTTTCGTGGATCAAATGATAGGTATGATCCGCCTTGAAAGTCTTATGGTGGACGACCGCGTGGGCTTGAAACGCATAGCGGAAATTCCAGACCGGCCGGTGCATCACATATTTGTGAAGCGTCCATTCGAAAAAGGAGGCGAAAACGATGCCGACCGCGAGGCCGGCGAGACACCAGAGAAGGAAGAGGATCATGTAAGGATTTTGGCTGACGGCTACTTGAGCCGGAGGACGGCTACACTGTGGGCAATGACCTGACAAGCCCCATTGTGTGAGTGCTACAGTCACGAAGCACGCATCCCGAGGATCCGAGCGTCCGTTTCCTTGCGGAATCAAGGGTTTACGTCTAGTCATGGGCGCACCTTTATGCCATTGATTCAAACCTCCACTTATCGCGCCCCTGCATGGCTACCCGGTGGACATTTGCAAACAATCTTCCCGGCCCTGTTCCGCAGCGTGGTGCACGTCACGAACCGAAGCGAACGCCTTGAACTTCTCGATGGGGATTTCATCGATATCCTATGGGCAGAACAGGGGAATCCGTGCCTCGCCATCATCTCGCACGGCTTGGAGGCGGATGCGACGACGGGCTACATCCAAGGCATGTCCGCAGCATTGGTCCGCCGTGGCTGGGACGTGCTTGCGTGGAATTTCCGGGGTTGCAGCCCTGAGCCGAATCGCCTGCTCCGGATGTATCATAGCGGCGCGACCGGAGATTTACATGCCGTCGTCTGCCATGCGCTGGAAAATCATCCGGCGCAGTCCATCGATCTGATTGGCTTCAGTCTGGGCGGAAATCTAACATTAAAATACCTTGGAGAAAATCCCGCATTCCTTTCCCCGAAAATTCGCCGGGCCGTGACATTTTCTGTCCCGTGTGATCTGGCCTGCTCATCCCGCGAACTGTCGTTGCTCTCCAACAAAATCTACATGGAGCGCTTCCTCATCGCCATGCGGGCGAAGATTCGCGCGAAGGATCAAAAGTTCCCAGGACAGCTCGATCTAACCGGGCTGGAAAAAATCCGCACGTTTCAGGAGTTCGACGACCGCTTCACCGCGCCGATCCATGGCTTCCTGAATGCTGGGGATTACTGGGCGCGTAACAGTTGTCGGCAATTTCTCCTCGCCATCCAACTTCCGACATTGTTAGTGAATGCGGAAAATGATCCGTTTCTCGGTCCCGGTTGCTATCCCCGTGAGGAAGCGGCATCGAGCGGATTTTTTCATTTGGAAACGCCCGCAACCGGAGGCCACGTCGGATTCACGACCTTCGGCAAAAACGGAGAATACTGGTCGGAAACCCGGGCCGCGGAGTTTTTGGAATCCGATGGGGCAGGGTGGCGGTGACGATGGGGGGAGGAGTATATTTTCTAACGTCTGGGAGTTAGAGGGATCGGCCTGAAAATGATCCGCACTACGTTTTTCGTCAGTATCGGTGCCGCCGAACCGGTGGTGATATCGTAATTCGAGCGTGTTAGAGGAATGACTTCGGTGCCGGTGGTGAAGGGATCGAAGGATGGATCGCCAGAAGGGACGGCGATGTTGAACGCGTCGCCGCCGTTCGTTGTTAGGCTCAAATCGTGGTCGATGAACTGGCCCCAGCCATAGACCCAACTCGACATGGAGCGGGCGTTGGGAGAAGTGGTTGCTTGTACGGAGACCGTGTTACTGATGAGCCGGGCGCCGGGTCTGTTAGATCCTGACGGTTCCGAAATGCCGTCCGCATAAGCTGCCGGGGCGATGCGGAGTAAGTCGCTGTTAGCGGCTCCCCAGTTGGAATGGACTGGATTGTTCGCCGTGCCGTCGAGGGAGGCGGGAGGCATTCCGTTAGGCGGTGCCTGCACCAGATCGCGGGGCAGGAAGCCGGTTTTTCCCGTGAGGCTGGCGAGGGTAGTAGCCTCGTCGTAGAAGAAGACGTTATCTTGGATTTTAGTGATGCTCGTGTTACGCCGGATGATGTCGGACAGGCGCGTGGCTTGTAGCGCGGCGAGTTGGCGACCACCGAAGGAACGTTCATACCAATTTACATCACCATCGCGGGTGCGCTCGAACTGGCTGGCGATGATTCGTTGAAACGTCGGCCCCACGCTGGAGCCAGGCAAATGATCTTCCGCAAGTCCCGCCACCCAAAGATCGAGCGAGTCCACGTTGCCGTAAAGCGATAGAAGTCCCGCTTGTATTTTCACGTCTCGGGTGATTTGGGAAAAGCTTCTAACCGGAGGTAAACCATAAGCCCGCCGCACGGTGTTGTAGTCCGCCAATCCATGATCGCGCCCGCGCTGGATATTCAGTGAGGCAAGATCCAATCCGCCCGCGCCAGGAGGGCCGAACAGGAAATCCCGCAGACCATCGACGAGCTGGGTATCCACTTCCTGGGCATTGTCCGTCGCTAAATATTTCAGCAGCGAATCGGGTCCGGTTTCCTTGAGGGGGCCGGGATTGAAGAAGGCAAAAGCCAGCGGCAAACCCTCACGGATCTCTTCTGCGTCGTTGTTCAGAAATTCCACGTCGTCATTAATCAGGGTGTGGCCGATGCGGAATGCGGCGGTGGAAAACTCGGTAGCGATGCCCGCATTCACATCCGGCTTGTAACCATTGTAGGGCCGCAAGGCTCCTGGCCCTAGCAGCGCGGGGATGAATTCGCGGTAAGTAACCACTTGGATTTCCGCAGCGACCAGTGCCCGCGCCCGCTGATAGATTTGCTCGTCGTCCATTCGTGGGTTCGCCGCGTAGATGGCGGCGGCCAGTGTGTTGTGCTCGCGCAAGAAGAGAGTTTGAATCGAAGTGAGTTCCAGATTTTCATTGGCGCGGATGTCTCCTGCTAGAAACAACTCGGCATCCGGGAAAATATGCGCGTCATTGGCATTTTTAAACCCCTCGGAGTTGAGTGGTAGCAGATTCCCCTCACTCGTTTTCAACTGGCCGCCCTTGAAAGTCCGCAAGGCATTTGCCCGGGCGGAATCGGAGCCATACACCATCGACGCATCAAGATAGGCGGAAATCTGCGTCACCTGCTGCCGGGGATTCGCAACGCTGGCTTTGAGGGTGAAATCATTATTGCCGGGGTTCAGTCTAACGGGTGCGAAGAAATTACCCTGCGGGTCGATCATGGCCGGTGTCCCGTTGACCGTGGCGTTGATCAGCGGAGACGGATAGATATCATGTGTGACTCTGCCGCGCAGGGTAATCTGTGGATTACCAACCACGGTCCCGCTTACTGGATTGACGTTTGCGAATGTGGGCGCAGGTGCGGCATGAAGCAGGGTGGAAGCCAGTGGACTGGCGATAACAAGGGTTTTTTGGAGGATTGGGTTCATGAGCGTGTCGGGTTTAATGACGACTAACACTTTATGAGCCCGCTGTTAAACAGGTGTGTGGAAAGAGTATGATTTTTGTTAAGATCGAGTAAAAAATCCCGCCTCAATTGGCAGCAAGAAATTTCAAAACGTCCTCAGCTTGTTTTTCAGTGGAAGCGTTGAAATCACACCAGACGAGCTTGCTATCTTTGAAAAGAAATGCCTGACGTTTGGCAAAACCTAAAGTCTTCGGCACGCCAAAGGCATCGACGACTTTTCCCTCAGAATCAGCGATGAGGTCGAAGGGGAGTTTATATTTCTCCTTGAACGCTTTTTGAGCGGCTACCTTGTCCAGGCTGACACCGAAAATTTTCACTCCTTTTTCCGTGAGGACCGCATAGGAGTCGCGGAGACTGCACGCTTGTTTGGTGCAGCCCGGAGTGTCGGCTTTTGGATAGAAGTAAATGAAGGTATAACCTTTGGCACCGACTTCCGCCAGTTTCACCAGATGATCGTCTTGGTTCTTCTGCTCAACCGCAGGCAAGCGCGCGCCTACGGCAAGCGGCTCGGCAATTGCATTACTGGCGAAAAGAGTGGTGACGGCGGTGAGGACTTGGGCAATGGTTTTCATTTCGCCGAAG
>JANYFB010000131.1 GCA_025362955.1 Akkermansiaceae bacterium
GACGAACCAACGTAACGCAGCACGCCGCCTTTCAAGCCATGTGGCTCCAATACGACCACCTGCTGCCGCACGCCAGAGGCGGAAACAACGACTTGGAGAACATCCTCATTACTTGCGCGCCTTGTAACTACGGACGCTGGAACAAGACCTTCGAGGAGGTCGGTCTCCGTGACCCACGAACCCGCGAACCAGTCCGCTCAACATGGGACGGTTTGGAACGCTTTCTCCAATGACCGCAACGCCTAACCATGCGCTGCAGCGAACGGCTCCGGCTGTCGCTGAGCTTGGGGTCGTTAGGCGTTTTGCGCGCTCGCCCCGGAAGCGAAGCATCTTTACTTTCTCGCCATGCAAGCACACCGCGCTGAAACAACTCTTTCCGAGGATGGCGTTATCACGCTCCGCGACATCCGTTTTCGGCGTGGTGAGTCCGTCGAGGTCATCGTTCTTCCATTCCCCGCTGTCGCTGGGTCTGGTTCTCGCTACCCGCTTCGGGGCACCCCGGTCACGCTCCTCTCGCCTACCGAACCTGTGGCGGAGGCTGACTGGGAGGTTGCCGGGTGATTGTTCTCGGTACGCACATCTGGGTTTGGTGGGTTCACGGCGATTCGGCGCTCTCTGCATCCGCGCGTGCGTTGCTTGATTCCTCCGAGCAGACCGGCCTCGCGGTGAGCGCGATTCGTGCTGGGAGGTCGCCAAGCTCGTCGAGCCCAGGCGGCTCACTTTGCCGTGTCCCGTATTCGATTGGCTTCATCAGGCGCTCGCATATCCCGGCATCCGGCTCATCGAGCTTTCGCCCCGCATCTGCGTCGAGTCCACTCAGCTCCCTGGCGAGTTCCATCGCAACCCTGCAGACCAAATGATCGTCGCGACGGCTCGCGACCGGAAGAAGGGTAAAAACCTGAGGAGGAAAGTGAACCACTGATAGACACTGATGGTAAGAGGCTTGTAAAGAGTTCAACCTTCACCCAGTGGGTGAGGTGCCAAGTATTGATAACTCTTTGTTTATCCGCGAGCACCTGCGTCCATCTGCGGTTCAATTTTTCTTTCTAGGGTAAACCGGCCCCATTTCCACACCGCAACACGGTTACATCCGCTCGGGCACGTCGATTCCTAGCAGGTAGAGTCCTTGTTTCAGGGTGCGGGAGGTGAGTTCGCAGAGGGCCAAGCGACTGGAGCGGGCGGATTCTTCCGCTTTGAGAACCGGGCAGGCCTCGAAATACGAGTGAAAGGCGCGGGCCAGTTCCAAGACGTAGTTGGCTAATAAATTCGGTCGGAACTCCTCGAGGATGGTCGGCAAGACCTCGCCGAAGCGGACGAGAAGGCGGGCGAGGTGGATTTCAGCAGGCTCGGTGAGGTGGATTTCCGCCGCAGACGCATCGAACGGGGCGTCCAGCTTACGGAAAATCGAGCGGATGCGGACGTGAGAGTATTGTAAATAGGGGGCGGTGTCACCGTGAAGGGCAAGCATCCGGTCCCAGGAGAAAACGTAGTCGGTTAGACGACCTTGGGAGAGCTCGGCGAATTTCACCGCGCCGATGCCGACGATTTCCGCGACCCGCGCAGCTTCATCGCCTTGGAGGTCGGGATTTTTCCCGGCAATGGCCTGGGCGGCACGTTCGACCGCTTCTTCCAAAACTTCGATGAGGCCCACATTGTCACCGGAGCGGGTTTTCATGAGCTTGCGGTCGTCCCCGAGGATGGAACCGAAGGCGATGTGCTGAAAATCCGCAGTTTTTCCCCAGCGCGCGGCGGCGTCGAAAAGCTGGCGGAAATGAAGCTGCTGGGGCACGCCGACGACATACCAAATGTAATCGGCGTGCCACTCGTCGATGCGGAATTGGAGCGTGGCGAGATCGGTGGTGGCGTAGAGAAATCCGCCGTCAGCCTTGCGAATGATCGCGGGATTGTCCGTCCAGCCGTCCTCCTTGTGGACCTTAAAGGGGTCTTCTTCCTGCGGCTTGGAGTCGCCGGAAAAAATGCAGACGGCACCGTTGCTCTCGCGGGCGATTCCTGTTTCCAGAAACTCAGCGACGATGCCGGCGAGGTGGTCATTGTAATAACTCTCGCCGTGCCAGAAGTCGAACTTCACATCGAGACGGTCGTAGATTTTTTGCAGGCCAGCTTTTGAAACGTCGATGCATTTCTGCCAGATGGCGAGGTTGTTAGCGTCGCCGGATTGGAGCTTCACGAGTTCGGCCTTGCAGTCTTCTAACACCGCCGGGTCAGCCAGCGTGGCGGCATTGACTTTCCGATAGATGCGGACGAGTTCCGCGATAGGATTTTGGGTGAGGGCCGCTTCATTGAGGAAATGATTCCAGCCGTAAATGATCATGCCGAACTGGGTACCCCAGTCGCCGATGTGGTTGTCCGCGATGACCTTGAAGCCGAGGAAACGCGCGATTCGGGCGAGGGAATCCCCGATGATGGTCGAGCGGATGTGGCCGACGTGCATGGGCTTGGCCACGTTAGGCGCAGAGAAATCGACGACGACGGTTTTGCCCTCACCGGTGGCAGGTACGCCTAGTCGCTCATCTCGGATCAGGGCAGCGACGCGTGCCGCGTAGGCGGTCGGGAGAATGCGGAAATTGATGAAACCGGGGCCTGCGATGTCGGCGGTGGCGAGATCCGCTAGATCCAGATGGTCGATGATTTCTTGGGCGAGGGCGCGGGGATTCGTCTTGCGCTGCTTGGCGAGAACCATGGCGGCGTTCGTCTGATAGTCGCCGAAGCGCAGATCCGTCGCGGCGGTGACGGCAGCGCTGGCGGGCTCACCCATGGCGATGGCGAGAGCGGCGGCGAGACGGGATTCGAGGTCCTGGAGGAGTGTCATGAAAACAAGAGGTCGGAACGATCAAACGCCAACGCGGGATGGCTTGGAATCAAAAATGGCGAGGATTTCATCGAGATTTTCCGCCCGCCCGAGTTGGCGGAGGACCTCGCTGTTAGTAAACATTTTCGCGATGGCGGCGAGCGTCCTAAGGTGCATGTGGTAGTCCTTACGGGGGACGATGAAGAGGATGATGAAATGGACCGGGGCGTTGTCGAGCGCCTCGAAGTCGATGCCTCCCAAGGACCTGCCGAAGACGGCGATAACGTGATCAAGATGGTCAGAAAACGCATGGGGAATGGCCACGCCAGAGCCGATGCCGGTGCTGACCTGCTCCTCGCGGATGCGAAAGGCCTCAAGCATTTCCTCACGCTGGTCATCCGGGAGTTGCTGGGTAACCACCAGATGGCCGACGAGCTCGACGATTGATGGCCAATGCTCTACGGCCTTCATATCAAGGATGATGTGGTCCGCACTGAGCAACTTCGCCAACTTCATAAAAGGGAAATCGAAACCCGCGCCGTTGTTTTGCGGCGGGGGCGAGTGGTTACTGTCGTTACACTGTGATGGCAAGCGGATTTCATCCGGCAGAGTTTCATGGAACACGCCTAGGAGTTGACGCTGGCAGTTTCGCGACTACAGCTATCCGCCATGCAAGCCGACAACGACCCGACACCCCCGCATGAAGCGCCCCAAACGGATGCCGGAGTGGACCCCATTTCAGAGACCGCCCTCGACCCTTGGGAAGCACTCGAAGCGGAGGTGGCGAAGTGGAAGGAAATTTCTCTCCGCACCGCTGCTGAGATGGAAAACCTCCGCAAACGCACAACCCGCGAGCGCGAGGATGCCATCCGTTACGCCAACCAGCGCTTGCTGGAAGAGCTGATTCCGGTGATCGACAATTTCGAAATGGGAATGCAGGCCGCGTCGCAGGATACCAAATCCATGATCTACATCGGCATGGACATGGTGCGTCGTCAGCTCAATGAATTTCTCGCCTCGCAAGGCGTGGAGGAAATCCCGACCACTGGAAAATTTGATCCCAACCTCCACGATGCCGTTGCACAGGAAGAATGTGCCGCAGGCGATGAAGGCCGGATTCTCAAAGTGACCCGCCGCGGATTCCGTCTGCGGGACCGCCTGCTTCGTCCGGCAAGCGTCGTCGTTTCCAAGGTTCCAACTCTGGCACAATAAAGAAAATGGCTGAAAAACGAGATTATTACGAAGTTCTAGGCGTCTCGAAGGATGCTTCTGCCGAAGAAATCAAAAAATCCTACCGCAAGCTGGCGGTGAAGTTTCATCCGGACAAAAACCCGGGCGATCACACGGCTGAGGATAAATTCAAGGAACTCGGCGAAGCTTACGAGGCTCTCAGCGATGCCGACAAGCGCGCCGCCTACGACCGCTACGGCCACGCGGCCTTCAACGGCGGCGCTGGCGGACGTCCCAGCGGCGGCGGTTTCCATGATCCGATGGACCTGTTTTCCCAAGTCTTCGGTGGAGCCTTTGGCGGTGGGTTCGAAGAATTTTTCGGCGGTGGCGGCTCACGGAAAGGCTCCGGCAAACAGCGCGGCAGCGATCTGCGCTACGATCTGGAAATCTCTCTCGAAGAAGCCGCTCGTGGAGTGGAGAAAGAACTCGAAATCGAACGCTACGTCCCCTGCGAACCTTGCGGCGCGAAGGGCACTAAAGGCACCGGCGGCGTAAAAGCCTGCTCAACCTGCGGCGGACGCGGCGTGGTCGCCCGACAAGCCGGAATTTTCATTCAGCAAACCACCTGCCCGGAATGCCGGGGTGCGGGGGAAACCATCACCGACCCCTGCTCAAGCTGCAAGGGCGATGGCCGGGTCCAGCGAGACAGCCGCATCAAACTCCGCATCCCGGCGGGCGTCGATACCGGCACGCGCCTGCGCTCCTCGGGAAATGGAGATTCCGGCGTCCGTGGCGGCGCGGCGGGCGATCTCTACGTTTTCCTCCACGTCCGCGATCACGATGTTTTCGAGCGAGATGACTCGGACTTGTTCTGCTCCGTCCCCCTGCCCTTTTCGGTCGCGGCGCTCGGCGGCGAACTCAAAGTCCCATCTCTCGACGGCCAATCCTCCATCAAGATCCCGGTCGGCACCCAAGGTGGTACCGTTTTCCGTCTCCGTGAAAAAGGTATGCCATCGCTCTCGAACGCACGCCGTGGCGATCTCAACGTCACCGTCCAAGTGGAAGTCCCAACCAAGCTCAACAGCGACCAGCAGGAAAAACTTCGCGCGTTTTCTGAATCCATCGGTGAGCACAATTCCCCGATGCAAGAGGGCTTCTTCAAAAAGGCCAAACGGTTTTTTGATCTGTGATTTCATAGATCCTATCGGCCCCATAAGTCCCATGGCTCGCTTCTATCTCCCACCAGATGCTTGGCCTAACGAGCCCACCCTCACAGGCGACGAAGCCCGCCACCTCTCTCAAGTTCTCCGTCTGAAACCCGGTGAAAGGGTCGTTGTTTTCGATGGATACGGTCGCAGCGCATCTGCCGAAGTCCTGATGGTAAATCGCGATCAGGTTTCCCTCAAGCTGGGCGAAATTTTACACTCGTCGGCACAGCTTCCTGCCATCGTCCTAGCCCAAGCGATCCCGAAGGGGAAAAACATGGATCTGATCGTCCAGAAGTCCGTCGAGCTTGGAATCGCCGCAATCCAGCCCTTAGTCACGCGCTACACCGTAGTTCAGCCCGGCAATGGAAAATCAGATAAATGGCGGCGCAATGCCCTCGAAGCGTGCAAGCAATGTGGCCAAGACACGCTCCCGGAAATTGCTGAGCCGTTAGCGTTTGATCGCTGGATTAGGAGCCAAGTGGAAGTGCCAAGCCTGAAATTAATTGCCTCCCTAGCCCCCGGCTCTCAGCCGTTGCGCGGTGTGTTGAAAGATCACCCCGCCACCACTCACGCGACTTTGCTGATCGGCCCAGAGGGGGATTTTTCGCCCATTGAGACGGCTTCCGCGCTGGCGGCAGGATTTCTCCCTGTGTCGTTAGGTTCCATCGTGCTCCGGGTCGAAACCGCAGCAATTTTTTGTCTTTCCGCCCTGCGTTACGAGTTTTCAGAGCACTGAAAACCCATTGTTAAAAAAGATGGTTCTAAAACCGTTCAAATTTTAAATATTTAGTTTGCTTTACTTTTCTGGATGCGTTATTGTTTCGGGGTTGTGAAAATCAATCGCTCCATTTTCCTGCCTCTCATCTATTGGGGGATTGTTGGAATGCCAGGATCACTCGGAGCCTGGGAGCCGGGCAAATATCCTGCATCCCCGCAGCGGATGGCTACTGGGGGGTTCTCGGTCAACACGAACGACCGGAACGACGTGATCGCCTTTTGGCACGCAATTTATCAAGCCTCCGAGGGCTATGAAACACGCGTAAACTGGACTGGAAACTACACCGGAAATAACGGCGCGACTTCCCCTGCTTTCGTGAACGATGTCCAACGCCGGCTCAATTACTTTCGCGCGATGTGCGGCCTGAATTCCGATTCTGTGGTCAACTCCAGCGCTACCGTGGTGACCACAACCTCTGACACGTTCCAGCCGGACCCATCCACCTTAAAATCCACGGCATGTCAAAACGCCGCGCTGATGCTCGTCAGGAACTACAATGCGGGCACGGGAGTGGATCTCGCGCTGACACACGATCCGGCCCCCAACCTAATCGGCTGGTCAGCCTCAGCGTGGAATGCGAGCTCCCATGGGAACTTCGCCTTCGGAATTTACGGTCCCGGGGCCATCACCGAATACATGGTCGAGGAACTGTCCAGCAGCACGACAACCTCGACTTGGAATTCTCTCGTTGGGCACCGCCGCTGGTGTCTTTTTCCAGGCTCTACCGATTTCGCCACCGGCGATCAGCCCGGAACCACCGCCTACGTTCCGCCGACGAATGTTTTATACGTAATCCCCAAGTCTTCAGAGCTGCTAGATACATCGGCTCAAGGATTCGTGACGTATCCTTCGGCAGGCTTTTTCCCGGCTGACATCAATTCGAGATACTGGTCGATCAGTCGCAAGGGAGCAGATTTTACATTCGCCACCGTGAAAATGAGGGACGCCGACGGCCACAATGTCCCGGTCATCAATGTCCAAAGAAATAACAGCTATGGAAATCCGGCAATCATTTGGGAAGCCTGCCCCGCCGCTGCTGCTAGGTCAGTGACTGCTGATACGAATTTCACCGTAACAATCTCCGGCGTCGCGGGCCCCGGCATGCCGATTTCATATCATTATTCCGTCACCCTGATTAATCCCGAACAAATCCTTTCCGATCAGGAACTCACTGGCCCTGCCTCTTTTGCATCTGATCGAAACAGCACCTATTCGTTCACCCCACCCACGGGCGCAGAGGGGCTGCAAGTGGTGGCTTTCCGCAAAAACTCCAGCCCTTGGAAAGAAGATGCGGAGTCACCCAAAACCCATGCCGTCGTGGTTCACGGCACCGCGATCAACTACTCCCTCATCGTCAAGCCATCGACCTTCACGGGATTCGGGAATGTCGCCGGCATCTCCGCATTTCACCTCACCTTCCCGACTTCATACGACGCCATCGTCCGGGGCGTGCCAGAGCAAGTGTTTGAACTCGACCGCAACGTCGTCGCCAATGCCCATGCCACAATCAATTTCGAATACCGCCGAGGCTATATGACCAGAACCAGCAATCTCGCCGTGGAAACATCCCCCGATGACGGCGTGACTTGGAATCCCCTCGGTGACCCGATCAAGGGCGTTTCAGATACCCAATACGATCTAACTGTTTCTTCCGCCAGCCTCCCACTGCCTGAGTCTGCTGGGTCGGTCCGCATCCGTTTCCGTTATTTCACCACGGGCGGATCGATTTACACCCAAGAGGCGGCACCCACGTTTCCGACCGGGATTTTCCTTGATGAAATCACCACCAGCCATTGCGATCTGCTAGAGCAAACCAAGGTCAATACCCTTTCCCCCCGCGCCACAAAATTTATGTTCAAATCAAAAACCGCGGGCGCCGCGCTGACTCCAGACACGCAATGGCAACTGAAGCTACGCACCAAGCTCGGCGGTAAATGGTTCTCCTATGGACCGGGAAAAGCGGTCACCGTCACCGCGCCTTGACCACATTCTAACGGAGCTGCCGGAGTTTAGCTGCCTCCCATGCGCCGTCCATCTCGCTGGCGGTCGCGGCATCCAGTGTTAGACCGCTAGCATTGAGAATGGCCTCCATTTCCCCGAAGCGTTCTTCAAATTTGGCATTCGCCGCTGCCATCAGCACCTCGGCATCGAGGTGCCGGAAACGGGCCAGATTGACGATCGAAAATAACAGATCGCCCATTTCCCCTGAAATTGCGGCGGGTTCATTTTCCGCCATGGCTTCTTGCAACTCGTGAAGTTCTTCGTGAATTTTGGCGACCACACCCGTTTCGTCGGGCCAATCGAAGCCGACCTTCGCGGCTTTTTTCTGGAGCTTACCCGCCCGCAGCAATGCGGGTAAACCCTTACCGACTCCGTGCAAAAAGGCTTTTTCTCCGTCGCCTTTTTCAGCCCGCTTGATCTCGTCCCACTGCTGGAGCACCGCGTCCGTGGTGGCGGCGTTGCTTTCGCCGAAGACATGCGGATGGCGGCGGACGAGCTTCTCACTGATCCCACGAGCCACATCGTCCAGCGTGAAACGTCCCGCCTCCTCTGCCAGCTCGCTGTGGAAAACCACCTGCAATAACAAGTCTCCCAACTCTTCCTTGAGGTGCTCGTGGTCGGCGCGCTGGATCGTATCCACCGTTTCGTAAGCCTCCTCAATAAGATTCGGCACCAGCGATTCATGAGTCTGCTCCGCATCCCAAGGGCAACCGCCCGGCGACCGCAGACGGTGCATGATGGCACGCAATCGGGCGAGTTGCTGCCCGGCGTCCGGGGAGTCGATCATTTCCGCGTCGGTCATCATGAAGATTCTTTAGGGGATGAGGCTTTCTGGAGAAATTCCCGTTCCTCGGGCGTGAGGCTTTGGAAACCCTCGCGGGAAATTTTGTCCAGAATCACATCCACGGCGGAATCCCGCTTCATCTCCAACTCGGTACGCGGCCTGAGTTTGGCCAATGGCGGTGGCGACACCCGCTTGGGGCTCGCGATTTCAGGATCACCTCGTCGCCCTAACAACCAAGGAAATCGGATGAGAATGAACCCGAGAATGGCCCCGCCCAGGTGCCCGGCCTCGCCGCCTTCGTTGCCGCCAAGTTTCAAAACAATTGAACCGACGGAAATCGTCATCAGAGCGATCACCAGTTGTCTCATGGACAGTTCAATGGGTGGAAAAAGCAAAGCTACTCTCAAGTTCGGCCCAATGACCGCTACACCTATCAAAACCCCGAACAAGCCTGCGGAAGCACCTACCAGAGGTGTTTGTAACCCGTCGCCGAGAACTCCCAACAATGCCAGAAGCGAGAAAAACGCCGCACCCGCCACCCCACAAAGTAGGTAATAAATTAAAAACTTCCCCGCTCCCCACCAGCGCTCCAGCCACGGGCCGAAAAAGAAAATCCCCATGCAGTTAAAAAAAACGTGCCCCACGCTGGCGTGAAGAAACTGGAATGTCACAAATTCCCAAATCCGTAATTCAAACACTGCGGACTGAATGGTATAGGCCCCGAATTGTCGCAACGGTCTATCTTCCAAAAACACATCCAGAAAATAGATTCCAAGATTCACAATCAACAACCATTTCACCACCGGCGTGACTTGCGAAAAGAATCCTCCGCCCTCGCGGCGGTCTTGGCGGTGATAGTCTCGATCTGATATGCCCATCTGCCCACGGGGTTACCACGGCATCGCCCGAACCGCAAGGCCGGGGAAAAAACTGTCACTGTGAATGGCTTTCTGGCAGCACCGCTTTCGTTAGGTTGCGGCGTCGTTTCGCTTTCAGGGCGGCCGCGGTCTCACGTCTTTTCAAACGGGCTTGAGCCGGCGGCGGCCCGCCTGCCACAGAAAAAGGCGGAGGGTCAATCACCCTCCGCCTTTCCTTTGACCAAGACCCGCATTGAGGTCTGCTGTCGTGGTGCTCTATATTTTCCCGAGCACCAGCAGGATGATCAAAATCAGCACAATCAACCCCAAACCGCCGCTTGGTCCATAGCCCCAGCTACTGCTGTGACCCCAAGTAGGTAACGCGCCGACGAGGGCGAGAATGAGAATAACAAGAAGTATGGTTAGAAGGCTCATGGTATTGCGGGGTTGGGATTGTTAATGGATCAGATCAGAATGGTCGGGCGACGACGGTATATCCAGACCCCCGTTGTTGATAATAGACGCCTCCAGATTGATAGTAACGGACGCCATGGTGGGTCACGACGCGGTATCCAGACGGCAGCCGGGTGACGACCACGTCACGATGAGAGCCGTGGACGTAGGCAGCGTGAGGAGCGGTCACCACAACGTATCTGCCACCGCGCGAACGGTAGTAAACTCCGTTATGAACGTAGTAGCTGGTGCCGCCTACGACTTCAGTTCTATAGCCGACGGGTAGGGCTGCGGTTTCGTAGCCCACGCTCACGGTTGTGCTTGCATGGGGACCATGAACACGGACCCCCGCTTCGACACAGCTTGGAAGCATGGATGCGATGGCCAAGCCGAGGCATCCGAGGACGAGTGGTTTTTTCAATGACGTTTTCATGAGGTTATTAATTGGATACGGTGTTAAATCCGTTACTCGGTGCAACCGTTGCAAATAGCGGGCCAAAGTCCCGATCAGAGCCCAGACGGTTGTAATAGAAGGTTTTCCGAGAACGGCTTGAAAGGAATCTGGTTTTATCTTCGAGAAATTGCACGAACTATCGTGCGGATTGCATGGCAATAGCCTCCTAAATTTCACATTCATTTCGGCAACACGGACAAGCGTTGCTCCGCAGCCTTGTTATTTTCTTGAGCGAGCTGCGGTTGCCGTGGGTATTGGCGCACCGCTTCTTCGTTACGGGTCACATCGAGATGCTTTGAAATGGCTAGTTCCACCACTGCTTGACGGGCGCTTGCCTTGGCCACGGCATCGTTGATGACCGCTTTGAAATTCCCGTCCGAAACGCGATCCGCATATTTGCCATGGATGTGAAGAAGTGTTTCCAAGTCGCAATTTTCCAGAGCGTGGTTGATTCGAGACAAAATCACGGGACGGGAAGTCTCATATTCACTGGCGATTTCGATCTTTGCCATCCGTTCAAAATGGAACTTGAGAAAAACCGGTGACAGAAGGAGGAGAATGAAAATCGATGCTTGGACCACACACATCGGTTTTCGGGGTTTGTGGTGGGGAAAGGTCCCGGTCATGAGGGTCATGTTTTTGAGATTTTCCAGGAGCGGAGAGGCGCGTGTCTCTCGCAAACGGGATGCCGAAATTTGGAGAATCCTCTCTTTCACCTGCTGACCTCGGCAGGATCAAGCATCCGGCGCTTGTAATGTTAGAGGGCGCGCCACGAAGATGATTTGGGATGACTGCGAAACGCCTATTTCCCCCTAGGGATGTTGGCGATTTGCAATTGGGAAAAAGGGATTCGCCGCTTGAATCCCCGGTGTGCCTCGCGCAGTTTGCTTGCATGAAAATAAGCCGAGCCTGCAGCCTCACCCCACTGCGATGGCTGATCTTTCCCGGATTTTGCCTGCGGCTCTCGGCGGCGACCATTTCGCTGGGTTCCGTGTCGGACACCTCGCTTTATGAAAACAAGCCCGACTCGAATCTCGGGGCGGCGACGCTGGTGGCCGGAACAAATCAGCAATTTTCCCGCGCCCGTGGATTGTTCCGTTTCGATCTGGGGTTGGTGCCTGTGAATGCCGTGATTACCGCCGTCCAAGTCCAACTGTATTGCACGCGGCAGCCTGATCCCATGCAGCATGGCGGGCCGGTAGCTTCGGATTTCAGCCTGTCCCGAATGTTTGTGAACTGGGGAGAGGGCACGGGAAATTCTAACACAGGATCGGTTTCATCGGCGGGCGATGCCACATGGAATGAACGACAATTCCAAAACTCCGCATGGGGCACCCCGGGCGGATTGATCGGCTCCGACTACGCGAACAACCCCAGCGCCACCACGTCCATCGGCAATGTCGGCACTTACGTCTGGGGATCGTCGCCCGAGCTGATCGGTGATGTGCAGGCGTGGTTGGCCACGCCAACTACGAACTTCGGATTCATTCTCGTCAGCGAAAGCGAGGGCACACTCGGCAGTGCGAGGCGCTTCGCCTCACGCGAGCAGCCCGGCGGATTGATCCCGGCGCCGCAGCTCATCATTACCTACACCGTTCCGGAACCAGCGACTTCCGGGTTGTTAGTTGTCACTGCGGCCCTGATGATTTTCCGCCGCCAGAGGGTGGCGTTCATTTACTAACACTATCATCGCCACTCCACATCTTCCGGTCCGGTCCGGCGCTGCGGATTTCCATTAGATCCTTGGTGAGTTGGTGAAAAAAATAGGGGCTTCCCCAGCGGTCAATGAGTTCGCCATTTTCGTTCACCGCTTGTCCATCGGGCGGCCCTAACATCGCGCCTTTCGGATTTCCTCCCATGATGGCCTTCATGATCTCAGCATTGGTGCCGACGGGATTTTCTCCGGTGATGGTACGGAAGTCGCGAAACATCAGGGAGATTTTGTCAAAGTCGATTGACGTGGCAGCGTCAGTGTTAGACGAAGTTTCAGTGGTCGCTCCCGGAATCGTAGAAGGCACCAAAGGATTTTCAAAATCACGACGGGAAGGGGCACGGGACGCTTCGGTTCGGGGAGGCGCGACGGCGGGACTCTCCAGACGAACTTCGGGGGAAAGTGGTTCCAGGATTTTCGCCGATACGGGTAGAGGTTCTTGCGAAATCTCTGGTGATCGCGGACTAGGGCGCAGCGACAACCACACGCAGACAGCAATCAATGCTAGAATCGCGATGACCAAAACACGAAATTTCATGGTCAGTTAGATAAATCCCAAGTTCGACGATTGAAAGCGTCCGAGGTTCGGGAAAATGGAGTTAAGGTTGTTGGAATCCAAGCCGAACCACGTCGCCAAGGTCGCGGCATATTGATCCACCGAGGTCGTGGGAATCCACCGCCCGGTGCTGGTGTCATCCGGGCCGTTGACGGCGAGCGTAGGAAATTTCCCGTAGGTCGCGCCGCCTTTCACAGCACCGCCCACGACGAGATGATGGCCGCCCCAGCCGTGATCACTGCCGGAGCCGTTAGAGGGTAAGGTGCGAGCGAAATCGCTAACGGTGAATGAGGTAACCGCGTTGAGCATGCTGGTGGGACTTGACCGGAGGGTTCCGATGTCTCCCATCGCGAGATGGAGGGCGTTGAGGGATTGGCTCAGTTCTGCGAGAAGTTCCGCCTGTTTTCCGATGATAACCTTGGCGTTGTCGGTAGTTGTTAGGCCCGCGTTGTTGGTCTGGACGGTATGGGTGTCATAGCCGCCGACTTGGATGAAAAAAATCTGTCGTCTCATTCCGAGCCCGCCAGATGTCGCGGCCTTGCTGCCCAGCTCTATCAGCCTCGCGACCATTTTCATCTGGCTCATGAGACTGGAGCCGAAGGTGGAGCCTCCGTTAGGCGTGGTGACGTTGGTGGGAAAGCGGCTGAACCAAGCGGGCGTCCCCTGCCCTGCAAGCGCAGCGCTGAGGACAGAGGCTTCCGCAATCCCGTGGTCGAGCACTTGGGCGTAAGTTTTTGTCTGGAGATCGAGAGAGGCCTTATCGGTATTGAGAAACGCCTGAAGCGCGGTCTGCCGGGCACCGGTCACGCTGCTCAAGGTCACCGCTCCTCCGGTGGTGATGGCGTACTGCGGCGCGGCATTTACGTTTCCAACCTCAAAAATGTTAGAGCCTGCGAGAGTGACCGCCATCGACACCTGTCCGCCTGCATTCACATCCACCGGGGATGAGAGCAAATCGGCAAGGCGTCCCCCCCAGCCGCTGGTGTAGGGTTGGTCAGAAAGCGATGTCTGCCATTGGGTCTGCTGGTCGCTATGGGAAAACAGCTGGGGCGGACGCGGGACGGAACCGGACGAATACTGCGCCTTGGTCAGTGGAAAACTCAGCGTGCCCACATTGAAAACCGGGGCGACGTATCCTTGGTTAAATAAGTTCCGCAGTTCTGGCATCGCAGGATGGAAGCCGTAGGTGTGATTGTCATTTCCGGGATAGCCGATCTGGCCGTTTCTCGAACTCAGGGCCAAGGCCGTGGCAAGCCCGCCATCGCTGTTAGGTATGGCGAGGGCCGTTGTTCGAATCGCGGCGTAGTTGTCCCACTCTGACTGGATGGTGGGAATGATCATATTGTTAGAGTCGTTACCGCCATTGAGGAACACGCAGATCAGCGCCTTGTAATCGGTGAGGACCGGGCCTGCGGCCATGGCTGTGTTGAGAAAGCGGAGTTCGCGGATCGTGTTCGCAAGAACGGTGGCTCCCAAAGCAGCGGGCAAGGTTCGGCGCAGGAATCCGCGGCGGGAAATGTAGGGTAAATTAAATTCCTGGTTCATGGCTGGATTACTTTTGGATGGCATACTCCGCAGAGGTGAGGATGAGTTGGACGATAGCCCGGACCCGGTCCCGCATCTGGGTGTTGGTCGGTGTGGTGTATGGAAAGTTCGCGGTGTTGGCCACGTAGTTAGAAATGGTGGTTTTCGCCGCACCGCTGAGGTTTCCGCCGGTGAGGAGAATGCCCAAGCCATCGACGAGCGATGGGATCGCGGTATCGCTGGTTTGCGCCGGAGTCATGTAAGGTCCGAGGTCCATCGTGACCGCGCCACCACCGCTCTGATAACTGGTGAACCCATTGGTATTTCCCGCGCTGAGAATACTGCGGGTCACGGCATTGGTGAGGTTCATGGTGTTAGAATCATTGCTGAGCTGAAACTCCGGCGTGGTCATGCCCGCTTGGGCCATGGCTCCGGGGTAACGGTAATCGGGGTAGAAAAAGTTGAAGACGGTAGCTGAGTTGAGTGGGGTTTGATAGAGATCGGCATCGGTCCGATTGCCCACATTCCAAGTGCTCAGATCGACGGTTGTGATTCCATCCCGGGTCCATTGCGCGCCGGCCAGCGGATAGGCCACCATCCCGGTGCTGCCTTGCGAGCCACTGGTGATCGCGGAGGGCGCTGTGACTTGAAAGCTGTTAGGACCGATGACGGAATCCACGGTGTAAACGATGCTCTGTGCCGGGATGCCGAGGTTCGCAATCAGGAAATTAATCTGCACCTGGCCGCCAACGGAGAGGTTATGATTTCCCGTGGTCTGAAATGAAATGGTGGAGACTCCGGCATTCGTGATGACGTTATATCCCCCAGTGAGCCGGGGGATCAGCACGCTGCCGCTGCTATCCGACGGGCTGGAGGCGACGGAAATGGTGAAGCTCGTCGGCCCAGCGCTAGCAATTGTGTAAATCCCGTCGATCCCAGCGCCTAACAAACCTCCGGACGAAAATTTCACGTAGAGCTTCTGGCCCGCGACGTAGCCGGATGAAGTGATCGTCACTGCGCTGCCGATGTTGTTGTAGTTCGACGAGGCCAGCGAGTTGTTGTTCACCGTGAAATTGTTAGGAGTAAGAGTGTTTCCGGTGATTGTTCCGACAAACGTCGTCACCCCGATGTCGATGGTGAACGAGGTGGTACTCGCGGACTGCACGGTGTAGTTCTGGACGGTGTTGAAAGGGGCAGTGGTCCCGAGAGTTCCAGAGGTGAACTGGAGGGCGACCGAGTCCCCCGCCTGATAGCCCGGCGCGGTAATCGTGACGATGCCAGTCGGGCCGTACAGGCTGTACGCCGGAGTCGTATTCGCGGTGGTATAGGATTGGGTGGTGGGGAGCTTGTCGATGATTGCTCCAGAATCGGTGAATGAACTCAGCAGAATCGTTTCCCCATTGATCAAGCGGTGCGGCACCGGGGTCTTAATCAGCATCGGTTGGTAGCCAAGTTCACGGTAAGCGCTGCTAGGATACGACGGAGGAGGAAAGGTCCGAGCCGGACCGGTCAGGCGGAGAAGGGGCTCTCGTTGTTTTCCAAACTGAACATCAGCGGCAGCGGTCGCGGAGCGGGCTTCTGAGTCGAGCAGGATCGCGCGGAAAACATCCTTCATGTCTCCCCGTATCCCGGTCGCGACGCCATCGATGTTTTGTTCGCCATTGAAGGCTCTGACGACCCGGTGGACATAGGCCGGCTTGGGATGGCTGGTGACCAGACGTTGGATGAGCTGTCGGCAGATATACGGTCCGGTGGCCGGGTTTTTCAAAATGCTATCCAAGGTGGATTCCAAGTCCTTGACGCCGTTCAGATCATAATTGTTAGTAAGGGTGGTGGTGGTGAGATTGCCGGCACCATCGGGCGATTCCACCGTGTATGTGGAGCTTGGATCGTTGGAAGTGTCGGTCTGGGAAGTCACGATCGCGGCCGGGAGCACGACATTATCTAGCAGGATCTTGGTGCCGAGTTCGTGCTTGTTAGCCACCAGCACCATCGGATCGAAATAGTTAGACAATGGGGAGGACGACGTTGGAAGTCGGCCCCCGACCAGAGCCTGGCCCCAATTCCAGCCGGTGAAAACGCGGGCCATGCCGGTGATCACATTTTGATCGTAAGTGGGCACCGCACTCCCTTTGGAATCCAGGACCAGCGTTCCGTCCGGCCAAACCCGATAGAGTCCTGCGGAGAATAGCTGCATGATTTCACGAGCGTAGTTTTCGTTAGGATGCAGGCCGGTCTGGATATTTCCTGCGACGTTGCCTCGCATATCGAGATAGACACCCATCGCCGGGCTGAGAGTAACGCTTTTTAAAATGTCGCGGAAATTTTCGAAACTCCTATCGAGCAGGGTATCGTAGTAATCTGCTAGGATACGGCCATTATTGTTGAGAGGCCCGACATCGGAAACCACGAGGATTTCGCTTAGGGCGAATGCGGCACGCTGGCGCAGTTGGTCGGCACCGGAAACAGAATTTTTCCACCACGAGTTGAAAAAAAGCGAACTTCCGTAGAGATTCTGCGGGTCATTACTGAGGTTCGCGAGAATGTACGGGACATGGTGGGTTGCCGAAAGGCCGAACTGGTTTTCAAGCCACGGCCGATAGCCGTTGTTTTTCACATAGGTCATGTGCGTCGGGGATGGTCCGAAGGTCGCTTGGGAAAGAAAGCGCGAGTTCGCGGCATCACTTGAGGCGTGGAGGTCTGACCATGCCGGGTAATCAGGCACGGCGGGGGCAGTCTGGGAGCCGGAGATTTTCCCGAAGGTGCCTGTGACCTCTCCTGCGGGGTGATTGAACGTGGCAATTTCTACTCGAACTCCGCCGTTGTTCAGGGCAGTTAGATCGGCAGGCTGGAGGCTCCAGGAATAGGCGCCGTCGGTGGTTTTCAGACCTGGATAATTCCTGTCCTGAGCGTCGAGGTCGAAGATGACTTGGTTCAGGTTGTTATAGAGTTTGCGTGAGGTTGCACCGGAACTAAGGCCCGAGTAGTCCAGTTGGAGGACTGCCGAGGAACCGTTGACTCGGAGAAAAGATCCTCCAGTGGCGGTGATGTTTCCGAGGCCGGCCAGCCCTTGTAAATTCGTAACATATAAAGTCCCGGGCACGGAGGTGGTCGGTGGATTGTCCCAAGGCGAGAGCACCGGGCCCGGCATGATGCCGCCGACCGTAGCGGAAGCCGGAGAACTATTGTTAGCAACCGGGTTGCTGGAATTTCCCGTAGGATCGACAAACCAGGCAACTGATAGATGGCTGGCCTGGCTGCCAGCCCCGGTATTATGCAGTGCTTCGAGGTAGTATTTTTTCCCCGCGACGAGCGAAAGCCAGGGGGATTTTTGGGTCTGCTTGGCATCCCAAGTTCTTGGGTTGGTTCCCGAAGCGATAGCCCGGCGAACTTTGTTCACAGGTTCCGAGTTATTTGAAATCCATAACTCCGCGTTGCCACTGGCGGCGATCCAGAAATAATAGTTTCCAGTGCTTGGAGCGGTGAAATAGCCGCGCAGACGTTCTCCGCTGTTGGCACCATAATTCGTGCTATCTTCGGCGGATGTTACCATGTCGCTGGCGGGCATCTGGGTAGTCCACGGGACATCAGCTAGAGCGGGACCGGTGACGCCGGAGGTCCAGAGCTCGCGGGTGAGTTGACTTCCTGTGGCTTTTACTTCGAGGGTGATGACAACGCTTGAAGAACCCGCGACGTTGGTGGTGGTGACGGTGAACTGATAGATCCCCGCTGTCGTGGGAGTCCCTGAGAGCACGCCGTTGATGAAAGTCAGCCATGCGGGCAGGCCGCTGACGGAAATGGTGCCCCCGTTGCTGCTGGCGAGCGGCATGGCAAATGGAGGACTCGACCCGAGGATGTAAACCACAGAAGTCGGATTAGTGATCGCTGGAGCGGCTGCAGGCGGGTCGCCCGCGCGGGGAGCAGTGCCAGTAATTGTAGGAAACAGTCGATTGGGGGGGACCACCTGTCTCACCTGGTCGTCGCTATACCATAACAGGTGCGATTCCGCCGCGCCGGTATTTTCAAAATACTCCATTTTAATATCATAGGGCACACCCGCAAGCAGGTCGATGGAGCCGATGCTGTCGATCACTCCGCCCCCCGGCCAACGGTCCACGATCAACTGGTTATTCACCCATAACTTCACTCCGTCATCCACACGGCCAACGAAATAGTAAGTTTGCGAATACTGCGGCAGGATTTGGCCGGTCCATCGGATCGAGAAATTGTTATGAAAAATCGACGGGTCGGGAGTTCCAACACCCCAGTCACCATTATTGCCATTGGTGACGGCTGAGTCGATCTGGGTGCGGGCGGCGGGTGGAGTCAATGTGGAGTTGTTATAGAAAACCGCGTTCCAGCCTGCTGTGGAATCCGTGTTGTTTGCAAACACGTTGGTGCTCGGGATGTTCACCGAAGTCGCTCCGTTAACCTGCCACTGAAGTTTGCATTTTGCGTTTCCCGTAGTTTCCGCGTATTCGACCCGGATCGGGTAACGTGCCGCCGCAGACGGGGGAATGACTAAAGAAATGGCAGTGCTCTGTTTGTAAGTGCCCGTGGCTACGGTGTCCCAACCGTTTTCGAGAATTTGCTGGAGTCCACTTCCGGTGTCGATGAGGACGCGTGCTTTGTCATCCGCATCAAGACGGAATAGATAACTCCCGGCGCTGGAAGGGGAGAGCCAGCCATCCCACGTCACGGAATGATTGTCGGCACCGACGTAGGTATTGCCGTTAGGTGTGCCGTAGCTCCAGTTGAAATCAACGGTCGGATCAAGGCGGGTGAGAGGTGCCTTGAAACCGCTGATAGTGACATTTCCGGAGCTGCTGTTAGGTAAAGTTCCTCCCGCAATCGTGACGGTAAACGAGTTGGTCGTGAAAGCAGTGACACTGTAACTTCTCAGATTATAGAATGGCGACGTGCTGCCCAAGTTCCCTGAAGTGAACTGGAGATTCACCGGGCTGCCGATGGCATAAGCCGTGTCTGGCGTTCCGGAGTAGGTGACGGTAGCGAGCGCGGTGGTTTTGGAGTAACTATAGGACGCTGCGACTCCATCAAAGTTCAGAATGTTCGCATAGGTGGTGCTTCCACCGCGATAATAATTTCCCG
Organism: Akkermansiaceae bacterium; assembly: GCA_025362955.1. GTDB lineage: Bacteria > Verrucomicrobiota > Verrucomicrobiia > Verrucomicrobiales > Akkermansiaceae > Luteolibacter. Next base: position 19,415 of record JANYFB010000131.1, read on the forward strand.
TTAGTCCCGTGCCGTTCGCTCGGGCGGGGGGATAGAGTGTCATGCCTGCGGAGTTGGGATTTCCAAGGGTATAATTTCCCGTTGCTCCGTTCGATCCGGGCGAGGAGGCGGTGATGAAAATGGTCCCGCTGCCGGTCCGGCTCAGGTTGAAAAGCGGAGTAACTTTAATATCGAGCGAGTTGACCCCGGCCGGAAATGTTAGGGCTGTGGGAAGCGTTGCATAGTCGATCCCCTCGATGGCGGTTCCGCTCTTTACGATGGGCACAGTAACCGAACCTAACAGCACGTATCCAGAGCGAGTGATTCGCATCAGCCCGGTGTCCGTGGCAGCAGTCGAACCATCGGGCGGCTGGGTGCCTGTCGCATCGACTGCTGTGAGTGTAACGACATTCTGCATCTGCAGATTGGAAGCGAGTGAAGTGTGATTGAAACTCGTCTGTGCTCCGATGGTTGACCCGGGTGAAAGTCCGAGAACGATTTTCGCCCAATCGCTCACCATGTCGCCTTGGCTTGCCTGGTCCGTCACGAACAGATGGAAAAATCTGCCCACACTCATCGGGACGACGAGCGTTTTGGTTGAGCCGTCACCGGTAACACTCGGCAACGATCCCGCCATCCAGGCGTCTAACAATGATTGGTTGCTTTCGACTCCGTAGAGTTTTCCGGGAACCGTCGGGAAGCTCAAGCTAAGAAAAGACGTGCCTCCAGTGACCGAAGGTGGGTGGAAATTCGCATCCGTTGGAAGTTTAAGGAACGGACTGGTGCCTGCCAGAAATTCGTCGGCGTTTTTCACCCCGTCTGCATCGGCATCTTGGGATAGCCAGCCGACGTAGGGCGCTTGCTCGTTCATTTGCGCGTCGAGGACGCCGTATTTTTGCTTCCAGAGCTGGCGGTTAATTTCCTGATCGACTTGGGCAGCCGTTATAAGTGGAAGGCAGACCAGCGCCGATGCGAAGAACCGGCAAAAAGCCGGCGTTAGGTTCAGGGACATAATTTGGGTTTGTCTTCCGAGGGTTTTAGTCTGCAAACGAGGAAGGCGCATGACTTTTTCCTAATTACAGATCGCTATAATCCCAACTAAATGACTTTCCCGACGAGGAAAGTCAAATTGAAATCTTGGGCAGAACCGACAGCCAATTGGTAATGAGCGGAATAAAATAAAAATGATTGGTTGCTAAACCGTTCCTAGCGAGCCTAATGACTGGTCGATCAAGCGGCGAAAGTTAGTTTTATCGCTCTTTATTTGATCTGTGACGCCATGATCCGAGGAAGTGTTGAGTTCTCATGGCGTCAATAGAATTGAATCATATGGATATTTACGTGGGCAATCTGCCCTATACTGCTACTGAAGGAGACGTCTCCGGCCTCTTCGCCGCTTTTGGACCTGTTGAACGGGTCAAAATCATTACTGATCGTGAAACCGGCCAATCCAAGGGATTTGCTTTTGTCACTCTTGGTGATCAAACCCAGTTGAATGCAGCGATCGAAGCTCTCAACGACTACGATTACAACGGTCGCGCTCTGCGCGTGAACGCATCCGAGCCCAAGGAATCACGTCCAAGCGGCGGTGGTGGCGGCGGCTACGGTGGTGGTGGCGGCGGCGGCGGTGGCTACGGCGGCGGTGGCGGCGGTGGCTACAAAGGCGGCGGCGGTGGCGGCGGCTATAAAGGCGGCGGCGGTGGCGGCGGAGATCGTCGCGGCAGCGGTGGTGGCGGCGGCGGCGGTCGCTGGTAATCCCACGTTTTCCATAAAACGTTTTTCAAAAGCGCCCGGTCTTCGTCAAAGAAGATCGGGCGTTTCTTTTGCAAGAATTCACTCACTGATAGAATCGAGGCCTTGGTAATAGCCGTTGAAAAATCCCACGATCTTCCACGCAACGAATCCGAGGACCAGGAAATACAGCACCTTGGGCAACATGACTGATAGAGCTTTCATGCTGGACTCGGCTTCGCCTTGAAAAAGCTTGGACCATCGTCCCAGATCCTTGTCCAAGGTACCCGCTTCCTCCCCCGTCGCGTAGGATCTTGCGAAAGGCTTGGGAAAAGCACTGTCTGCAATGAATTGGACGCCCAGTTCGCTTCCCGCTTTCGCGACTTTTACTAACCGAATTCCCGCTTCGCGAATGATGCCGCTTTGCGAGGCTTCGGATGATACCTGAGCGGTCTCACCCATAGAAATTCCGGCGAGGATGCAGGAATGATAGACCTTGCAAAAGCGCGCCATCGCCATGTTGCGACGGGCTTTTCCCACCCATGGGATGAGATTGATGAGGCGGTCGATCCCGGGATTTTCTGGAGCCATTTTCAACAAGATGCGAACTCCGAGAAATAGGACGAAGGCGGCGGTGTAAACCATAAGCAAAGTCACTAACAGCCCTGAAACAATCTGCGCGGGGGTCTTGTCGCCTTGCATCATGGAGGCTGGCACGCTGCCGACGAAAATCCCCAGATGCAGGACGATGACTGGATAGATGAAGCCTTTCACGGCCTCCCGATGCGCGGAGGCCACCATGGAAAAGTAGTCCGCGAGATGTTGAAAAGCGGGAGCCAATTTACCCCCACGTTCGCCCGCTCCGATGATGCTGCGTTCCAGGTTGGTAATGGCCTTGCGATCTTTGCTGAACGCGGCGGTGATTGTCTGCCCAGCTTCCAGCCCGTGGTTCAGATCCTTTAAGAGATGGGCTTGTGGAGCGGGGAGGTTGGTATCCATCAAGACCTCCGCCGCTTTGCGAATGTCGAAGCCAGCTTCCATCAGCTTCGCCATTTCAGAATAAAAAAGATGCTTGTGGCTGGCGCTCGGAGTCATGGGTTTCCAGCACTTTTACCTCCACATTCGCGCGAACCAAGTTTCAACTCCAGGAGATTCTTGGGCTGGCTAATCTTTTTTCGCGATCATCGCCAATCCCGCACGCCGATAGTCCCAGACATGGAGCCACGGATGCATTCCATGTTCATCGGTCGCGAAATAGGCGGAACCGGCGATCCCCGCGAACCAGACGGCGGGAACAACGATCAGGGAAAGCCCCAAGGTGGCAAAGCTTAGCCATATCGCGATGAAAACCATTAGCACATTTCCTGCGGTCATAATGCCGACCGCGGACATGTAATGATGTTTATAAAGGTGTCCCAGGCCAGGGCATACACTCAGCAGTGCTGCAATTTTATTACGGTCCACTTTTTTCCAAGCGTCCAAGAGTTCTTTCATAATGAGATGGGTTTATGACGACTACAAGATGCTCACAGGATTCCAATCAGGCAAGCGAAGAAATATCCCATTCTGCTAAAAGTGGGGTTTGCCTTGGCGATTTTTGAGATCCGAGTCTAGCTTGGAGGCCAATTGATTGAAGTTCGATTCCAACGAGGCCTGCATTTGCCCGAGCTCGACCTCTGGCTGGACCCTTGGGATGCCAAGCCGCATGCTTTTGTCTCCCATGCTCATGCAGATCATTTTGCCCGGCATGAATCTGCGCTGTGCTCAGAGGTGACCGCAGCGCTGGTAAACAAGCGGTTTCACCTACCGGCAAGCCGGATGGAGGCGCTTGCATTCCAAGTGCCAATCACCCGGGACGGCTTTCGCCTGCGACTTCTGCCTGCCGGGCACATTTCCGGTTCTGCGATGCTGCATGTGACGCGCATCAAGGACAACTCAACCCTGCTTTACACGGGCGATTTCAAAACCCGCCGGAGCCGTACTGCGGAGCCGGTGAATTTCCTGAGTGCCGATGTCCTAATTATGGAGACCACCTTTGGCCTGCCCAATTTCGAGTTTCCCGCGCCGATGGAAATTGAGGCGAGCATCCTGCGGTTCATTCAGGACGCCTTCGCGGACGGCGAAACCCCGGTGCTGTTAGGCTACTCACTCGGCAAGGCCCAAGAGGCTCTCGCGCTGCTAACGGAACACGGGATTCCCGCACTACTCCACCCCACAGTCGCGGCGATGACTAGCGCATGCCGCGCGGTGGGAGTGGAGACGCTGCCGGAACCGGTAGAGTTCGACGGTTACGCCCCGCCGGGCCATGTCGTCATCGCCCCGCCTAACACGATTCGGTCGAAGCTGCTGCGTGGCTTGAAATCCAAGCGCACGGCGATGCTGACCGGCTGGGCGCTGCAACCGGGTTCAAAATACCGCTACCGTGTGGATGAGGTTTTCCCGCTTTCCGATCATGCGGACCATCCAGGATTGCTAGAATGCGTCCAGCGGGTGCGGCCAAAAAGAATTCTAACCGTCCACGGATACGTCCGGGAATTCGCCGCAGAACTGCGGGCGAAGGGGATGGACGCGTGGTGCGCAACGGGCGGAGATCAAATGGAATTCTCGATCAACCAAACTGCTCAGAGGAGCGGCACGGCCAACGGACCGCGCCACAGTAGAGTGATTTGCCCCTTGGCAGACTTCGGCGATCTCTGCCGTCTCGTGGGCGAAACAAGCAGCCGCGTGGCTAAAACCGATTTTCTAGCAACCTATCTGGTCGGTCTGAAAAACGAAATGGATCTCCGTCATGCGGCGGTTTGGCTAACAGGCGAAGCGTTGCCGCAGAAAGGCGGCAGACGGGCGCTTCAAGTGGGCTCGGCCACGATCCGCCGTGCGCTGATTTCGTTGCCCAATGTGCGGGAGGAACGCTACCGCGAAATTTCCCTCACTCAAAACGACACCGCACGTACGGCGCGTCTCGTACTTCAAGAAATTTCCTTAAAACCGGAGCCTCTCGATCTGGCAGGGCTGCTTGCGTTTTTCCAAGATCTTGCCGCTTCGTCAGGCTCGCTGGATCGAATCGCAAAACTGGCCACGCGGCTGGCTACCTTGCATCCCGTGGAGGGCGAAACGGTGGTCAAGCTGCTCACAGGCGACCTCCGCATCGGACTCAAAGAAGGTTTAGTGGAGGATGCGATCGCTGCTGCTTTCGAGGCGGAACCTGCAGAAGTCCGCCATGCCCACATGCTCACTGGCGACATCGGGGAAACGGCCTTGCTGGCCCGTGCGCAGAAACTCGGCGATGCCCAACTACGACCTATGGTGCCCGTGAAATGCATGCTCGCCGCACCGCTCGAGCGCGACCCGGGAGACGACCGACCGCTGTTTGCAAAAATTCCATTTGCCTCTCCCGTGTGGCTGGAACCGAAGTATGATGGCATCCGCGCCCAACTCCACAAACTGGGCGATGAGGTTTCGCTTTTCTCGCGTGATCTGCGATCGCTGGATGAAGAATTTCCTGAGTTGTTAGTTTCTGCTAGAAAATTGAGCGAGGATTTCGTCCTGGATGGTGAACTTATCGCCTTCGCCGAGGGCCGCAAACTGGGATTCGCGGATCTTCAAAAACGTCTCGGCCGCCGCATGGGCGATGGGGATTTATTTCTGATTCACGAGGGTCAGGACAGCTCAGTGCCATTGCGCTTCATCGCCTTCGACATCCTCTGGCACCAAGGGGGTGACTTATTGGAAAAGTCACTGTTAGATCGGCGGGAACATTTGGAAATGCTTTCACTCGCACCGCCATTTGAAACCATCGCCGTCCAACCTGCATACGATCAAATGGAGATTGAAACCGCGTTCAAACAAGCGCTCCAAGACGGCCATGAGGGTCTCATTGCGAAAGATCCCGCCAGCCTTTACACGCCCGGCAGGCGCGGGAAAGCCTGGATCAAGCTCAAGGGCGTGATGCCCACGCTGGATTGTGTGGTGGTCATCGCGGAGCAGGGGCATGGTAAACGGTCAGACGTTTTGTCCGATTACACCTTCGCCGTGCGCGACGAAATCGACGGCACCTTGCGGGTCATCGGCAAGGCCTACTCGGGTCTAACCGACGACGAGATAGAAGATCTAACGGAGCATTTTAAGCATCACACGCTTCACAGGGAGCGCCGCAAGCACCATGTGGAACCGGACATCGTATTGGAAATCGCCTTCGACGCGATCCGCCTATCGCCCCGTCACGATTCGGGGTTAGCACTGCGTTTTCCCCGCATCAAGGCGATCCGGCGGGACAAAACATTGGGTGACATCGACACCCTGCAATCTGCTAGGGCTCTCCTTTAGCCTCGGCGTTGGTGATGATCCCGTGTTCCTTGGCGAAGGCTGCTGCGGCAGCGGCGTCGTTTTTCGGCCAATTTTGATAGATTGTTTCAAAGGTCGCCTGTCGTTCTTCCCCGTCGGGCAGAGTGAGCGCCCATTGGACGGCGGTGCGGGGTTCGTATTCCGCGACGGTGCCGGCGTAGGTGCTGATTGATGCGTTTTTCGCAGGGCCGTCGGGTGCGGCGGCGAGCCATTTTCCTGCGGCCTGATAGTCCTGCTGGGTCCATTGGCCTATGAGGTTGTCCACATTATCCCGCAACTGTTCTTTGGGCAGGGTTGTGGCCATCCAGTCGATCCATTTTCCGGTGTCCTGCTTGGTATTGAAATAGGAAAGTCCCCCTGCAAATTGGGCGCTTTCCTCCGGGCTGAGTTTCGATTGAGAAATCCATGACTGAGTGGAGTTGAAACTTTCTTCTGCTAGATTACGTCCCATGCTCTCTAACGATTCCTTGAGTAGATCTTCCCGGTCCGACTCATCCGGGATCGTCGCGAGATGTTCGCGCAGGGCATCCAGAATCGCAGTTCTCTGGACGGGGGTTTTTCCAGCCTCCACAAGCGCTTGGACTGCGGCGGACTTGTCGTCGAGCTGCATCTCGGTGATGAGTTTGAATGCGAGCTTCGGGTCATTCCGCGCGGCTCCGGTGATGATGCTTTGTTTCGTCTCATCGTCCGCGAGATCCGGGTGTTCCGCAGAATTTTTCCGGACCCACTCGAGTGCGGCTAACGGATCTTGGTTCGCCCAATGGCTGAGTGACGAGGAAACGACATGCTTGCCCATCGGGCTTCCGGCCAGCAGATCTGAGAAATCGGTAAACAGAGCGAGGGCCGCGGAGGGGTGGTCCTCACCGAGCATGGTGATTGTCAGGCCGATCATGTTGATGCGGGTGTCTTCAGACAGGCTCTTGTCATCGCGCAATCCAGAGATGACCACCTTGATCTGGGAAGCGTCGAGTTCCATCAGGCGGGCCATGATTTCCATTCCTCGCTTTTGGATTGCCTCGTCGCCTCCGCTGCCATCCTTGTCATGAAGCTCCATTTCCTTGGCAAAGGCGGCGAGATCCATGGCAAGGGAATGGGCCTGAACCTCGCGGCCCTCACGCTGGCGCTTGGTGATCCGCGCGTCCCCGGTTGATCCCGTTAGAATTGGAGAAATCCCGAGTTTCCCCGCTTGCGCGACGAGTTCGAGGCGCTCCGCCTGCAATGTTGTTAGGCGTTTCTGATGGACCAGGCCTATCATCAGCCCGAGGCCGAGGATCAGGATGGAAATGCCAACGGAAAATTTCAGGGAAGCATTCATTTCAACTGCTTGAGGATTTCCTCCCGGCGGGCTTCATCGGTGATCATGGCTGCCAGTTGTTTGGCTTCTTCTAAATTTGAATGGGCGGAAAAGCCTTCGAGAAACGAGACAAGAACGTCGTCGCTACCGGTGCTTTGCTGGTATTGGAGAACTAATTGCGAGGCCTCGGAGAAGGTGAACTTTCCTTGGTTCTGAGCGGCCTCAGCCAATGCCTTGCCAGTGATGCTATCGGTTTCTCCGGGAGCTTGGCGGTTCAGCCATTCCCGGAGACTGTCGAGGGATTCGCGATCAAGGGTGCCCTTGTTGCCTAACATTTCCACCTGCGACTCTGCCGTTTGTTTCGCGGATGCCACCCGCTCCTCGGGAGAGGCTTGAACTGCATCAAGGAAGGCGCTGACCTTGCCGAAGCCATTGTCATCCACGAGTTGCGAAGCGATGTAGGCGAAGGAACCTTCCCGCTCATCTGCGGGAACAAGCTGGCGGACGAGGCTCGCGTAAGCCTTCTGGTCCTCAGGTCCGAGTGCGGAGAATGAAATTTGTTGTAAAATTTCCCGCCGTTGGTCTTCGGCCATTGCTGCGATCCGGCGGCTGGCGGCCTCCAAATCCGAGGAGAGCAGAGTGTCCATCAAGGCAGCCTCGAACTGGGCGCGGATCTCGCTTTTGCCGTCGAGCGTCTTGCTCTCGAATTTCCCGTTAGCAATTTGTAGGTCGAACCAGGCGGTCGCTCCGGCTAGATCTTTTTTCGCCCAATCGCGCAAGGCGTTAGAGAGTTGCCAGCCCATGCCGTTTTCACCGTCGCCTATCCGATCGCCATAGCGCTGCAACGCGAGCACCGGGTCTTTCCCGATCAAGGGGCCAATGAGCATGGACTCCAATACTTGTCGGGCATCTTCGGATAGATCGAGCGCGGCAATCTGATCGAGTGCAGCGATCATTTCCTCCTTGGACATTTTCAAAAGCCGTTGCTGAAAATTCATCATCGCCCGCATGTCCGACATGCCGCCGCCATTTTGCATTTCCAGCATCTTGGCGGAGAGGTCACGCCAGTCGATGGCGTCGTTAGTGGCAGCATTTCTAACCGAGTGAGCGGAGGCGACGGAGTCCGGGTGGAAATTGGGAGTTCCGAGTGCGGCTGAAATCCGTTTGCGCAGTGTGCCTCCGTCGCTCTCCAGCACCGCAATGGATCGGAGTTGGGCGGCATTCCAAAAAAGGACCACAAGGAGTGCTCCAAGCGGCGGGATGACGAGAGTGGCTTTCAAACACGAAAGAATTCGCTGCATGACCTTGATCCGTCAAGGCGGACGAATTCGGTCATCCGAAAAAACCGAGACTTCCCCTTCCTCACCCTTCCTGCGATGAATCCTGTCCATGAGTCCGTTTCTGAAATCCACACTCGTCCTATCCGCCGCCGCCTTCCTCGCATCTTGCGCCGCGCCGTCCCATCGGCCCTCCATCGCTTCGTCGTCGGGCCGCGATGTTTATGGCCACCGCCCCGGACCCAGAGGATTTAAGACCGTCATCATCGACGCGGGCCACGGCGGCAAGGACAGTGGCGCGGTCAGCCCCTTCACCGGTCTGAAGGAAAAAGACCTCGCGCTCGACACCGCCAAGCGCATCGCCAACAACCTCAGCCGCGATTTCAAAGTGGTCATGATGCGCAGTGACGACACCTTCGTCGAACTCGATGACCGGGTGGCCCGCGCCAATCAATACGGCGGTGCAATTCTCGTGAGCATGCATTATAATAGCAGCGCGTCAAACATCAGGGGGCCGGAAACTTACTTCTGGCGCGTCGATAGCCACAGCCTTGCCGTCCGTTGCCAACAAGCCATGGCCCAAGCCTGCCCAGCAGAAAGCGGTAGCCGTGGGATGGTGCGCCGCCGCATCCGCCTCACCCGAAATCCGGAAATTCCCTGCTTACTTCTCGAAGGTGGCTACCTGAGCAATGCCGCCGAGAGCCGCATGATCGCCGATGCCGGCTACCGTCAGAAACTCGCGAATGCCATCGCCTCAGCCATCCGGACCCAAGCCGCCATCGGTGACGCTGGCACCGGCCCGCTTCCCCTCCCGATCAACGCCCCGCCAAGCCGTCCGACCGATGCGCGGGAGTAAATGGCTGAAATTTCCCAGAATTTTCTCAAGATTTCCCGGTTGACACCCTCAAATCGGCTCCCTAGTTTCCCCACCCCTTCGCACATGCCGTATGTCCGAAGCTATTTTTTATTACAAGCACATGAAGACGTTTTCCGCCAAGCCGCACGAAGTCGAGCGCAAATGGTATGTGATCGACGCCAAGGGCAAGGTCCTCGGCCAAGTCGCTGTTGAGGCTGCACGCCTCCTCCGCGGCAAGCACAAGCCCATTTTCACCTCCCATGTTGATACCGGCGATTTCGTCGTCGTGATCAATGCCGATCAGGTTCTCCTTACCGGCACGAAGGAAACGTCCAAGATCTACACCCGTTTCTCCGGCTATGTCGGCGGCCAGAAGGTCGAGACACCGCGCATCGTCCGCGAGCGCCGTCCGGTCCTGCTCGTCGAGCGTGCGGTCTGGGGCATGATCCCGAAAACCCGCCTTGGTCGCGCCCAATTCGGCAAGCTCAAGGTCTATGCCGGTGAATCCCACCCGCACGAAGCTCAGGCACCTACCGTCCACGCCGTTCGCTAATTCTATCCGTTTTCCAAAATGACCGCTACTACTACTCAAAGCGCCACAGGCCGCCGCAAAACCGCTGTCGCCCGCGTCTGGATGACCGAAGGCACTGGCCAAATCACCATCAATGGCCGCACCTTCGAGGAATATCTTCCTACCATTGAGCTTCAGAACGCTGTGCTTGCGCCCTTCCTCGCCCTTTCGCTCTCTAACAAATTTGATCTAAACGTCATCGTCAAAGGTGGTGGCAAGCAATCCCAGGCGATTTCAATCCGCCATGCGATTTCCCGCTCGCTTACCCTCGTGGACCCTGAAAACCGCAAGGTCATCAAGCCGCTCGGTTTCCTCACCCGTGACCCGCGGATGAAGGAACGGAAAAAGCCCGGCCAACCCGGTGCCCGCGCCCGCTTCCAGTTCTCCAAGCGTTAATCACTCTGGATTTCTCAAAAACCGCACTCCTCACGGGGGTGCGGTTTTTTTGTTTTTCAATCGTAGTCGAGGACTTCAACCGCACCATCCGCCCCACTCACAAGTCATCCAGCGGACAGAAGCCCATGGTGGTTTCCACTTTCGTGCGGCCAGCACCGCCTGGAGGTCGCGGGCGGCGGCACCCGCCTGGTGCGCATGGGTCGCCAACGGGTGCCTCAGCCCATGTGACGTAACCCTTGTGGAAAGCCCGGCCTTTTCCGCCGCGCGGCGCACCGGAGGCATTTCCGGCAGCTCCCTGCTATACGACTGGACCCACCCAGCCTAAGATTTCTCAGTCGCATCGCTGAAAGGCTTCCGGCAGCATACATCCGAGAGTTTTTGCAGGATTTCGTCGGTTTTCATGAGCCGCCAGTCGTAGAGCGGGGATGCATGCTCGACGACAAAAATATTTTCCAGCCGATTCTGTTGGAATTTGCGAAAATTCCTCGCCATCAGCCACTGCCCGCTCTACGACTGTTGCGTGCGATTGCCAACCCTTCAACCCCGCGCCAACACCCGCAGAACGGCACTTTCCGCAGGTTTGCTATACGACTGGGAAAATCCGCCAGTCGTATAATAGGAAGTTAGGCGACTCTGCGCGCGTCCCGAGTAACGAAAGCCACGAAAGCCGTCTCAATGCGATATGACGAAACAGACTTCATCGAGGTTCTCGGCATTCTTCCCGAGGATGGCCCGGAGGGCCACGGCATCTCCCGCATTTTCGACCTCACCGAGAGCGGTCTCCGGCTACTCGTTACCGTCTTCCAGTATGACTGCGATTTGGCTGTGTCCATCTATCAGGACGGTTCAGACACTCCTATCATCACCCGTTGGGCGCGCAGCTTCATCCACGCCCGCCGCTTCGCCGACACTCACAGAGACGGTATTGAGGTTCTTCACCCGCTGGGCGTTTACGCTAGAGGCACCGTCCAGATGCCGGCACACGAGCGCATTCGCATCTACCTTCGCCCGAGTATCCACCTTACACTCGAAACGATTACTGACTGAATCCGCAATGAACGAATCGCCTAACCATGCGCTGCAGCGAACGGCTCCGCGTGTCACGGTAGCTGCTAATTCTAGCTCGAACCCGTCTCGTCCGAGCGTGGCGTTGTCCAACGCTCGTTGCCTCTTTCTTCGCTCCACCACGCAGCTACCGCGCCACGCTCCGCCGTCGCTGAGCTTGGGGTCGTTAGGCGTTTCCTCGCGTCTCCTGTGAACGAAGCACTTTCATTACCGAACTGGATTGCACACGTCTTTGACCATCCCGTTACAGACCCAGCTTGGTATTGGTCGTTGGACGCGCCCGAGTGGCGGGACGGCCCGGAGCATATTGCGTCGCTCATTGCAGACACCTTCGAGCAGTCAGGAGAGCTTCTTTCCCGCTTCTCCGACGCCCAACTCAATCAGGCATTTTGGTTTCTTGTTAGCGGCAGTGGTTCCGATTTTATGTTTGCGCTCGTCGATTCAGCCGTCCCGTTGGCCGCCCGTCTCCGCGCACTGCGCTCTTTCGTCCCACTGTTCGAGCAGGTTATGGCAGTTCGGTGTTCGCCGCATCTGTCCCACCGCGACGAGCAGCCAGCCAACCCACTCAACGGCGCTTGTTATATGTGGTGGGACATCCTTCCTATCCACGGCAAACCCGAAGAGCCGGAGCGCACCGAGTTCGACGCCGAGGTTCTTCGAGTGCTACCACGCCTCCTTTCCATTCCGCAAGATGCCTGCCGAGAGAGCGCACTTCATGGCGTCAGCGAGTGGCAGCTCTATTACCCGAGTGCCGAGGCCATCGTTGACGACTGGCTTGCGCGGACACCGGGTTTGCGTCCCGAACTTGTCTCCTACGCACAACGCGCCAAAGTCGGAATGGTCCAATGAGCAATCGACCGGAAACGCCTAACCATGCGCTGCAGCGAACGGCTCCGCGTGTCACGGCGCGTGCTTTCTGCGAGCGGTGCGCCATCTACATTTGGGCGTCGTTTGTTCGTTCTACGGTTGGGCACGCGCCGCGCCACGCTCCGCCGTCGGTGAACTTGGGGTCGTAGGCCGATTCGCACGCTTGCATCGATAGGGGAATCATCCTACGATACGCACATCGATATGGATACCGTCACCCTTTCACCCAAATTCCAGGTCGTTATTCCTCAGGCCATTCGCGAGGCTTTGCATCTTACGGCGGGCGAGAAGCTCCGTGTTTTGCGCTACGCCGACAGAGTGGAGTTCATTCCCGTTCGCCCGATTCAGCAGATGCGCGGCTTCCTCCGTGGCATGGACACGACCATCGAACGGGAGGATGACCGCCCGTGAGCGCCGCCAATGTCGTCGATTCCTCCGGCTGGCTCGAATACTTCACGGACAGTGACCGCGCCTCGTTGTTTGCGGCCGCCATCGAGGATGCCGAGAACCTTCTCGTGCCGGTCATTTCCATTTACGAAGTCTTCAAGAAAGTTCTTCGTGAGCGTGGCGAGGACGACGCGCTCCAAGTCGCCAGCATGATGCAGGGCGGCCAGGTTATCGACTTCGACTGTGCGCTGGCATTGGAGGCTGCGCGCCATCCATTGCCGCTGGCAGACAGCATCATTTACGCGACAGCGATGCGCCACGAAGCGACGCTTTGGACGCAGGACGAGCACTTCAGAGACTTTCGGAATGTGCGTTACTTCCAAAAGCAACCACCGGCCTAACCATGCGCTGCAGCGAACGGCTCCGCGTGTCACGGCGCGTGCTTTCTGCGAGCGGAGCGACATCTACATTTGCGGCGTTTCCGTTAGTTCCACCGGTGGGCACGCGCCGCGCCACTCTCCGCCGTCGCTGAGCTTGGGGTCGTTAGGCGCTCACATCACAGCTATGAAAACACAACGCAGATTACTAGGCCTCATCGCCGCACTGATTCATGCTCCGCTCATACACGCCGCTCTGACCGTTGACAGCTTCAATACCTCCCAAGGACCGCTGACTGGAGCAGGGACATTTAACTCAGTCTCTGGCAGTGGCATTTTAGGCGGCGAGAGGGACGTTCTCCTTTCGTCGTTTCCCGCTACATCCAGCTTCTCCATTGCCACCGGCGTCCTCAATCTCACGCAGATATCGGGCTTCACCCACATTTACGCTACATATGATGGCGCGGACAACAGTTCAGCACTATCGATGGGTTTAGGAGGCGTGAATCTACTTTCGAGCGGAACTGCATTTCAGGTAGCCTTACTTTCAACTGCCAGCAGCACTCCCCACGCTCATCTTTGGCTTCGAGCATACACGACTGCCTCCAACTATAGCGAGGTTCACTTGGTTTTGGATTCGACCAATTTTCCTAGCACACTGAACATTCCCTTCAGCACTATGGATTCGTTCGGCGGAGGGGCGACATTTTCCAACATCAACGCCGTCCAGATGGAGTTCGCAATTGGTTCGGGGATCAACATGGATATGCATGTTGACTCTGTCTCGATAGTTCCAGAACCATCCACATTCGTACTTTTTGTGATAGCTTCTAGTTTTGTCTGTTTTGGTCGCACACGATGCCAATTCAAGCGTTGCACACAACGCGCCTAACCAGGCGCTGCAGCGAACGGGCGCGGCTGAACTTGGGGTCGTTTAAGCGGCGCGATACCACGGGGGAGCCGGTTCACACAATCTTCAACCGCGCCAGGTCCTGCGTGTCGATGAGTCCCACCGGTTTTCCCTCCGCATCAAGCACCACGATATCGTCGATGCGGTTCTCGCCGATGGTCTTGAGGACTTCCACGGCGAGGGCGTCGGCCTGGACGGTGATCGGGTGGCGGGTCATGAGCGTGGCGACGGGCTTTTCTCCTAACAGCGGGTCATTTCTAAAACTCCGTGCGAAGTCGCCGTGGGTGAAAATCCCGGCGAGGCTGCCGTCCGGTTTGAGGATCAGGCAGGCTCCGGCGCGGGCGCGGTTCATCGAGTCCAGGGCGGCGAAAACATTTTCATCTTCTGCGACAGTCGGCAGCTCGGCATCGGCCCGCATGATGTCGGAAACCCGGGTAAGGAGTGCCCGGCCAAGCGAGCCGCCAGGGTGGAAGCGGGCGAAGTCCTCCTCGGTGAAGCCCCGCGATTCTAACAAAACCATGGCGAGAACATCCCCCATCACCAGCATGGCGGTGGACGATGAGGTGGGGGCGAGGTTTAACGGACAAGCTTCTCTCTCAACGGACGTGTCCAGAGTCACCTCGCTGAAGCGGGAGAGCGTGGAATCTCGGTTGCCGGTTAGAGCGATAAGATTGACATCGAAGCGCCGGATAAACGGCAGGAGATCCATCAACTCGCGGGTCTCGCCCGAGTAGGAAAGCGCTAGGACGGCATCTCCGTCCGAAAGTAATCCGAGGTCACCATGGAGGGCGTTCTGGGAATTGAGCACCACAGCGGTCGCACCGGTAGAGTTAAGCGTCGCAGCGATTTTATGGCCGATATTTCCAGATTTCCCGACTCCGACGACAACGATTTTCCCCCGGTCGTCGAGCGTGCGTTGGAGAATCTTGACGGCTTCGACCAGACGCTCGTCGAGGCTGATTTCCATCCGGCGGAGACCTTCGATTTCAGTTTCAATCACAGATCGCGCACGCGCCAAGTAGTCCATGAGCCATCACAAGCTGAGAAGCCGTTGCTTGGCAAGCGCGGCGGCGAGGGACGCTGGGCCGCGACTTGCAGGCAAAAATAAATCGACCTTTCGGCAGAGGGTTTCAGAATCCGGCCATGTCCGGTCGCGAAGATCTCCAGAATTTATCCCTGCTTGGTAAAGCAGAGACGCGCCTGCCTGCTAGCCCGGACGAGGCGAAACTGGAAATTTTTCCGAACCTCCGCCCCGGTCGGCGCTATTGGATCACCCTGAATTGCCCTGAATTTTCCTCTCTCTGTCCGGTCACAGGCCAGCCCGACAGCGCCCGCATCGTGATCCGCTATATTCCCGGCGATGTCTGTGTGGAGACGAAAAGCCTCAAATTTTACCTCGCCTCGTTCCGTAACCAGCCCGCCTTTAACGAAGAAATCGTCAACCGCATCCTCGACGACTTGGTGGAAATCATGATGCCGCAGGAAATCATCGTCCGTGGAGAATTCGCCCCGCGCGGCGGGATCCAGCTCACCACGGAAGCCACCTACCCGGATTCATTGGCCGCCTCGTCATGAAAGTCTGCGTTCTGTTAAGTGGCGGGATGGATTCGGTCGCCGCATTATACGAAGTGCTCGGGCAGCATGAGGTGGTCGCGTGTTTATCCTTCAACTACGGCTCGAAACATAATGCCTGCGAAATTCCTTTTGCCAAATTGCATTCTGATAGAAACAACATCTCTCATCAGGTGATTCCTCTGGATTTCATCAATCAATTGTTCAAATCCGACCTGCTTCTAACAGGCGGAAGCATCCCGGACGGGCATTATGCCGAGGCATCCATGAAACACACGGTCGTCCCCTTCCGCAACGGCATCATGCTCGCCATCGCTGCCGGTTACGCGGAAAGCATCCACGCGAATGCCCTCGTCATCGCCGCGCATTCGGGCGACCATGCGATTTATCCAGATTGCCGCGAGCCTTTCATGCAGGCGATGGCTGCGGCGATGAGCAAAGGCACCTATGAGAAAATCCAGCTATTGCGGCCGTTCATCCACACGGATAAAGCAGGCATCGCCCGGCGCGGAATCGAACTCGGCATCGACTTTTCCGAGACTTGGTCTTGCTACAAAGGCGGGGAAATTCATTGCGGTGTTTGCGGCACCTGCGTCGAGCGGCGCGAGGCATTCATGCTAGCCTGCTTGCCCGATCCCACCGATTATGAGAAGACCCCTGCCCTGCCGATCCTGAATTGAATAAAAGACGCAAGTGAGCCGCAGATGAACACAGATGAACTTGATTGAAGAAAAGATGATCCTGTTTTCGCTATCCTTCTATTGAGTCAAATTATCCAATTCCCAATCTTCTCGTATCTGCATTGACCCGCCAATTTGCGGTAAAACAATTTTCTCTTCTCCCATGAATGTCTCTTTAAACTGGCTCGCCACTCACCTCGACCTTTCCGGCAAATCTATTAAGGAAATTGACGATCTTTTCACCTTCGCAGGGGTTGAGGTCGAAGGCATCATTTCCAAAGGCATCACGTCTGATAGAATCGTC
Source organism: Akkermansiaceae bacterium (assembly GCA_025362955.1). Taxonomy (GTDB): domain Bacteria; phylum Verrucomicrobiota; class Verrucomicrobiia; order Verrucomicrobiales; family Akkermansiaceae; genus Luteolibacter. The sequence goes on from JANYFB010000131.1 coordinate 36,022, forward strand.
GTCGCCGAAATCAGGGAAGCCGTTCAGCACCCCAATGCAGATCGCCTCAAAGTTACTCAAGTCGATTGCGGCGAGGCCAGCCTCCGCCAGATCGTCTGTGGAGCGCAAAATTACAAGGTCGGCGATAAAGTCCCCTGCGCCCTGCCCGGTGCCGAGCTTCCTGGCGGCTTCATGATCGGTGAGACCATCATGCGCAAAGTGGAGTCCAAAGGCATGTTGTGCGCTGCCTCGGAAATCGGCCTGCCTGCGGGTGAGGACGGCTTGCTCATCCTCCCGCCCGATTCCGAAATCGGAAAACCTGTGAAACAACTCTTTGATTCCGACACTTTGTTAGAGTTAGAAGTCACCCCGAACCGTCCCGATCTCCTCAGCCACCGTGGCATGGCCCGCGAACTCGCCGCATTGCTCAAGACGCCTCTTCTCTCAAGGAACGTGGGCGTCTCGCCCACTCCCGCTTCATCGTCCTCTTCCATCCAAATCCACTCTCCCGCCGCATGCCCACTCTACACCGCAGTTAGAATCTCCGGCGTCACCGTCAAGGAATCCCCGGCTTGGCTCAAGCAGCGCCTCGAATCCATCGGACTGCGGCCGATCAACAACATCGTCGATGTCACGAACTTCGTGCTCCACGAACTGGGCCAACCGCTCCACGCCTTCGATGCCGCGAAACTCACCGGCTCCATCATCATCCGCTCCGCGAAAGAGGGCGAACATTTCCTCGCGCTCGACGAATCCGAGCACGTCCTCACTCCCGATGACCTCCTGATCGCCGACGAATCCGGTGCCGCCCTCGCTTTAGCAGGCGTGATGGGCGGACTCACCAGCGGTGTTATCGATACCACCTCTGACATCCTGATAGAATCCGCCTATTTTTCCCCACAAGGCATCCGTCGTACTTCGCGTCGCACCGCTCTAACATCGGATTCCTCCTACCGCTTCGAGCGCGGTGTCGATCCGGCGGGAATCCTAACGGCTTCCGCACTCGCGGTGCAGCTCATCCTCGAAATCGCAGGCGGCACGGCGGATACTGCCACCCAAATCGCCGGTGAAGCTCCCGTCCTAGTCCGTTCTGTCGCCCTCGACGCGGAGAAGCTCGACCAACTCATGGGAGGCTCCATTTCTCTAGCAGACGCTGAGGAAATCCTCACCCGCCTCGGTCTCACGAAGCTCGCCGACGGCACTTGGGACATTCCTTCCTTCCGCGCGGATCTCCAACGCCACATCGATCTCGTCGAGGAAATTGCCCGCGTCCACGGCCTCGGCAATGTCCCGTCACGATTCCGAGGCACCTTCGTCCCCGCCAGTCCGGTGGATGCCGCTTACGATGCCGACATGGTTCTCCGCCGCCGCCTCGCCGCGCTCGGTCTGCATGAGTGCCAGACGATCAAGCTCATTTCCGACGCGCAGGTTTCCGATGTCCTTCCGCTGCGTCCATTGCTGGACGGCGACATCATCCGTGTCAAACTTCCTCTCAGCGAGGACCACGCTGTGATGCGCCCGAGCATCGTTCCCGGACTCATCGCCTCGGCTGCTAGAAATGTCCGCCAGCAGGCGAAATCCCTGCGTTTCTTCGAAATGGGGCGCGTCTTCTGCAACGCCGGCGGCGGCAAAGCCAAGGATCAGGAAAGCGAAACACTCGCCCTGCTCCTCTCCGGCTCTGTCCAACCTCCCGGCTGGTCCCAAGCGGACCGCAGTGCGGATTTACACGACCTCAAAGGTATCCTCTCCGCCCTGTTAGGCGACCGCCAGATTAGCTTCACCCCCAAGGACCGCCCCGGCTTCGTCCTCGCTAGCAACATCAAAGTGGGAGACCAGAACATCGGAATTTTCGCTCGCCTCACCCCCGCCCGCGAGCGTGAACTGGATTTCACCACGCCTGTTTACGTCGCCGAGCTGGATCTCGGCAAACTCCGCAAGCTCCTCAACGGCATCAGCCACGTCGAAGAGCTCGCTCAATTCCCAGGCTCTTCCCGCGACGCCGCGATGGAACTTTCTCTCAGCACGCCAAACGCCCAGATCGAGGCCGTCATCGCCAAACTGGCCCAGCCTCTGTTAGTTTCGTCCGAGTGCTTCGATGTCTTTACCGACACCACCGGCCAGAAAATCCCCGCTGATAGAAAATCACTTGCCTACCGCTTCCACTACCGCGAATCCACGCGCACTCTCAAGGCAGAAGAGATCGACACCGCCCACCAGAACGTGCTCGAGGCTTTGAAGAAGGGGCTTGGGGTGCAGTTTCGCTAAGGTCGCAATCGTTGCGACTTTCACCTGCGAAATAACATTGCCCCTGCTAGATTCATCCACAAACCGTCTAGCGCTCGATTCTAAAGCCCGCACAATTTTCGAGCAGGGGAATCTTCACAGCAGTCAAATTCTTAATATGATGGGCGACTGACGATTCCTCGGCGATTTCCTTGATGAAGGATTCCACCTCTTCCTTCACACCCATCACCTGAAGCTCCACGCTCCCGTCAGTTAGATTTTTCACCCAGCCGCAAACTTCAAATCCGCGAGATAGATCCTTGACGGTGTAGCGAAATCCCACGCCTTGGACGCGGCCTTCGAAGATGACTTGCTTGGCCACCATTGGGAAATTACCGCTCTCCATTTTGGAATGGATTGCTCTCAAGCGCGGAAGACTTCAGGCCGAAAACCTGTTCGAAGGTTTTTCCCGGCAAGAGGTTGTAGGCGATGGGCGCGCTGCGTTTGCCGTCCGCATCGTAGAGATAAACGATTTTTTGTACCGGCATTTCCTTGCCGGTATCCTTGCTGATGCGCTTGACCCGAGAGTCGAACATGAGCTCTTCAACTAACAGTCCGGTGACTTTGTGGTAGCCATAGCTCACTTTGAAAAGCTCTTGGTTCTGGCCATCACGAATTTTACAACCCAGTGGATTTCCGCTAGAATCCATTTTGTAGGTGGTCACCATGGTGAGCACTCCGTTAGGTGAAAATGTTTTCTTGGTGAGGGTGCGGTTGTCGGGGCTGCGGATGAAAACCGAGCGAGAGCCGTCTTTGAGCCGCATGTAGCGGACGTTCGGGCCATCCACTCCGTCGAACTCGCTGGCGCGGCACGGATGCGTGAGCAGCAACAAAACCGCGAGCGCGAAGATTTTCCCAGTTGCCAGTAGGTTCATAGAGCACAAGGTAGGCACCTCTGACGGACGCTGCAAGCCGCCAATTGACGAATGATCTGGAAAACTCGCCGCGCCATTCTCGATCTCACGCACCAAGCACGGGTGATGGGGATTCTAAACGTAACGCCCGATTCTTTCTCCGACGGTGGCGAGCATTTCAATACCGAAACCGCGCTGGCCCACGCTCGTCGCATGATCGTAGAAGGCGCGGAATTGATCGACATCGGCGGGGAATCGACTCGTCCGGGTGCCGTGCCAGTTCCTGCCGGAGAGGAGATCGCCCGCACGGTGCCGGTGATTGCGGCATTGCGGGCAGAGTGGGACGGATTGATTTCCATCGACACGACGAAGGCGATGGTCGCCGCCGCAGCATTGGATGCAGGTGCAGACATCGTGAATGACGTGAGTGGACTGCTTGCGGATCACGAGATGGCGCGAGTCTGCGCGGAAAGTGGTTGTGGAGTGGTGGTGATGCATCGGCAGGGGACTCCCCAGACGATGCAAAAGTCTCCTCGCTACGATGACGTGGTGATAGAAGTGAGAGAGTTTTTTTCTGAGCGCCTCCTGACGCTGGTCGCGGCAGGGATTGATTCGGTGGCTGTATGTTTTGATCCGGGAATCGGCTTCGGGAAAACCTTGGATCACAATCTGGCCTTACTCCGGGCGCTGGGAGAAATTTCAGCAGCGGGTCGGCCTTTATTGTTAGGGGTATCCCGGAAATCATTCATCGGGAAAATTTTGGGTGACGACCTTATCGACGCCCGCGAATGGCCGACTGTCGCCCTAACGGCGAATGCTCGCGAACAGGGAGTGATGCTGCACCGGGTGCATTCCGTGAGACCTAACATCGAAGCGCTGCGGATGACGGAGGCGATCCTCGCGGCGAGACGCACCGACAAGGGACTGGAGCGAGACGCGTCAGCTACGGCCTAGTTTTGCGGCGCGGACGCGGGATTATGGCCAACAGCGAAACGGTATTTTGTGATGGCGTCCACAATCCCGCCGGCGATGGCGTTCTGATAGGCCTCATTTTCGATCAGGCGAGCCTCATACGGATGACTCATGAATCCACCTTCCAACAAGATTGCAGGATGGCGCACCCCCGATAGAACACTGAAGCGGGCACGCTTGATGCCACGGTCCAAGGTGTTCTTACCGAGCCGCCGGAGGATCGAACCGTGGACGGAAGTGGCGAGCGCGATGTTTGCAGAATCATGCTCATTTCCCGCCCGTGTTAGATTGTCAGCCTCCTTGAAATCCCGCCCGTAATGGGAGACACCGGGCGGAGAAAGGGTGAATGTCTCAATGCCCCGGGCGGAACTGCTGCCGGAATTGAAATGGATGCTCACGTAAATCGCGTTTTCCTGCACCGCGTTGGCGAAATCCACGCGTTCCTGGAGCGACTGATAGACATCGGTATCACGAGTCATCACGACCTTAAAACCTTTCGCAACTAGGAGTTTCTCCGCGATTCCCGCTACCTTGACATTGTAATTCGCTTCGGTGCCGTAAGGATTCGTCGCCCCTGGATCTTTTCCCCCGTGGCCGGGATCGAGGATCACCGTGCGGAAATCGCCAGCGTTTTGGATGAAATTCGGGCGCAGCACCGGGTCGATCAATTTAGCAAGGTCCACACGCGAGACGTAAACTTTATCGCCCACCGTCGCGATTTCCTGGCTGAAGACGAATTTCACATTGTTCATGAGGCAGTCATTGCCGCCGACCTTGAGATTCATCTCGATTTTTGAGTTTTCGAGTATGAGCGAGCCTCCCGTGCGGGTCATTTTTGTGAAATCGTAAAATCGCTTGATGCTATCGACTGACACGTAGTCACGCCCGTCGATTTTCGTAATTTCCCACTCCACGACGGGCGCAGCGGAAAATGCGAGCCCAACAGTCACCAGCAACACCAAGGGCAACGCGAACGAAAGACGCAGCCAATGAATCAGTCGGAAGGGATGTGCCATTGAGGAAAAAGGCTGCACGGATTGGGTCGGTTTGTATCAATGGAAAAAACGAATGACAACCGGATTTGTCAGCGGCGGATTTTTCAATCCCTCGTGTGACCGCGGAAGCAACTCAAACGCCTTTGCGACAGGATCTCTTACCTAACACTAAATCCTGGCGAGGCGCAGCACCAGCCTCACCTCTCCCGTTTGAAAATGCCGTGTTTACTTCTTCCGGACTTGGAGCTTGACGCTCGGCACGTTTGCTGCTTGCCTGCGGCGTCTGGCGTTTGATTATGAATCATTTGCCAGCATTCTGGGTGCCTCTCATCTCACTTCATCAGGCCCGGAACATCCGCCGAAACTCCGATTTTCCCCAACTGTATGGACTGGACCTCGCCTATTTGGTATGCCTCGTATATCATCGTTCTCATCGGCCTCGCAGGCTATGGCTCTCACCGATTGACGATTGTTTTTTTATACCTAAAGCACTCGCGAAAACATCCGAAGCCGTTGAAATGGTTCAAGGATTTGCCGCTGGTCACCATCCAACTGCCGGTTTTTAATGAGATGCATGTGGTGGATCGGCTATTGGCCTCGGTTTCCGCGATGGATTATCCGCAGGACAAAATGCAGATCCAGCTGTTGGACGATTCCACCGACCAGACAGTGGAAATTTGCCGGGCGGGAATCGAGGCACTGAAAGCTCGGGGCTTCGATGCCGAGCACATTCACCGGACAGATCGCACCGGCTACAAGGCGGGCGCGCTTGAAAACGGAACCCGGTTCGCCAGAGGGGAATACCTTCTTATCCTAGATGCGGATTTCGTTCCGAATCCCGACCTCCTTCAAAAAACGATCCACTATTTCTCCGATGACAAAATCGGAATGATCCAGACGCGCTGGGGCCACCTCAACCGCACTTTCAATGTGTTGACCCGCATCCAAGCGATGTTTCTGGACGGCCACCTCGAGCTAGAGCAGACCGCTCGCAATCGCTCCGGTCGCTTCTTTACCTTCAACGGCACTGGTGGCATCTGGCGGAAATCCTGCATCGCCGACGCGGGCGGTTGGGAGCACGACACGCTCACCGAGGACATGGACCTCAGCTACCGCGCCCAGCTTAAAGGATGGCGCTTCATTTTCCTCAACGAGGTGGAAACCCCGGCCGAGCTTCCGGTGGACATGGACGGCTTCAAAAGCCAGCAACACCGCTGGACCAAGGGTTCAATCCAAGTTTGTAAAAAAGTTCTGCCAGCAATCTGGAAAAGCGATGTGCCACTTTTCATCAAAATGGAGGCCACCGCGCACCTCACGTCGAATTTCGCCTATCTACTTCTCATCTGCCTATGTTTCCTGATCTATCCGAACCAGCAGGCGCAGCCGGATTTCGGAAAATTCACCTACTACATCGTCAACGTCCCGATCTTCTTCTTCTCCTCCGTTTCGGTGGTCGTTTTCTATCTGGTCGCCCAGAAGGCCCTGCGTCCCGGCTCGTGGTGGCGGGAAATTCCTTACCTCCCACTGCTTCTCGCGCTCGGCATTGGAATGTCAATCAGCAACACCAAGGCTGTGCTGGAAGCCTTGTTCAATCATGAGACCGCCTTTATTCGCACTCCCAAATACGGGATCGGCCAAGCGCGACGTCAGGATTGGAAAAAGAGCAGCTACAAGGCCATGAAAACCCTGACCCCATTCGTGGAATTGCTCTTCGGATTCTTCTTTCTTTTCGTTGTGGTCGATGCGGCAATGAACTTTCGTTGGTCTTCAGCAATTCTTTTGCTTCCATTCCCCGTCGGTTTCTTCTATACGTCCCTGTCATCACTCGTCCGCATGCTGCCCTCCGGTGCGGAGTCGGATGCACCGAAGATCGTGAACCGCAAATCTCCATGACCGAATTATGATCGGATACCCTATCCCTCGTTTTCTTTTCCTCGTATCGCTCGGCCTTCTTGTGGCGCTCGGGCTCACGAGTTGCGGGTCGAATTCGTTCTCGTTCCGCGGCGGTGACACCCACAATAAAATGATCGTCAGCGTGCGCGATCAGAAAATGCTTTTAGTCCGCGATGGCAATCCGGTGAAAGCCTACAGAATTTCGACCTCCAAATTCGGAGTGGGCGATAGTCCTGGCAGCAACTGCACTCCGATCGGACGCCTGCAGGTCGCAAAAAAAATCGGGGACGGAGCACCCATCGGCTGCGTCTTCAAGGCCCGTCGGCCCACTGGGGAAGTCATCCGGCCCGATGCCCCAGGTCGCGATCCCGTTGTCACTCGGATCATGTGGCTGACAGGCACTGAATCCCGCAATCAGAATGCATTCCGCCGAACGATCTATATCCACGGCACCCCCGAAGAGCGTTACCTGGGCAGGCCCGCCTCGTTCGGCTGCATCCGCATGGGTAGCCGCGACGTGGCTGACCTATATAACAGAATCGGCACTGGCGCTGATGTTTTCGTGATTCGCGGCTCCATCCAATCCAATAAATCAAGCGACTCATCCGCCTCAATGGGGAAGTTCAACACCCGCAGTTAAGAATCTCTGAAACACGAGCTTGACACCTCGGTTCAAATTCCTATTTTCCCCCGCCCGCCTCAAGGCAACTGATTTTTTATAACACGACCATGGCCAACCACAAATCTTCAATCAAGCGCGCACGTCAAACCGTAGTCCGGACCGAGCGTAATCGCGCTGAAAAGAGCCGCATGAAAACGCTTCGCAAGAAAGCCCTCGCCGCGATCGCTTCCGGTGACAAAGCCGCTGCTGCGGAAGCAAGCTCCGCATTTTCCTCCGTCGTGGATAAGGCCGCGAAGCGTAACTTGATTCACCCGAATAAAGCTGCTAACTTGAAGAGCAAGACTGCGAAGGCCCTCGCTGCCGTCGCTTGATTGCCCGGTCAATTGGTTTCATCCCTCTCCTAACGAAACAAGCGGACCGGTTTACCGGTGCCGCTTTTTTCTTACTTGCCATGTCAGACTCACCTCCACCCAACCGCGCGGCAGCCGCCGCAAAAATCGCCGCGAACCCCTCGGGTTACAAGGTTTGTGAAGGCTGTGATTCGATTGTGGGCAGTGGAGCTTCGCTTTGCCCGAATTGTCATAGCTATCGGTTCGATGCCGCGCCTGAGCGGGTGACCCTCCAAGCTAGGATTCTTGGAGCGAGGGAACAAACATCGGTTACTGCCGATGATCTCGGGTAAGAATTCCATGAGCGCCATCGGATTCAAAGAGTGGCAGGTGGTGTGCGATGCGCTGGCCACGGGAAGACAGTCGATCCTATTGCGGAAAGGTGGCATTCACGAAGGCCGTCAGGGATTTTCTTTTGCTCACGAGTCGTTCTTCCTGTTTCCAACCCGCTTCCACGCCCTAGCCGACCAAGTCCGGGAAGGCGAAGTGAATGTTTTACCCGGATGGCAGCCGGGTGAGTCCATCCGCATCACCCACCAAGCCGTAGCGCAGTGGGCAATTACTTTGACAGATTGGGAGAAAGTCGCGGCCTTGGAGCCGCTCCACATCTACTCGGAAGCCACCGTCCGGGATCGCTTCAATTGGGAAGG
>JANYFB010000165.1 GCA_025362955.1 Akkermansiaceae bacterium
TGGATAAGCGATTGGCAAAACTTGAACATGCCGACAATGCGAGGAAGGAATCAGCAACCGATACCAAGCGTTCGATTTTCGCCGAGGAGATTCCAGAGCAAACGACTTTGAGTTCCCATATTTCCCCATCTTATCCAAACATCGCTACTGTTATTCCACGCGAGGAATTGCCAATTGTCTCTGACGAGTCCCGCAATTTTTCCGAAGAGGAAGTAATCCGCGCACTGCAGAGAGAGTTCACCGAGGCTTGCCGGATAATGAACAGGGATGCCCGCCAGATCATAAACCGAATGCAGTCACTCATCGAGGTGAACGCTCCATCGGAGTTTCGAGCCATACGAGTGTTCCGTGACGGGGCGTTCGACGAATCAACTATTTACAGGATAGGTACTAGTAACATTGCTGTACCCAAGGAAAGCATTGCGGTCTTGCTCGGCGGTGGCCGCGCTCTCCTTTTCCCCGCTCCATTGGCCGGTGAAGACAGTTTTGTGGACGCTAAGGCGTTCGACTCCGAATTCCCAGTCCATCTGAGGAAGAGAAGTCAACTCGTGGATTGCTTACCAGCACGCCTGACCGAAACGAGTCGAGACGTTTATGAACTCCTCAATAATGGCAAAGGCACACTTCGCTTCAATCACGCCTAAACTTTACGCCACAGATGTTTCCGCCCTTCCTCGCTGCCTTTTCCAACCCCTTCACCATGGGGGACGGTTCCGTTTTAGTTCTCCCATCCTCTATCGTAGCACTCATAGTCCTAGTGGGGGTCATCGCTTTTTTCTGTGGGATGCTTATGAAAGGACAGATCAAGGCTGCCTGCAGGCTCCTGACGCGTATTTCATCGGCTGATGAACCGGCTTCAGCCGAGACTCCTCACATTATCACAAATCTAAGAAATTCTGGCACCTGTGGCGTTCTCGCTCGTGCCGTTGCGGATAGCTCCAAGTGCCAAGATTTGACCGACATCCGCGAAATTGTCAGCCAAGCGGCAGTGCGTGAGGAAAACCGCACAGCCGCCGCCTTTCTCTCATTTGCAGTCGGCTCCTGCCTCATCCTCGGCCTCATGGGCACCTTCCTTGCTTTCGGAGAATTGGTGCATCGCAGCGGACTCGAAGGTGATTCGTTCCAAAATGGTATCTCTACGGTGGTAAAAAATCTGAACCTCGCCTTCGTCGCCAGCGTGGTAGGCATCTTTGTGAGCATAGTCCTCTTGTTTTTATCCGTGGTTTGCGTGAAACCGCAGCGCTTGCTTTTCCTTGCTGACTTGGAAAATTTTCTCGTCGCAAACCACATTAAAAAAACTTCCAAGCATGCAGCAACCGAGTCCGAGCAAAGCGGCGAGACGCACGAAATTCTCGCAAAAGTCGCCAGCAAGCTCGCCACCGCCGTAACATCCATCGAAACTGTCGCCAAACGCTTAGACAAAATGGCTCTTAGCTCACCGGAGGCAATGGCCAGCGCATTGGACGAAGTGCGGAAAGAAATCGCAGCAGGTGTCACCCGCTACGAGAGCCTAGTAGAAACCTCCAGTGCTACAAAAGCCGCCGTAGAAGGGATTTCCGAACGCACAGCAGCTGCCCTAGAAGCTGCTGTCATGGAACATCGAGCGCAACAGTTGGAAGTCTATGAGCAGGCGCGCAAGTTCAGCACAGACCTCCTTACACAAATTTCCGAGAACGATACGACACGCCTGAAGGAATACCGCGACGGCTTACGCGCAACCGGCGACCGCCTCGCCGTAGTGGCGGATAGCTGGAAAGCCGATAGCGCGAGCCTCGTCAAATCCTTTCAAGAAGAACGAGCAGACTACGTGGAACAGCTTCAGAAAGCCGGTGAAGCCTCCGCAACGCGCTTTGAGGAAAGCTCAAAGAAATCACTCGGAACTATCGCTGAGATCGCGACTACGATGGAGAGAAATAGTGCCAACATTGCAGCAGAAGCCGTCACCCGTTTGGAAAAAGCATACAACGAACAGATGAAGGATCTCGTAGGTGCCGCCGAGATTGCTAAAGCCCAGACGCAGGCAGCTCGTGAAACCCTCAACCTTTTGGAAAGTCGCATCGTGCCACTGGGAGAATCCTTGAAAACCCTGCACACCGCTACCACCTCGACGCTCGGTTCCGCCCAAGCGGCAACCGCACAGCTTGCACAAATCCCAGTCCGTCTCGATCAGCTATTGGACAAGAACACCGCAGGTATCGAATCGCTCTCAACGGAAGCAGCTAAAATGACCGGAATCGTCGGAGCACTCGGCAAGGATGCACAGGGTGTTTTCCGCACCGCAGGTGACAGGCTGGATCACATTTCTCAACAGCTCGCCCAAGTCATCGAGCTAGGTCGCCAGCAAGGCCTACGAACTCACCCCTCTGCGGGTGCAAAACTTGCTGGCTGGTTTCGTAAAAC
>JANYFB010000175.1 GCA_025362955.1 Akkermansiaceae bacterium
GCGTCCTTGACAACAGCAACAGCACGACGGGCAGCAGTGCCACGACGCTGACCCTCGCAGGTGGCACCCTAAACCTCAACGGCGGCATCATCGGTGGCTCCGGCGCCAGCGGCTCCCGGAAAATCACCAACTTGAGCTTCCAAAGCGGCAACCTGCAAAATGTTCTTCAAATCAACGGCGGCGACGCAATCACCAAGACGACTACCGGTAGTCTGACCTTCTCTGGAACCAACAACTATAGCGGTGCCACCACCGTGAGCGCAGGCACTGTGATCGCCGGCTCGAGCGGGGCATTCAATGGCACCTCTGGCATTTTCCTAGGTGATTCCGCCACCACCACGAACAATTCCAGCCCGTCGTTGCTTATTGGCGGCAACTTCACTGTCAACGCTGCAGTCACCGTCGCCAACCAAGCAACCAGTGGCACCTATACTCTTGGCGGAAATACGGACAATATCTCTACATTCGGCGGCTTGGTGACCATCAATCGCAACCTTACAATTTCCCAAGTCGCCACCACCAGCACCAACGCGCTTAACATTACCGGCGGCATCACTTCGGCAAATGCCGGTGCGAAAACTGTGAATTTCAATAATGCTGGTGCTATCAATGTCACCACTACCGCTATCAGCGATGGGGGGGGCGGCAGCTTGGCAGTGACCCAATCCGGCACGGGCACCACGACATTCTCGGGAATCAACTCCTACACTGGCGCAACCACCGTCACCAACGGAACCCTCGCGATTGCAAGCGGGGGCAGTCTTGCCGCCGGTTCTTCCGTAACAGTGAATACCGGCGCGATCCTAAGCGTCGCTGGAATTGTTAACGGCCCGGTTACCGTAGATGCAAACGGAACCCTCAAGGGCAATGGAGGCATCTTCAATTCCTCCGTCGTCATCAGCGGTATCCATGCACCGGGTGCTAGCCCCGGTCTTCAAACCTTCTCGGCGGGATTAACCTATAACCCCACCGCTACCCTCAACGCCGAATTCATTGGCGATACTCTGGGTGTTCGTGGAACTGACTATGACGCTCTTGATGTGACAGGCGGAAGTCTGAGCATTGATTCCCTTGCCACTCTCAATCTCATCGTATCCGGCAATGATTATACAGATATCATTTGGGACGCAAACCGCGCGTTTACGATTATTGACTACAGCGGTGCTGGCACATCATCTGGGATTTTTAATCTCGACACGACCGGAGCCGGATCATTTGGCGGTCAGGGGACTTGGAGCCTCTCAAATACCAGTAACGATGTCGTCCTGAATTGGACCGCCGTTCCAGAACCTTCATCCGTCCTCTTGGGTGGCCTTGGCTTGCTCATGGTGTTCCGCCGCCGCCGTCCATCACAAACCTGCTGAGCGCTCTCCATCTTACCCGAAGTAAGCAAAATTTTGGGTGACGCACTCTTGGAGGAGAGCACACTCGCCTCGCATGTAATCATTGGCACCCTCGCCAATGATACGGGTTGAATGAGAATCGACGCTCTTTTCGGCGAGGACGGGGAAAACCACTCGCAAGGGCGCAGGTGCTCCACAAGGAACTGAAATTATGCCTGAACTGGGATCATCCCCGCAGAATTTTCTGCCCCTGCTGAATGTAGGCGACACTCGACCAGATGGTAAAAATTCCTGCAATGATGCACGGATAGATCGGTGAAATGGACACGAATTTCAGCATCACCCAGCCGAGCGTGAACATCTGCAATACCGTGCAAACTTTGCCAGTCCAATGCGGGACGATTTCCACGTCCCGATGGTTTACATAAAGAATCTTGATGCCGCCCAGGATGATGCAGTCTCGCAGTATGACAATCGCCGCGAACCACAGCGGCAGGTGCCAACCAGGCTCGCCCCAATCGACCAAGGAAAGCGTGATCACGCCCGTCAGAAGCAACGCCTTGTCCGCGATGGGATCGATGAAAGCGCCGAATTTCGAGCATTGATTGAAACGCCGGGCGACCCAGCCGTCAACCCCGTCGGTGGCGGCCGCCGTGACGAAGACTCCGAGCGCCCACCAACGCAGCGACTCTAACGGATTTCCGCTCGCCACCGTATGCCCATAGTAAAAAGCCAGCGCCGCGAAGACGGGAACCAAGCAGATCCGGACAATGGTGATTTTGCTGGCGAAGGTCACACTTCAATACAAGCAGAGCTGCCTGCCATGCGAAACCGGAAAGTTTCCCTACCTACCACACTAATATACCGGCGCTGCCGAACTGTCCTGTTGCTGCCCGCCGCTGCCTTGGAACTTGCTTTTGGTCCATTCGTAGCCTTTCTGGGTGTCGCGGCCAATGCCGATGCAGGTGTTACAGGAATTTAACGCGAGTGCCGTCGCGATCACGAGGAGCAATTTCATGGGCATCATTTACGCGTGATTCCAGAGTTCCGAAAGGGTAAATTACGGTAAAGTTAAATATTCCTCGGAAATACGATCAAAAAATGGCTTTACAAGGCCAGGTGGCTGGCTAGTTTTCGCGCCCCGGTGACTGGTGTCACTGATCATTTTTCCAATCATCCACCGCCATGAAAGTTCTCTCATCCCTCGCCTCCGCAAAACGCCGTCATGCAGATTGCCAAGTGGTGAAACGCAAAGGAACGGTTTACGTCATTTGCAAATCGAATCCGAAATTTAAAGCCCGCCAAGGCGCTACCGCAGGCACCCGGCTCTCGAAAAAGGGTCTCTAAATCGGACTCCATCTTAGGAAATTCTCGAAGAAGCGGCCCGCAGGTCGCTTTTTTCATGCTTGGGCGGCAATCCTGTCTAACACTCTCCCAGCGGCGATCAGGCCGAAACTGGCGATTAAGTGGGCCGCCGAGCCGAAGCCGGACGCGCAATTAAGGCGCAGGGAAATTTCCTCCGGCGGGTTTTTTGAAACCGTGCCGTCGCAGTTCGAATACCAAGGTGCCTCGTCAGAATACACCGCGTCGATACCAAAGAGGATGGGCTCCTTACCGCGGGTGTTTTTGGGAAAGCCGAAATCATTCCGCAGGCCGCGGCGGAGTTGCAACAGCAGCGGGTCCATACCGCTGTAAGCAAGATCGGTCACACGAATGCGCGTGGGATCGCGCCGCCCGCCCGCTCCCCCGCAAGTGATGGCGTAGATTCCGCGGCGGTGACATTCGGCGACTAACAGTGACTTGTGACGGGCGAAGTCGATGGCATCAATCACGGCATCGAAGCCCGCATCCAGAATGGCGGTAGCGGACTTTTCGTTAAAAAAACTCGGCACGATGCGGATGTCACAGCCGGGATGAATCGCCAGCGCCCGGTCTGCCATGGCATCGGTCTTCTGACGGCCGATCTGCCCATCCATCGCATGGAGTTGGCGGTTCACGTTGGTGATGCAGATTTCATCCAGATCGACGAGCGTCAGGTGGCCGATGCCCGAGCGCGCCAGCGCTTCCACCGCCCACGAGCCAACTCCGCCGACGCCGACGACCGCGACTCTGGCAGTTAGAAAACGATTGAATGCCGCCTGTCCGTAGAGTCGGGCGATGCCGCCAAAGCGGTGGTTGAGGGAATCATCGTCGTCGGCCACGGAGGGGATTTACGGAGCCGCAGAGGATGAGTCACGACCTGAATAAGAAAAAATCCCGAGCGGATGCCGCGCGGGATTTTGTGGATTCGGAAATGGCGCCGCCTTATTTAATAGCTGCTGGAGCGGGGCCATACCCGACGACAGGCTTGCCATCCTTGTCGAGCTTGTTGCAGGCCCAGAGAAGTCCGTGGGTTACCAGGTCGAGGTAGCGTGCGTCTGAAACCGTCATGTTATTGTGCCCGAGAGTCGTAGAGAAAATCCGGGTTTTTTTGTCGCCGTATTCATTGGTCCAGACGACGACGGTTTCACTATTGCCCTGTTTGCCTTTAGCTAACGGTTTCGCGCTGTCGTGGATGCTGACATTGTTGTAGAGTTCTTCGTTTACCGTGGTCCAGTTTTCAAAACCCTTGGTGATGGGACTGGCATCGGGAAGATAGCTCACGTCGATTGGCAGTTGGGAGCCGTGACCGCTGGACTGGATGCCGAGGTAATCAAACCACAGTGAGCCGTCGGTGCCCGAAGGGACGGGCACCTTGAAATCTGCTGCGGTGCGGTAACAGTGCATGGCGCAATGGAGGTTCACGCCGGGCAGACCCTTGCGATGGGGCGCGAGGATGCGGTTGACCACAGCGAGATCCTTGATGTCCGCAGCGCATTCGTCGTGGATGATGACGTCGTAGCCGTCCGCCCAATTTTCCTTCTCGTAGCAGGTCAGATTTGGCTTCGTGTTCGTGTCGGGCGAGTAAAAAATGTCGATCTTGATGTTGGCGCGGGCTTCGATCCCGGCTTCGAGGATGTCCTTCTGGGTCTTGTAGTCGTGGCAACAGCCGCCCAGGATGAGTAGGCCTTTCAGGGGTTTTACCGCTGGCGCAGCCGAAGCGGAGAATGACAAGGCTGCGGCAATCGCGGGAATCAAGAGCATCGTGGTTTTTTTCATAATGGAGGAGTTAGTTGTGTCTCGCGGCTGCGATTCGATGCAGCCAATCCGAGCGGCGCAAGGAAAACGCCTCGCCACCTACCCGGAATGCGCGGGAAATTTTTCATAGGATGGCGGGGAGTGTATTTTTCCCGCTCGAAATGATGTTGCTCCCTGTGACCCGCGTAGATGCGTCTCAAGCCTCCACTTTCCAATCATGATCCACGCCCTTGCTGAACGCGTGGACCATTTTTCCGTTAGGATCAATGTGGCGGACCCATAGACGTTTGTTAGAAATGGCGAGGTGACTAAAGCCATAGCTGTCGAAAATCACGGAATTCGGGCGGGTTTTTTCGTGCGGATAGACGCGGGCTCCGCCGCCGCCGGAGATGACGAAGCTGGTTTTCAGGCCTTCGAGTTCGAGGTGTTGGAGATCGTGATCGTGACCGCAGAGGTAGAGGTGGACGCTGGCCTTTTCGAGCATGGGGGCAAGTTCCTTGACGAGGTCCGAGGTGTCGCCGTGTTTGCTGTCCGAGTAGATAGGATGGTGGCCGACGACGACGGTGAAGGGTGCGCGCGGTGAGGCAAGCTGCTTGTCTAACCAGATTTGTTGGGCGGTTTTTTCCTCGTCGCTCATCCAGCAAGGCACGTCGTTGTGGAGCTTGCTGTTGATGGATTTCCAATTGGTGTCAATCATCAGGAAGGTGATTAGCGGCTTGTTCGCAGGAAGGTCCACGCGGTAGTATTTGCCGGGCATGGTCCAGCGGGTCGGGCGGTCGAGTGAGGCGGCGTAGTCGAGCTGGGCCTGCTCGTTCCCACGGGTGTCGTGGTAGTCGTGGTTGCCGAGGATGGCCCAGCAGGGAGCGGGGAAAATTTTTGCCGGATAGGGCTCCGAGAAACCGCTTTGCCAGCGCGGGGATTTCACACCGCCAGGCATCGAGCCATAAAAATTATCGCCTAACAGGAGCATCCCTTGGGTAGGTTTGCCGAGGGTTTCGGCATAGCGGGAAATGGCGCGGGCTACGGAGGCTTGGATCTCGTCGCCGCTGCCGAAATCTCCGAGAACTAGCAGATCCAGCGAGGCTGCGGTATGTGTTTCCGCAGCGGCGGCGGACGAAGCAAGGTTGAGCTTCATGGCCACGCTGGAGCAGAACAGCGTTTTCAGCAGGCGGCGGCGTGAAACGGTCGGGATGGCGTTCATGGGAATTTAGGGCTGGTATATTTATACTGCGGTTTGGCCGGAGGGTTTGCAACCCATCAACTTGGAATTCCCGCGAGCCAGAGAGCGGAGAAAATCTTGAAGTCGATGAGTTTCCCCATGGCTTCTTGGGCACCGAGCCATTGCCGCAGTCCGGCGAGCGGGACGTGATGAACGATGATGTTTTCCCCGCCCACGCCGCCGCCTTGATTTTCGCGGACCAGATCCGTGGCATGAAAAAGGTGGGTGATTTCCGAGGTCATCCCTGCGGAAGTGGGACTGGCGGTGAGCGCGACGACCGATCCGGCGTGATATCCAGTTTCCTCTAGCAATTCCCGATGAGCAGTTTCCGCTAGGGATTCATCTACAAACTCGGGCTCATCGCCCACGAGTCCGGCGGGAATTTCGATGACTTGGCGCTGCATCGGAACGCGGAATTGCTCTACGAGGATCATTTCGCGATCCGGCGTGATGGCCAAGATGCCAACGCAGGCCTCGGAGGTGGGACGGCGGACAAAGTCCCAATGGCCGATGCGATAGAGTCCAAGCCAGCGGGTTTCAAAGAGCGGTTCGATGGCGGGCATGGCGTGAATAAATGGGCAAGAAACGGTGGCGCAAGGTCGTAAGGGGAGATACTGCTTCCGCGCCCTGATGTCCCGCTACGATTTTCAAATTCCCGTAACTTTCAAACACCGAATCATTTTCACCCGGCACGCCTTCTCTGCCGTGAACCCTTTGCTGGGCGAAGTTCTGAACGAAGGTGGCGGACGCCGGGTCATGGTATTCGTCGAGGAAACCGTGGCTGCCCTGTGGCCAGGACTGGTCGATGAAATCGAAGCGTATTTCGAGGGAGGGGATTTGGACTTCCGGGGGACTTCGGTCTTTCCGGGCGGCGAATCGGTAAAAGCAGATGATCGCTTGGTCCGGGAAGTCTGGGCAACCATCGACGCGGCACATCTCGACCGGCATTCCTACGCGCTGGTCATTGGCGGCGGCGCATTTCTCGATGCCGTGGGCTATGCCGCCGCGACGGCCCATCGCGGTGTTAGATTGATTCGATTTCCCACGACCACCCTCTCGCAAGATGACAGCGGCGTCGGCGTGAAATGCGCGATCAATGCGTTCGGGAAAAAAAATTGGGTGGGTGCCTTTTCGGTGCCTTACGCGGTGATCAATGATTTCCGCTACCTTCACAGCCAGGATGAAGAAACCCGGCGGGGTGGGTTGATCGAGGCGGTGAAGGTGGCGCTGGTGAGAGATGGGGAATTTTTCCATTGGATCGAGGAAAATCTAACGGCGTTGTCGGCCCTCGAGCCAGAAGCACTGGAAAGCTGCGTGGAAAAATCCGCGTTGCTCCATGCCCGGCACATCGCGACGGGCGGTGATCCATTTGAAACAGGGTCGAGCCGGCCCTTGGACTTCGGGCACTGGGCGGCTCACAAGCTGGAAACGATGACGTCCTATCAGCTTTCCCATGCTCCGGCCGTCGCCGTCGGGCTGGCACTGGATACGCTCTATTCCGCAAGGGTCGGCTTGTTGAAATTTTCCATTGCGGACCAAGTGCTGCGCGTGCTGGACGGCTTGCAACTCGCCATCTATCACCCCGCGCTTGACTGGCTGGATGACACCGGAAGGCGGCGGGTCCTCGATGGCCTTGATGAATTCCGAGAACACCTCGGTGGGGAGCTCACCGTATTGCTGCTAGAAGACGTGGGCATGGGAGTCGATGTCCATCAATTCGACGAGATCTTGCTGGGCGAGTGCATCAACGAGCTTCGCACCCGCTGGGAAAGCCGTGGTTGAGGCGTTTTCATCGCGCTTGCATTCCCGGAAGAATTTGGCCTAGTTAGCGGAATGCGCCTTCGCTCAATAACCCAACTGTTGCTGTTTTCAGCGTTCACCGTGTCTCTCCAAGCAGCCGTTTCGCTGCCATCGGACAGCTCCGCCACACTTCCCGCTGCCGGCGATGGCCCGGCGAAAGAGGCCATGGATGCCTTTCAAGCAGGCCGGCACGCTAAGGCGGTGGAACTCGCGAAACCCCTTGCCGAACAAGGAAATGCCGAGGCTCTCTATCTGATGGGTTTCGCCTATGAATCTGGCAAGGGCGTGGAAGCCTCCAAGGATAAAGCGCTGGAATACTACCGCAAGGCCGCTGCCGGAAAGCATAAAGACGCGGTGTATCGCCTCTCGTTCATCCTCCTCGCTTCGGATAAGGAAGAAGAGCGCAACCAAGCCCGCGAAGCCCTCGAAACCGCCGCTAAGGATGATCCCGCAGTGGCCGCCCGCATCTTGGGCGAAGCCTATCTGCGCGGAAAACTCACCCCCACTGCGGACCCCGACAAGGCGATCTTCTGGTGGAAGCGGGCTGCGGACGCCGGCGATATTCCCTCCATCCTGTTAGTGGCGCGGTTTTATGAAGGTCAGTTCGGCTTTCCCGAGTTGAAAGATTCCAAGGAAGTGATCGCCAATTACAGCAAAGCCGCCGGATTGGGCGATGCCGGCGCCATGGCGGCCCTTGGCTCTCGCTATCTCAGCGGCGACGAAAAAATCCGCGATGAGAAGAAAGGCCGCGAGTGGCTCAAGAAGGCCATCGCCGCAAAGGAATACAGCGCCTATCTCGCGCTGGGTGACTTCGAGGAAAACGTCAAAAAGGATCTTAAAGCCGCCCTCAATGAATACGAGCGCGGAAAAGATGCGGGCCAAATCGACTGCATCCTCCGCACCGCTGACTTTTACATCCAAGGCAAAGGCGTGGAAAAAGATGCTGAACGCGGCCTCGCACTCCTCGACAAAGCGGCCGAAGCCGGAAACCCACTCGCCAATTTCCGTCTCGCCGTCCAATCGCTTTCCGGGGAAAAGCCCGACCTCCTCGTCGGCTACAAGCATCTCCTCGCTGCCGCTAACGGAAACATGCCGGAAGCGCAAAACGAACTCGGCTTGCTCTATCTCTCCGGCAAACTCGCCGGTGCGGATTCCGCCGCCGGAGTCGCTTGGCTGACCCGCGCTGCCCAAGGCGGCTACGCCCAAGCCCAGAATAACCTCGCTACCCTCTACGAACGCGGTGCTGCCGGCTTGACCCAAAACCTTGAAAACGCCGGCCAGCTTTATTCGCTCGCCGCGAACCAAGGTAACGGTGCCGCCACACTGGCCCTTGCCCGCCTGCTGAACGAAGGAATTGGCACCAAGGCAGATCCTATCAAGGCACTCGCACTCGCCACCCTCGCCGAAGAGCGGGGTGAGGAAAACGCCAAGAAACTGGTAACCGAAATTTCCTCCAAGCTCGACGACAAGCAAAAGGCCGAAGCTAGAAAGCAGCTCGAGGACATCAAATCCGGCAAAGCCCCCGATCCGAAACCCGCCCCGACCCCCAAGGCCGGATCTGGGCCGAAAGCCACCCCGCCACCTGCCCCGGTACCACCCAAGGTCAAGTAAGCCATCCACTCCCGCCAAGCCCGCCCCGGTCCATCCGGTGGCGGGCTTTTTCGTGATCCCGCTTGCCACTTCCCCCCTGCCGCCCAAACTCCCGGCGTGAAAGTCCTCGTCACCGCCGGCCCCACGCGCGAGCCGATCGACCCGGTTCGTTTCCTGACAAATCGCTCGTCGGGGAAAATGGGCTACGCGCTCGCCGGAGCCTTCGCCCATGAGGGCCATTCCGTGCTCCTCGTCTCCGGCCCCACCGCGCTGGACGTGCCGGGAAATGTCGATTTCATCCCTGTCGAGACTGCTGCGGAAATGCATGAGACCGTCTCGCGGCACATCGGGCGCATGGACATCGCCGTGTTCGCCGCCGCCGTCGCCGACTACACCCCTGCCAGAGTCCAGCCGCAGAAAATCAAAAAATCCGAGGAGTCACTCACGCTCGAACTTGTCCCCACCATCGACATCCTCGGTTCCGCCCGCCAATCTTTCGGCTTCACAGGCACCCTCGTCGGCTTCGCAGCGGAAACCGAAAACCTGGAAGCCAACGCCCGCGAGAAACTCGTTAGAAAACAT
>JANYFB010000221.1 GCA_025362955.1 Akkermansiaceae bacterium
CAAATGGTTCATCCAACAACAAGACCTTGGGTCGGATCGCCAGCGCTCGGGCGAGGGCGACGCGCTGGCGCTGGCCACCTGAAAGTTCGTGCGGACGGCGCTTGTCGAGACCTTCGAGCTTTACCAGTTTGAGCAACTCCATCACGCGGTCACGGATTTCGGCCTTGTGCGGCCGCTGGGCACGGGGAAGGACGCTCAGGCCGAAGGCAATGTTCTGGGCCACAGTCATGTGCCGGAAAAGGGCGTAGTGCTGGAAGACAAAACCGACACCGCGTTTTCCTGCTGGGATGTCGCCGACGTCCTCGCCGTGAAAAGCGATTTTTCCCGGTCCGGGATCAGCGAATTCCAACCCGGCGACGATGCGCAAGAGCGTCGTTTTTCCGGAACCTGAGGGACCTAACAGCGCGGTGAGCGAGCCGTCGGGAACTTCAAGGGACACATTTTCTAAAGCGGCATAAGCGCCGAAAGATTTGCTGATGGATTGGATCGAGATCGACATGGAGATGATTATTTGTGGCCGGTGGATTGATGGCCGGTGAAGCATTCCACGGCACTTTTCATCCCGAGGGTCACGAGCGCGAGAAAGGCAAGCAAGGTAGCGCAGGCAAAAGCGGCACTGAACTGATATTCGTTATAGAGAACTTCCACATGCAGCGGCAGGGTATTCGTTTCCCCGCGGATGTGGCCGGAGACGACGGACACCGCGCCGAACTCTCCCATCGCGCGCGCGTTGCAAAGTAATACTCCGTAGAGCAAGCCCCACTTGATGTTAGGAAGCGTGACGCGGAAAAAGATATGCCATCCTCGGGCGCCCAGCGTGACTGCGGCTTCCTCCTGATCGCTGCCCTGCGTTTCCATCAGCGGGATCAACTCCCGCGCTACGAAGGGAAAGGTAATGAAGACCGTAGCGATGACGATGCCCGGCAGTGCGAAAATGATTTTAGGATCCGCCAGCCACGCCGCTAGATCCGTGAACAGCCAGCCAAGGCCGCGATACTCGGCCAAGGAGGCCGCGAGATGCGCGGCCGGTGCGAAGGCATCCGCCATCGCCGTCGGAGGAAACCATCCTCGGGCACCAAATAGCAGAACCCACACTAGCCCGGCGATGACCGGGGAAACGGCGAATGGAAGATCGATCAGCGAGATGAGAAGTGATCGACCTCTGAAGCGAAATTTCGTAACCAGCCACGCGGCGGCGACACCGAAAAGCGTATTGAGCGGAACGGAAACTCCCGCAGCAATCAGGGTAAGCTTGATGGCGGAGAGCGCGGCATCTTCATGCAGCGCGGCCAGAAATACCTCCCAGCCCTTGCGGAAGGCCTCGGCGAAAACGGCGGTGAGCGGCAGCAGCAAAAACAATGCGAGAAATGCCACGGCTCCGCCGATGAGGAGAAGGCGGACGGGAGCGGATTCTGTCGTGACGGGACGGCTGGCCATGGCTGTTAGCGGTTCTGCCAGTTGAGCTGGCGTTGGAGGAGGTTGATGAGGAATAGAAGCAAGAAGGAAACGATCAACATTCCGGAGGAGATCACTGCGGCTGCCTCATATTTGAACTGCTCTAACTGGGAAACGACTAACAGCGGTAGAATTTCCGTTTTCATCGGCAAGTTTCCTGAAATGAAAATGACCGAGCCATATTCCCCGATGGCCCTGGCAAACGCGAGTGTGAAACCGGTAATGAGCGCAGGGATGAACATTGGAAAAATCACCCGCCAAAAAATCGTCCAACGGCCCGCGCCGAGGGTGGCGGCAGCTTCTTCATACTCGCTTCCAAAGTCCTCCATCACCGGCTGCAAGGTCCGGACGACGAAGGGAAATCCGATAAAGGTGAGCGCTACGAAGACTCCGAGTGGGGTGTAAGCCACTTGGATGCCCCATTGGGAAAGGGAATGTCCGATCCATCCGTTAGGCGCGTAAATGGCGGTCAGGGTGATGCCAGCTACGGCTGTGGGCAGCGCGAAAGGTAGATCCACCATTGCGTCTAACAATCTCTTTCCAGGGAATCTGTAACGGACTAGCACCCAAGTCACCAACAGGCCGAAAATGGTGCTGACAATCGCTGCGGCGGCGCTGGCTCCAAAGGTCAGTTCGGCGGCGGCAATCACCCGGGGAGAGGTGAGGATATTCCACCATTGCGCGGGTCCGAGCCTCGCGGCCTTGAGGAACAATGCGGCAAGCGGAATGAGGATGATCAGGCTGAGGTAGGTGAGTGTGAATCCCATCGACAGCCCGAATCCGGGTATAACGCGTCGCTTTGGCATGTCCAGTGGCGGGATGATGTTAGAAACAAGGCTTGCGCTCAATGAGTGCCGTAAACTTTGTCGAAGGTGCCGCCGTCATCGAAGTGGGTCTTCTGCGCCTTGGCCCAGCCGCCGAACTCGTTGTCGATGGTGACGAGCGGAATTTCTGGCAGCTTGTCGTGGTATTTCGCGGCGATTTTCGGATTGCGGGCACGGTAGAAATGTTTACCTGCGAGTTCCTGAGCTTCATCCGTGTAGAGGAACTCAAGATAGGCTTTTGCGACTTCGCTAGTGCCGTGCTTCGCCGTATTTTTCTCCACCACGGCAACCGGTGGTTCTGCTAAAATGCTAATGGATGGATAGATGATCTCCGTTTTTCCGGGGAATTCCTTCTCGATGAGATACGCTTCGTTTTCCCATGACAGGAAGATATCGCCGATGCCGCGCTGGGCGAAGGTGGTGGTGGCTGCCCGGGCACCGGTATCGAGCACGGGAACGTTTTTGAAGAGCCGGGTCATGTAATCGAGAACCTTCGTTTCATCGCCGCCGAATTCCTTGTTCGCCCAAGCCCACGCCGCGAGATAGTTCCAGCGGGCACCGCCGGAGGTCTTCGGATTAGGTGTGATGACTTGGATTCCGTCATGGGTGAGATCCGCCCAATCTTTGATCGCTTTGGGGTTTCCTTTGCGAACAACGAATACGATAGTAGAAGTATAAGGAGCGCTGTTATTCGGGAGCTTCGCCTGCCAATCTGCGGGTACCAGCTTCGCTTCTTTCGCGAGACTATCAATATCACCCGCGAGAGCGAGCGTGACGACATCCGCTTGCAGGCCATCGATCACCGAGCGTGCCTGCTTTCCCGAGCCACCGTGGGACTGTTTGATTTCAAGCGACTGGTTGGTCTTCGATTTCCATAGTGATTGAAATGCGGCATTAACCTCCACATAGAACTCTCGCGTCGGGTCATAGGAAACGTTGAGAAGGCTGATCGGGTGTTTCGCTTCTGTGGAAGGAACACTCTTGCCGCAACCTGATAGAGTGCAAAGTGTCGTTGCAAGCAATGGGATAATTAATATGTTTTTCATGAGTTGAGGGATAGGGTTAGTAAATAATTAGGCGTTTGCAGTGATATGTGCTTCCGCGTTAGCCAAGGCCGCAAGAATGTCTTCAGGAGTTTTGGCGGATCTAACGACATCCAGTGTGCCGCGATGGAGAATGCGTGCCAAGCGGGCCAATCCGTGAAGGTGCGACCGGTCATCCGGCGCGCAGAGCAGAAAGAAAAGTGAAGTCCCGCCCCCATCTTCCGCGCCGAAATCCACCGGTGCCGCAGTCCGAAGGAAGCACAGGAATTGGCGCTCAATGACAGAGGGTATGGGTCGCCGGGGATGGCAGAGGGCGACCCCTCTCGGCATGGCGGTGCTGCAAAGCGCCTCACGGTCCACCAATGATGAAATCAGCTGATCTTTATCAAACAGCAATCCCGTGGCATCAGCTAGAGTGCCTATGGATCGTAGAACATCTGATTTGTTAGTAATCTGAACATCAAGTGCGATACCGGTGAGCGGCAGGCGCGAAGTAAGTCGATCCGTCCGCGTGGTGCGGAAAATTCCATCCGCAAGCAAGGAGGATTCCATCTTGGATTCCAACTCCGACACATGGGTCGTATCGATGGTTTGCATGTTTTGCTCCACCCAATCGAGAACATCATTGAGACGGAAGCAGATCTTGCCATCCAGTTCCAGACTGGGCATACAGGCATCGCGAATCGAGCCCTCGATAAACCGCGTGGACCAGCCGAGATAGACCGCTAACTGGTCAATGGTGATTGTCCCTTTTTGGGAAATGGATTCTTGGATCGGATGCGTGTTCATGGGATGGGTAGCTTGGTAGAATTGGGCCGCCCGCCGGATTTGCTGTCTCCGGACGGGCGGCTTTTGCAACAACCGCGAGAGATGCTATTTCTTATAGATTTGATCGAAGGTGCCACCGTCATCGAAGTGGGTCTTCTGGGCATTCGCCCAGCCGCTGAACTCCTTGTCGATTTTGACCAAATTGATCTTAGGGAAATTGCCCGACCATTTTGCGAGCGCTTTGGAATCCCGGGGACGATAGAAGTGTTTCCCGGCGATGTCTTGGGCCTCCGCGCTATAGAGGTACGCGAGATAGGCTTTCGCCAATTCTTCCGTGCCGTGCTTTTTCACGTTTTTCTCAACCACGGCAACGGGTGGCTCGGCCAAGATGCTAATTGAAGGAATAATGATCTGGGTGCTACCTGGGAATTCCTTCTCGATGAGATGGGCTTCATTTTCCCACGATAGTAATACATCGCCGATGCCACGTTGAGCGAAGGTGGTCGTGGACCCGCGTGCCCCGGTATCAAGCACTGGCACATTTTGATAGAGTGCCCGCATGTATTCCATCACTTTTGCCTTATCTCCCCCCAGCTTGCGATCCGCGTAGGCCCAGGCTGCAAGGTAGTTCCAGCGAGCGCCTCCCGAGGTTTTCGGATTGGGTGTGATGACTTTGATGCCGGATTGAGTCAGGTCTCCCCAGTCCTTAATTCCCTTAGGATTTCCTTTCCGCACTACGAAGACGATCGTGGAAGTATAGGGCGAGCTGTTATCAGGGAACTTGGATTGCCAATCTTTGGGCAGAAGGTTTCCTTGTTGGGAGATCACGTCGATATCACCCGACAATGCGAGGGTCACGACATCGGCACTGAGGCCGTCGATCACGGAGCGCGCCTGTTTACCCGAGCCGCCGTGAGATTGTTTAACGACCAAGGATTTTCCGGTTTTCTCTTTCCATTGTTTGGCAAACGCTGCGTTGAACTCCTGATAGAATTCGCGGGTGGGATCATAGGAGACATTCAGCAGTTCGTCCGCGAAGACAGTGGAAGCAAGAAGCGATGACAACAATGCCGCAAATTTTAAAGATTTCATATTCTGATAGGTTTGCGGATTAATTTTAGAAGGAAAGGCGGATGCCTGACAGAAGTGTCGTTCCATCATAGGAATCTCCAGTTGGATTCTGGAGCCGCGCCCATTCCACTCCGGACATCAGCTTGAGCTTATCGCCATAGATGAAATACTGGAGGCCGCCATAAACGGAGATATAGGCGTCACCCACACCCTTGTTATCCGCGACCTTTTTTTCGTATCTGGTTTGATCTACCACGCCGTATGAGCCGTCACTGGTGGCATAGGAGAAGCGGCCAACGAGCTGTAACTTCTTGGGAATGATGTCATAAGTCGGCTCGATGTAGAATCCGAATACGTCGCTGCCATCGTAAGCTCCCGGCGTGGTGGGGGAGTCGCCACCGGTGGCGTAGAAGCCCTCCAGAACCACGGATGCATAGCCTTCTTTCACCCAGAAGGTAGTCGAGAGGATGTCATCGTATTTATTGAATACAAGATCGCCAATTTCACGGTTACTATGAAGCCAGTCGAGATGGAACTCCGCCTTTTCGAGATTGAGCAAATGCTTGAAATCATAACCCACGCCGAGAGTATAGGAAACACCACCTGTGAAGTCGCCTAACTCACCGTCACCGAATGCACCTGATGATATTTTTGTCACAGGATCAGCGGTGGTGGCTGGAGTGCTGTTGGTATAAACTCCAGCTCGCCAGATATAATCTTCGGTCGTGCCTTCCACTGTCAGCGCTCCGGCGCGATTGATGCCGAGCT
This sequence comes from Akkermansiaceae bacterium, assembly GCA_025362955.1. Classification (GTDB taxonomy): domain Bacteria; phylum Verrucomicrobiota; class Verrucomicrobiia; order Verrucomicrobiales; family Akkermansiaceae; genus Luteolibacter. The sequence goes on from JANYFB010000221.1 coordinate 5,930, forward strand.
GATTGAAAATTTGTGATCGCTCGAAGGTAGGTTCGGTATTGGTGGATTCCAGCCAATCATATTGGGCGATCAGTGGTTTGGTTTTTCCCGCAGTGATGCTGAGCCAAGAGTTGGGCTTCCAGCGGAGATAGGCATCAACGAGGCCATCATAGACATCATTGAATTGATCATTGCTCTGGAAGTCCAGACGCGCTTCTAACTTTTTGTCGAACAATTTGGCATCGAAACCGAAACGCGAGCGACGATCTTCCCAGTTGCTTTGATGACCTTGGTCCGCATCGAGATCCCAGTATTGTCCTTGGTAGCGGCCGCGGAGCTTGAACTCTTCGAGATAGGGATTCATATCATCCTTATAGAGAGTGGCGAATCCCCAGATTTGGTCGAAGACGTTGGGCTCGACAAACTCTGTGGATTTATCTTGGGCATTCGCCAGCATGGGAAGTGCTGTGAACAGGGCGAACGCGATGGTGCGTATTGCGGTATTTTGCTGTGTTGTTTTCATTAGTTGTCTGCGGAGCGTCTGCGTCCGGTGTTCCGGTTCGCTTTCGCAGTGGGTTGTCAATAGCGCCCCCTGGTGTGAGGAAGGCAGGTGGGAGATTTTTATAGATATATAAAAAGAGACCGAGCGGATGCTGGAGGATGACAAGGAGCGAACCGCCGCGTGGATGACACGGGGATGGATTCGCGCTTGAAGTTCCCTCCGGTGGTCCGGTCGGTCTCTTTTTGCGTTAGATAATGTTATTTTTGGCCGCCATCATCGCGTGAGGCGACGAAGCGGGTTTTCTCAATACTTTCAACTTGGGTCACACGCCCTTCATGGACGGTGATCTGGACTGAGCCGAAGCGAAGGCCAGCCACGTTCTGACGAACGATTTCAAGCCAGTCGATTTTCGGGGTGTCAGAGGAGGAGGAGCGTTCAGAGGGAATTGTGCTCATCGGGATCAAGGGTGAGGGTTGCGAGTTGGGAAAGACCTGCGAGAAATCCGTCGGCAGGATCGGCTTTGCGTTTTGGGGTATCTCCGGTGGCGGCGAAGGAATCCGCAGTGGCGAATGGCGGAACGATTCCGTCCCGACGCATTTTTCGCAGCGTGACTTCGACAACCTGGGCCACGGTGTAGCGGTCCAGGATGGCGGCGATCGCATTTCGGACATCAATCATGATCATCCGGAGTCCGCAATGCGCCTCGTCGGGACAAGTGCATGGCTGGTAGGCGTTTTCGCTGGCGCAGCAGATCGGCGCGAGGCGGCCGTCCATCAGGCGGACAAGCTGGCCGATGCCGATTTCCTCGGCAGGCTTGGCGAGCGAATAACCACCAAATTTTCCGCGATGGGTCTCGACGAGCCCGGCCTCACGGAGTTCTTGGAGGATGCGCTCGACGAATTTGAGCGGTAGCCGATTAGCCTCGGCGAGTTCCGCACCCGAGACTGTGGCGCGTCCCACTTCGGTCGCGATACCGAGGTTGATCGTGGCGCGGAGTGCGTATTCAGCTTTTTTTGAAAGGTGCATTCGTTAATCTGGAGCGACGGGTATGGATTCAGATGGGAGTTTGCAAGAAAAATTTTCTGATTTCTGGAAATGTCCCGCCGATCCTTTTGTTTTCTTGATTCGCCGCGTGATTGCGCAAAGCTGCATTTCCAATGCGTTACCTGCTGCCTTTCCTATTTGTCCCGCTTGCATTCGCCCATCCTGATTCTGACACCAAGCCGGGCGATGATCCGCAGACCGCCGTGCGCACGGGAAACGGCGCTTGGTCATACGAGGCGGTACCGCATTGGGGCGAGCTGCCGGAGGGAAAAATCATCGGACCGACCCACGGCGGGGTGGTCGTCGATGATGAAAGCGGGCTAATCTACGTCTCCACGGATTCGGCGCTCGCCGTGATCGTCTATCAGCCCGATGGAAAATTTCTCCGCACCATCGCGCCGGAGTGCCATGGATTCCACGCGATGGCGATCCGACGGGAGAATGGCAATGCGGTGATTTATGGTGCCCAGCTCAACGGCAACAAGCCCCCGACGCGCGTTTGCAAGATCGATACCGAGGGCAAGCTTCTGTTGGAAATCCCTAACGCAATCACCGGCGACGTGCCGGGGGGATGGAGCGGTGTCACCGGCGTCACTGTCGCACCGGATGGCGCGATTTTCGTCTCGATGGGTTACGGCTCTAACATCATTCACAAATTCGACGCCTCGGGAAAAATCATCAAGTCTTTCGGCAGCAAGGGGCCGGATGAAAAGCAGTTCAACACCCCGCACGGACTGGCCATCGACACGCGATTTGGCGCGCCGCGATTGCTCGTAGCGGATCGGGAAAAGCGCAGGCTCGTCCACTTGGATTTGGAAGGAAACTGGATCGGCATCCATGCGAGCAACCTCCGCCGACCGTGTTCGGTTAGTTTTTTTGGCGATAATCTCGCCGTCGCGGAACTCGAATCCCGGGTCACCATTCTCGACAAAACCGGCACGCCAGTCGCCTTCCTCGGTGATAATCCAAACAAGGCGCAATGGGCGAATTTCGGCGTGCCGCCGCAGGAACAGCATCTCGGGATTTTCACCGCGCCGCACGGATTGAGCTTCGACAAGGCTGGGAATCTCTATGTTCAGGATTGGAATAAAACCGGACGAGTGACCAAATTGACCAAGCTCTAATTTGAGCGCGGACATGGGTCCTGCCTTTCCACGTCTGCTTGACGGCCCGTGCTCCCTCGCCGATAACAGGGGCGTTGAAACCCAAAATACTCATCCCCCCGGCAGTCGCGCTGGTCATTGCCGGTGGCTGGCTCGGCGGGCAGCGTCACCTGATTTCTACGCTGGAAAAAGAAAGCGCCGCCTTGCTCACGCAAATCGCCGCCCGCTCCGCCGAGGTCGGCACGGGGTCCTCCCTTGCCAATCCCACCGCGCCCGCCAAGGGTGCGAAGGAAAACGATCCGCTGAATTGGAAAAAACTCGCTTCGAGTATCAAGGCGATGATGCAGAACGAAAATGGCTTGGGGGACATGCGGACCATGTTACGTCTTCAGCAGAAATTGCAGAAGATGAGCAAGGAGGAGATCATTGCCGCGCTGGATGAAATCGCCGCGCTCGATGTTCCTGCGGATGAACGAGCGTTTCTGGAAAATATGCTCCTCGGACCCCTGATCCAGAAGGATCCGGAACTGGCCTTGACGCGCTTCATCGACCGGGCGGAGGGAAATCATGGGGTGTTAGGCTGGCAGCTTTCTAACGCGCTGCGGGAATGGGCGAAAAAGGATCCCGCAAAAGCCATGGCATGGCTCGATACGCAGATCGCCGCCGGGAAATTTGAGAGCAAGTCGCTGGATGGGAAAAGCCAGTCGCGCATCCAGTTTGAAGGGGCGATGATTAACATGCTGCTAGATTCCGATGTGGACGCCGCCACCCGCCGCCTCGCCGGAATGCCCGCGGACCAGCGCGGAGAGGTTCTTGGGAACTACTCGTTTCAAGCGCTCAAGCTGGAAGACCAAGTGGCCTTTGCCAAACTCGTTCGCGACCAGTTGCCGGAAAAGGATCAGGCGAGGACACTTGCCCAACAGGCATCACGGATAGTGTCTGAGGACGGTTTTACGGAAGTCACCCAGTTTCTCGACCGGATCGAAGCAACTCCCGCCGAGCGGATCGCTTGTGCGGAACAAGCTGCCGAGACGAAAATCGGAACTCTATCACCTCAGAAGAAAATCACCTCCGAGAATCTCGACGCCATGCGCGAATGGCTCGGCAGCCAAGCACCGGGATCAATCGACAGCATCACTGGGAAGGTACTCGGCGAGGTCGCGCAAGGAGGCCGCGCCATGGACTTCGCGGAAGCCGCGCAACTTGCCCTCCAATACGCGCAAGCCAGCGGCAGCGATGACGTGCTCGCCGAATTCCTGGAAAGTCTAGCCGCCTATCAGAACCAGGATCAAGCACGCCTTCTCGCAGCAAAAATCTCCGATCCTAAACTTCGCGAGAAAATCCTGATGAACTTCAAATAGCCGTCGTTGCCGCATGAAAATTTCCATCGCCCTCTCCATTCTCATCCTCGCCGCCGCCGCTGCGGTCGGCTGGCGCGATGACAAGCACCTAGTAGCTGTCCGGCACATCCATTCCGAGCTCGTTGTCCAGGCCGCCAATCTCGGTTTTTCCATCGACCCGAAAAACCCCGCCGGTCCCGTCCGCGTCACCAAGCACGAGCGGGAAAACCGCGATGCTGCCGCCAAGCTCACTGCCGCCGAGTTCATCGCCTTCGCCAAGGAAATGGAGGCCATGGAGGGACAGCCCAGTGACGCCACGCAAAAGCGGGTTTTAGACTTTATCGACAAGATGATGTCCATGGACCCCGCCCAACTGAAAATCATCATCGCAGAGGTTCGTGCGAGCAAGGATCTCAAGGATGAAACCCGCCAACAACTCATTAGCTTCTCCATCATGACGCTGATCAATGATCACCCGCAGGCTGCGCTCGCGATTTTCACCGAGTCTTCTGACATCCTCAAAGACGGACAGATGGGTGGGGCTGTGATTTCCTCCGCCCTTGCGAAATGGGCCAAGGAAGATCCGATGGCAGCGCTGGATTGGGTCAGGAAAAACAGCGAAAAGTTTCCCGATCTCGTCACTGAAGATGCCAAGCGCGGGCTGATTTCCGGTGCCGCTGCAAGCGATCCCAAGCTGGCCTTTCAACTGATCGGCGAGCTCGGCCTTAAGGATTCTAGCAGCAGTATCGACGCGATCATCCGAGCGGCGAAAACCCCGGAAGACAGGACCGCCACCCTCTCCGCATTGCGTGACCACCTCGCCGGAATGAAGGATGAAGATGCCCGCGTGGAAGTCCAAAGAAACGCCGTCGGCGAGCTTGCACGCAGCGTCGCGAATGACGGCTTCGAGGTCGGCTCAAAATGGCTGGAAAATGCCGATCTAACTCCCGCCGAACTCACCGGATTCGCCAGCGGGTTCAACTACAATTCCATTGACAAAGACATTGGACAATGGATCGGATGGATTGGAGAAAAAATCCCTGCGGAAAAATCTGCCGGAAGCATCGCGAATCTTGTTAGCATCTGGACTCGGAACGACTACGAGGCCGCTGGCAAGTGGCTTGGCAGCACTGCCGATGGCCCGGTGAAGAATGCCTCCATCCGCGCCTACACAGAAGCCGTCGCGAAATACGAACCCGAGACTGCCGTCCAATGGGCGCTCACTCTGCCCGCCGGCAAGGATCGGGACGGGGCGCTCCTGAACATCTATCGGAACTGGCCGAAGGATGATCCCGCCGCCCAAGCCGCCGCAGAGGCGTTTGCGAAGGCGAATGGGATCAAGTGAATCTGAGGGTATTCCCGCCACTCCACCATTAGCGCCGATAAAGCGTGTCACTCCGCCGGTTGTTTTGCGGTGTGATGTCCGCGCCGAGGGTGCCGAGTGTGAGGGAGGAACTCACAAGGATCGCTTCGTTTTTCGCCAGGCCGCTGAACCGCACAGGCATGGAAAATGTTTGGATGGCTCCAGGAGCGATCATGGAGGCGTTGAATTTGCGGTCGCCAAACGGGGTAGTCATTTCCACCAGCGTGTTGATCAAAATCGTAGTGCCGCGGTTTTGGATGGTGACCTGAATTTCGTCGCTGGAGCCCACGGATTTTACGATCCGCTGGTTGGTGATGGCCGCATCGACAATCCCGGTGACCTTCCGGTTCATCACGCGATGCATATTGAGAATGCCCACACCGTATTCGGAATCCGGTCCCGGCAGACCGGCTTCGTTAGATTCCTTCATCACGATTTCCGCCGCTTGGCTGGCGCTCATCGTGATTCCCGAGCCATTCGACATGGTGGCGGCAATTGCTCCCGTGACGATGGGCGCGCTGGCGGAGGTGCCGCTGATTCTGGCGTAGCGATTTCCCGGCCATGCGGTGTCGATGGCAAAACCGGGGGCTGTTAGTGATAGATAGGTGCCGTAGTTGGAAAAATCGAGATGCTCGCCGCGGGCGTCCACGGCACCGACGCTGATGACGCTCGGATAGGCTGCGGGATACGAGGCATCGGACTGTTCGGAATTTCCTGAAGCCGCGACCATCAGGACGTTGTGATCATGGGCGTAGAGCACGGCGTCCTCAATGAGCGGATTGTTCTCGCTGGTGCCCATGGAGCAATTGACGATCTGTGCGCCGGAATCGACCGCTGCGAGGATGCCCGCGGCAAGCGCGAAGGAGTCTGCCTTGCCAGTATCATCACCTACGCGGATGGAAACGATTTCCGCCGCAGGGGCAACTCCGGGAGCACTCGGATCATTGCTGGCGATGAGCGAGGCGACCGCAGTGCCATGGCCGTTCGTTTTATTTAAATCACTCGGGAAAGCAGTGATTGCGATGGATTCGACAAGTCCGGGCAAAGCAGGATGCGGGACCACACCGGTATCGAGAACGGCAATTTTCACCCCGGCTCCCCAGCGGGAGTTGTCGGTATCAATGCCAAGCCATGGTAACAGCCCGTCACCAAACCCAACCAAACCTTCCTGGGCCACCGCACTTGACGGGCTCGGGGCTGGCACGGCGGGGAGAGAATCGTAGGCCACCATATTTTCCCCGGCTAACAGATCGGAAAGGTCTGTCCACTCGTCGTAGTCCAAGCGGATGGCACGAAGGCGGTCAAGCTGATCAACGAGATGGATCTTGGTGCCATTGAGGGAAAACAAAAATTCGTTATAAGTTTCCTCGGAGGGAAATCGCAGGATCACCTCGTCCGGCTCGCTGCTGGCGAAAATTTCCACATCAGTGCCATCCCGGAACTCGTCGCGGTCCAGCGGTTGCGCCACTCGCGGAATTGGCGCGGCGGGCCGAGCCTCTATGTCCGCGACTTGCCGGACACGCGGCTCTCTCACCAAGGACTTTTCCAAATCACGGGCAATCCACCAGCCGGTCAGGCCGCAGAAGATGACGATGAGAATCGCCAGGAAATGCCGGAGGTTTTTTTTCATGAATCAGCCCGATCCTAGGAATGCATTGGGTATTAGACACCGGGAAACCCCGAAAGCCAGCCGGAGTTTCGATAAATCGAACTCCCACCGATCAGTTTGGGGAGCTATGAATGACACGAAAACTGCACTCTTGGGAAGCAGGAATATTGAATCCGGCGAGCGTTTGTAAACGATTATTGATTGGGAGGAAAATCCGTAAGTGTCACCCGTCTTTGATTGATACGCTCCAAGATGCAGAACGCGATGATCAGAACTCCACTGGAGATGCTAAACCATTCAATAAACTGGCCATAAATTTCGCTGCATTGTTTGAAAACAGTGTGGCTGAAATCGTGAGATAGTCCTCCGACAGCCATGGTGGTGTAAATCGGGCCGACACCGCTAATTAGCCCAATCCACCAAGCCATTCGCTTACGAAAATGGATCGTCATCAGAAGCAAGGCGCTGAAAAGGAGGGTGAAAATCGGACCCATCAACTGCCCACCCAGCAATTGGAGATAAACCTGTGATGAATATGGAACGCGAAATTCTGTAAAGAAGCCTCGGAGGCCAATGAATGGGAGAACAATGCAGGAAACCGTGAGCAAAATGAGCATCACACAGATAGCGATTTTTGATTTTCTCATGATCGGCGTATTGGATGAATGGATGGATGAACTAAATCTCCAGCGCCAGATACGCCTCAATTTCCCGCGACGGATCATGTGCACGCATCAGCGCTTCGCCAATCAGCACCGCATTCGCCCCGGCTTCTAACACTCGGCGGGCGTCTTCCAAGGACTTGATCCCGCTCTCGGAAACGAGGATCACGTCGTCCGGGGCTTCCTCGGCGAGTAGCTCGGTGGTGGCAAGATCGACGGCGAAGGTTTTCAAATTCCGGTTGTTCACGCCGATGAGGTCCGCGCCGAGTTCGAGGGCGCGCTCCATTTCCCGCAGGTCATGAACTTCCACGAGGACATCCAGCGAGAAGGACTTGGCCTCGTCATAGAGGCGGCGGAGGGTTTCGGCGTCGAGCGCGGCGACGATGAGGAGGATGGCATCGGCTCCGGTGACGACGGCTTCGTGGATTTGAACCTCGTGGATCATGAAGTCTTTCCGGAGAAGCGGCGCGACTGAAAATTTCGAGATTTGGGAAAGGTAGCTCAGCGAACCTTGGAAATATTGCTCATCCGTCAGAATCGAAAGACAAGATGCGCCGCCATCCAGATAGCGCTTCGCCTGGCGAACAGGATCGAAGTCCGGGTCGATCAAACCGACGGAGGGCGAGGCCTTTTTCACCTCGGCGATGACCCCGAGACGGCCCGGCCCACGGTCGAGCGCGGCGCGAAATCCGCCGAAGTCGTTGCGCTGGATCGCCCCGGCCCGCAGCAGCGCGGCGCGAGGCAACAGGGCGGCGACTTCGAGGTGTTTGGTGGCGATGATTTCGGCGAGTTTGTCGGACATGGCGGCGGCCATGGAAACCCGGAGTGGCAAGAATGCACACGGAAAATTTGCAAAATTTGGCTTGCCCGGTCCCCCGCCGCATGTAGAAAAGCACCCACGCGTTTCCTGACGCGGGCGTAGCTCAGTGGTAGAGCGCCACCTTGCCAAGGTGGATGTCGTGAGTTCGAATCTCATCGCCCGCTCCATTTTTCATAGCGCGCATTTCCACCCGCAAGTCTTCATGTTCGTCTGGTCGAAACTCTCCGCCGCGAAGTGGATGGATGCATGGGAGGAACGGTTTGCCGGAAATCCAAATCTGGTGATCGAGATGATCAAGGGTGGCAAGTCGATCCGCATCCGGCTTTTCTGCGGCACTCAAAACGAGGCGGACGCCATTGTCCTGCAATTCGGCGGCAGCGTCCGGAAAATGGCCAACGCCGAGTGGAACAAGCCCGTTGCGCCTCCCCGACCGTTGAAGGTGCGGGATGTTTTCGTGCTCACGGCGGAGAACCGACCGAAGGAACTCGCCGCGCTGAAAAAGGCGAATCCCAAGCGCGAAATTATCGTGATCCCGCCGGAAATGGCCTTCGGCACGGGCGATCATGCGACGACTTCGACCTGCCTGCGGCTGTTAGTGGATGTGGCTCGTTCGCGCAAAGACACGGACTGGACCGTCGCGGATCTCGGGACCGGCACGGGCGTGCTGGCAATCGCTGCTAGAAAACTGGGGGCGGGTGAGACGTTTGCCTGTGATTTCGATCCGTTCGCAGTGGCGGTCGGCGTGCGTAATATCGAGCGCAACGGCACGCCGGAAATCTTGATGCGGGAGCAGGACGTGCTGAAGTGGAGGCCGCGCAAAAAAGGCTACGATGTCGTCCTCGCCAATTTATTTTCCACCATCCTGATCGAAGCCTGGCCGGTCATCGCGAAAGCCCTAGCACCCAGCGGCGACCTGATCGTTTCCGGCATCCTTGCGACGCAGGCATGGGAGGTTTTCACCGCGGCGGCTGGCAGCGGGCTTGGATTTACCAAAGTGATCAAAAAGGGAAAATGGGTGACCGCGCATGGCGGACATCTGGCGGACTTGATCAAGGAGAAGTGACGCTTCTTATTTCTGACAAACCGGGCACCAATACGTCGCCCGCTGACCTAACACCGCTTGGAGAATGGGCGTCCCGCACACCCGGCAGGACTCCCCTTTCCGGTCATAAACAAACAGCCGTTGTTTGAAATAACCCGGCTGCCCATCGGAGTTCAGGAAATCTCGCAGCGTCGTGCCGCCTTCCAGAATTGAGGCTGATAGAACTTCGCGGATGGAGACGACGAGCTTTTGCAAACGCAGTTTTGAAATTTTATTAGCCACCGTCGCAGGCCGGATGCCGGCACGGAACAAGGCTTCCGAGGCATAGATATTTCCCACGCCTACGACCGTTTTTGCGTCCATGATGACAAGCTTGATCGCTGCCGAACGCTTGGCGCAGACGGACTTGAGATGATCCACGGTGAAGCCCTTTTGCAACGGCTCTGGCCCGAGATTTTTCAATAGGTCGTGGCACATCGGATCGGCCTCTGTTAGCCACAACACCAGCCCGAAACGCCGGGGATCGTGGAAACGAAGTTGTTTGCCATTTCCTAACGTGATACCGATGTGATCGTGTTTTTTCCATGCCTCCGCCGGATCGATCACTCGCAGACTGCCGGACATGCCGAGGTGGATGAGGACCGTGGAACTGTCGTCGATAGCTAACAATAGATACTTCGAGCGCCTCGTCACCCGCACAATCGACTTGCCTGCGAGTGCCTCGATGTTTTCCGAAACCGGCAGCCGCAAATCATGACGCCGGATGATCCACTCCGTCATCCGCTCGCCGGTGACGTGGGGCTCGATGCCGCGCCGCGTGGTTTCGACTTCAGGTAGCTCGGGCATGAATTGCAGTTAGAGAAGAACGTAGCGGGAAATTGCCAACACATGGCACGCACTGCCGCCCAGCACGAAGAGATGCCAGATCGCATGATTAAACGGCAGTCTCCGCCACGCGTAAAAAATAATCCCGAACGAATACGTCAACCCGCCTGCCACTAGCCACCAGACACCCGCCATCGGCAAGTGCCGGACCAAGGGACCCATCGCGAACAGCACCAGCCAACCCATCGCCAAATAGAGCGAAGTGGAAATCCAATGATCCTTTTTCCCCTTTCGCACCGTCTTGATCAGGACGCCCGTAAGCGCCAACGCCCAGACGATTCCGAACAACCACCAGCCCGACGCCCCACGCAGGGTGATCAAAGTAACCGGCGTGTAGGATCCCGCGATGAGCAGGTAAATGCACGCATGATCGAGCGCTTGGAAATGCGCCTTCCACCGTGGCGAGGTGAAAAAGTGATAGAGCGTGGAGGATAAATAAAGCAGGACCAGCGATGTCCCGAACACCACCGCCGAGGCCACCTTCAACGGCTCACCCGCCGAGATAAAAAGCATCGTCACCAACGAAACAATACTGAAAACCACCCCCGCCGCATGGGTCGCCAAACTCGCCACCTCTTCGCGATGGGAGTCGCACAAAGGCGAGCGGTCGGGTAATTCTAAAACCATTCTGCGGAACCCGTCCTTCGCTCAGAAAATCCCGCTTGTCCAGTCGCCCGATTGGCAGTGGAAAAATTCTTCGTCCGAGGCGTCCCCGCTGCGAGCGAATGCGGATACGGCAAACTCTTCCAACCTGGCCCTTGATATGGCATCTCCTTCACATCCTCCTGTTCCAATACTTTTCCGTTTCCTATTTCCCCTTCAATTTGGGTTGGGGAATTTCCACTGCGGGTTTTAGGATCGCGCCGTGGTCGGCGGGAATGATGCGAAACGGTGGCAGACGGACGGGAAATTTTTCCGCGCCGGGAGCCAGCGCGTGCGGATGAACGCGGTCACTTACGGGCCGTTTCCCGGCGCTTGGCCGAAGTCGTTCGAGCCGGATTTCACGCGAATGGTGGCGGCGGGATTCAATGCGGTCCGCCTGTATGAGCTGCCAGACCGACGTTTGTTAGACGCCACCGCAGAACACGGCTTGAAAGTCTTCGGCGGGCTGAAATGGGGGCAGAACGCGGATTTTTTCGGCTGTCCGGGAATTCATACCGCAGCCGTGATTTCGATGATGAACGGGCTGAGGGACATCGGCGACCACCCGGCCTTGGCGGGAATCTACATAGGGAACGAGGTGCCCGCCGATCTGGTGCGATGGATGGGTCCGCTCAAGGTGCGGGAGGCCATCGAAGGTCTGATCGCCATCGGTAAAGAACTCGCGCCGAATCTGCTATTTGCCTACGCGAACTATCCGAGTACGGAATATCTCGAACCGGAAAACGCGGATTTCACGGCATTCAACGTCTATCTGGAAAGCGAGCCGGCCTTCCGCGCCTATTTGAAACGGCTGCATCACATCGCCGGTGATCGTCCGTTAGTAATTTCGGAATTCGGACTGGATTCCCGGCGGAACGGGCTTGAGCGACAGGCGGAGGTGTTAGGCTGGGCCACCCAGGCCGCGGTGGATTTGGAAACTGCCGGAATGACGGTCTATGCCTGGAGCGATCGCTGGTGGAACGCGGGAGCGGAAGTGCTGGATTGGGATTTCGGCCTGACAGATCGGGAAGGAAAATCCAAGCCCGCGCTCCAAAATCTTTCCATCAACTCTCAACCCTCAATTATCAACTTATTCAGCGTCATTGTGTGCACACGCAACGGCAAAGCCCGCCTCGGCGCATGCCTGACCGCCATCGGGAAAATGACCGGCGGGGGATTTGAGGCCATCGTGGTGGACGATGGCTCGACGGACGGCAGCGGCGATTTTGTAGAGAAAAATTTCCCCGGAGTGAGGTTGATACGTTTAGAACCGGGAGGCTTGAGCCGCGCGCGAAATGCCGGAGCGGCGGCGGCGCAGGGCGAGGTGCTGGCCTTCACGGATGACGATTGTGAGCCGGACCAGGATTGGATCGCTCGGCTGCGGCCAATGTTTCAGCAAGGCCGTTATGCTGCGGCGGGCGGGCCGAATTTACCGCCAAAGCCGAGAACCTGGCAGGAGGCGGTCGTCCGCGCCGCCCCCGGCGCACCCAGCCATGTCATGCTGGACGACGTCGAGGCCGAACACCTGCCGGGCTGCAATTTAGCGGTGACGAAGGCGGCATTTCACGCCATCAGCGGCTTTGATCCGCAATTTCATACAGCGGGGGACGATGTGGACTTTTGCTGGCGTCTGAGGGATGCCGGATTGCGCCTCGGCTTCGTGCCGGGGGCTTTCGTCTGGCATTGGCGGCGCCCCTCGATCCGAACATTTCTGCGCCAGCAACTCGGCTATGGAAGGGCCGAACACTTGCTGCTAGAAAAGCACCCCGCCCGATTTTCAAAACGCGGGAACGCCCGCTGGCAAGGCTTCCTCTATGGTGGCGGCCCCGTGCGGGTGATGTTAGACTCGATTATTTATCACGGACCGACGGGCGATGCAGGGTATCAAGCCATCACTAACAGGATGCTGCCGTTGCGTGGACTGGAGAAAAAATTTGACTCATGGAAACCCCAGCTCGCGCTCAAGGCTGTGGAATTTCTCCAACCTCGCCTCCGCGCTTGGGCGAGAAACCGGGTGATTTTTTTCAGATCGAGATGGACCGGCAAAACCAAAGACCACGGGCAGGCGGAGGAGATCGCGATTCACTCTCCCGAGGGATATGACCGCGAGCATTTTCTCAACGTGATGATCCGGCAGGGCTGGAAACCGGCAGGCGAAACAGACCTGTGGGATCTTGAAAAAGCTGGTGCTCGCGTCCTCATCGTCACCGAGCGCGGTGAAGGACTCGCCAAACGAATTCTTGTTAGAGTGTGGGGAATCTCCCCGGAAAAAGTTGCCTGTCTTCTGGGGAACAACCCATTCCCGAGGCAGGTCGCTATCCTTCAACTGTATGATAAGATCCGGAACCGCCTCCCGTAGAAAGCAAAGTCATTTTTTCCACAAACCCAGACGCCTGCCACATTTTTCATGAAACGCTCCCTGTTCTCCGCCAGTTTCGCCTGCTCTATGGGCCTTGCCTGCTCCACCATCCTGCTGGAAGCCGCACCGCAGTGGATCTGGACGAACCCTCAGGCGAAAAACGGTGAAAACGCGACTTTTCGCAAAACTTTCACCGTGAAGAGTGCCGTGAAATCCGCGCAACTCCTTTTCACCTGCGACAATGGTGCGACCGCCTATTTGAACGGCAGCAAAGTCGCGGAGAATCCCGATTGGAACCAGGCCACCAAGGCAGATCTAACCAAGCAGCTCAAGGTCGGCGAAAACGAACTCCGCTTCGACGCGAAAAACGAAGGTGAAATTGCTGGCTTGGTCGCGACGCTTCAGTTAGAAACTGCGGATGGAAAAAAAGCGGTCGTCGAGACTGGCGGGGATTGGTCTGCCGCAGCGACGGGTAGCACGGATTTCAAACCCGCCACGGTGATCGCCAAATACGGAGAAGGACCGTGGAAAAACGCATTAGAAGTCAAGGGCGATGACGATTCCTCCCCGGTACCAGAGGGAACCTCCATCGCGGTGGCCCCCGGCTTCAAGGTGGAATTAATTTATACCGTACCGAAAGACCAGCAAGGCTCGTGGGTGGCCATGACGGAGGACAATAAAGGCCGCCTCATCACCAGTGACCAATACGGCGGCCTCTTCCGCGTCACACTGCCCGCTCTCGGAAAAAGCGATGCCCCGAAGGTCGAGCCGCTCACTCTGCCTAACGGCAAGAATGGCAAGCCCCTAGGCGGTGCTCACGGCCTGCTCTACGCCTTCGACAGTCTCTATCTGATGAACAATGAGATGGCGGACACCGGCCTATGGCGGCTGAAGGATACGAACGGCGACGACCAATTCGACAGTGCCGAGTATCTCAGGAAATGCGATGGCCGCAGCGAACACGGCACCCACGGCATCGTCCTGGGACCTGATGGAAAGTCGATTTACTTCGTCAACGGCAACCACACCAAGATCCCGGAAAACCTCGATTTCACCCGCCCCTTCGCGATGGGAGAAGACCACCTGCTCAACCGCATGTGGGATGCCAACGGCCACGCCAAGGGCATCCTCGCGCCCGGCGGCTACGTTTGTAAAACCGATCCCGATGGCAAACGTGTTGAGCTTTTCGCCGGCGGCTTCCGCAATTGTTATGACCTCGCCTTCGATAGAAATGGCGAGCTTTTCACCTACGACTCGGACATGGAATGGGACATGGGTTCACCTTGGTATGTGCCCACGCGGATCAACCACATCGTGAGCGGCGGCGACTATGGGTGGCGCTCTGGAGCGGGCCGATGGCCGAGCTATTATGTCGATTCCCTGCCCGCCGCAGTGGACATCGGCCCAGGTTCACCGACGGGCACCGTCTTCGGCACTGGGGCAAAATTTCCCGCGAAATACCAGCGGGCGATGTTCGCGCTAGACTGGACCTACGGCACCATGTGGGCCATCCATTTCCAGCCGGACGGGGCGAGCTTCAAGGCGGAAAAAGAAGATTTTATTTCCGGCAAGCCGATGCCATTCACCGACGCCCTCATCCGCCCCGAAGATGGTGCCATGTATTTCACGACCGGTGGCCGCAAAAGCCAATCCGCACTCTATCGGGTGACCTACACCGGTGCGGAAAATACCACGTCGGCCGCTAAAATCGAGCCGACTCCCGGAGCGAAACTCCGCCAATCGTTAGAAACTTTGCAACTCCCCGGCACCGGTCCCGATGCCGTCGCCAAGGCATGGCCATCGCTCTCTAGCAAGGACCGCTTTCTTCGGTTCGCCGCGAGGGAAGCCATCGAACGCCAACCCGCCGAGAAGTGGGCGGACCAAGCCCTAGCAGAAAGTAATCCGCAGGCTGCCATCGAGGCACTGGTGGCGCTCGCCCGCGTCGGGGATAAGGCCCTTCAGCCGAAACTCTTCGTCGCTCTCGGCAAGCTAGATTTCTCGAAACTCCCGAAAGACCTCCAGCTTCCCTACCTCCGCGCTTGGGCACTCGTCTTCACCCGCATGGGGAAACCCGCTGCCGACATTTGTGAGAAAATCGGCGCACGCTTCGATCCGCTTTTTCCTAACGCCGATCCTCTCATCAATCGCGAGCTGGTATCACTGTTAGTCTATCTGGACTCCCGCAGCATCGTCGCCAAAACCGTCCCATTGCTAGACACCGCCAAGGATACCGACATCACTATTGCCAGCGACGCCGTCCTGTCCCGCAACGACCACTACGCCTCCGCCGTCGCTGGAATGCACGAAAGCCACCCGAATCGACAAGCGATCGCCTACGCCTACGCCCTCCGCGAAGCAAAAACGGGCTGGACGCCTGAGCTTCGTAAATCCTTCTTCGCCTGGTTCCCCCGCACCTCCAAGTGGCTCGGTGGAAACAGCTTCAAGGGTTTCCTCAACAACATCCGCAGCGAGTCTCTAGCGAACTGTGTGCCCGATGCTGCCGAACGCGCCTCCCTCGACCAGCTTTCGAAACAAGCGCCAGCCGCCGCCCCGTCTAACCTCGTCGCGCCGAAAGGCCCCGGCAAGGACTATACCGTGGATGACATCGCCACCCTCGCCAGGGACGGTCTGAAAGGACGCAACTTCGCGCAAGGCAAGGCGATGTTTTCCTCCATCCTCTGCATCAACTGCCACCACTTCACCGGCGAGGGCGGCAATAGCGGCCCCGATCTAACCGGCGCTGGAAACCGTTACAGCGTGCGCGATCTCGCGGAAAATATCGTTGAGCCCTCGAAAGTCATCAGCGATCAATACCCGAGTGAGCAAATCGACCTCAAGGACGGCGGCGTCATCGTGGGCCGCGTCGTCGTCGAGGAAAACGGCAAACTTTTCGTCATGACCAGCGCCCTCGCGCCGGATGCTCTAACGACTATCGATGCCGCCAACGTCAAGGGTCGCCAACTTTTCAAGGTTTCGATGATGCCGCCCGGCCTTCTCAATTCGCTCAACAAGGATGAGCTTCTCGATCTCTTCGCTTACATTCTCTCCGGCGGAAATCCGAAGGATCCGAAGTTTTAACCGACCGATTTCAACAAGAAATGCTCGCCGGAAACTCTATGTCGGAGCGATTGCCAACGAGCATCCCAAGTCCAGGGCATCTACATTTGAATTTTTTCAACCACAGATGAACAGGATGGACGCAGATAAGAGGATGAAGAGGTAAATTTGGCATTGGATCGCGTATTTGAAATCAGAAAACTAGCCACCTTTCCTCTTCCATCTGTGTAAATCCTGTTCATCTGTGGTTTAATTCTGAAATGGCGATGCCCTGATCCCAAGTCCGAAGATTATTGACAGCGTCAGTCCTGACGCACGAGGGTGATGGTGAAGAAGCATTTCCAGCATCGCTCTGCCTGAATCATGATTACCGAATATCTGCACCAAATCCGCGAAGCCGCTCCGGTGATTGTCTCCCTGATCCTCATCGAGGGGCTGCTTTCGGTGGACAACATGCTGGCGATCGCCGCGCTGGCATCGCAACTCCCGGAAACCCAGAAAAAATCCGCCCTGCGCCTCGGGCTGGCTGGAGCCTATGTGTTCCGGATCGTGGCGTTGTTTTTCGCAGGATTCATCATGCACAACGAGTGGGTGAAATTTCTCGGCGCGTTCTATCTGATCCACCTGATGGCCGAGCATTTTAGCGAACTCGCCCAAGCAGGGGAAGGAGAGGGCGAGGCACATCGCGCGAAGCCGCACACCTTTTGGGCCACCGTGATCGCGATCCAGATCATGGACCTGAGCCTGAGCGTGGACAACGTGGTAACGGCCGTGGCGATGAGTCCGCTCTTGTGGGTCGTCATCCTCGGGGTCTGCTTGGGCCTGCTGACTTTGTTGTTGTTCGCCACCTTCAGTTTGAAGCTGATAGAGAAGTTTCCCATCCTTCAGCACACGGCATTCCTGCTGATCGGTTATGTCGGGGTGATCCTGCTGGTGGAAATGAGCTGGCAGCATTTCTATCAGGTGGAACTCCATTTCACCGCGTTGCAGAAATTTATCGGGATCGCGGCCATCATGTTGCTTTCCATTCTCTATGACCGTAGCCCCTCTCTGCAAAGAGCGTGCGTGCCGTTGTTCCACATCCTGCGGGTGCCGATCCGGATTTACAGCGCGGTGGGTGGCCTGTTGATCGGCGCGGTCGCATGGCCGTGCAAGAAGCTGCTGGGTCGCTGATAGAAATTATTTCAAAGTCCGCCGCTGGGAGTCTGTTAGATAGCCTTCAGCAACTTCAGGAGCGGTGCGAGCGAAGGCATTGACCTTGGTGGCCTGTTCTGGAGTGAGGCTGAGTTGTGAATATTTGGTTCCCTGTAGCTGGCGCTTTTGATCGGACCCGGGGGCTTTTTGATAGCCGTCCAGGGATGGGTAAACCCGCGTCGCCACACCGGAAGCCGCCGCCTTTCTGGTAAGGGTAGCTTGCGAAATTTTCGCCGGATCATAGTCCACCAGCGTTACTTCATTTCCGTCCATGAATCCCGCTTCCGTGCGGACCACGCCGTCGAACCCTCCGAGGGTTTTCTCGCCTTCCCAAAAACAGTATTGGGCAAATGCGAGCCTCTTGATGTTAGTTGTTGGTTTTTTTGCGGGTCCGGCTTTCTCAAGCGCGAGCGCCATCCGCTTGGTCAGCTCGGAAGCGTCCCAGACGTGATCCTTTCTTGGGATTAGATCGTGCCCATCGGCATCAAGGAAGCGCACGACCTGATAGTTCCATGCCGGTTCGTTAAAATGCTCGAGCACTTTAGCATCCTTACCGGGGCTATTGTTAGGTATCAGCAAGGGGATGAAATTTTCCTGAATCATTTTCACCACTCCCGCGTCGCTCAGGACATCCCGCCCGAATTGCTGGCAGCCCGCGCAGCCGGGGACTTCCTGAAACAGCAGGAAAACCGGCTTGCCCGAGGATTTCGCCGTCGCCAGCGCGGCATCATAATCCCGGCTCCAAATCACCGTTCCGACCGCCACGGGGTTCGTAGTCCGTGCCTGGGGTTGGCAGGCGGCGGTTGAAATGGCGAGCAGAGCGGTCGCCACAGTGAGGCAGGGAAGATAAAGGTGGTGTTTCATAACGATGGGAGGAATCCCCGAGACATTTATTCCGGTTCGTCCTCTTCGTTGCCACCGAGCAAACCGAGAATAATCCACAGCGCGACTGGTCTCCTCCATGCATCCGGTTGGCCGTCTCGGCACTTCCGAGGAAATCGCCCACGCCGTTCTTGCTCTTGCGGAAAATAAATTCATCACCGGAGCGATACTCCCAGTGGATGGCGGCGGGACCGCGCAGTGAGTTTGGGAGTGCCGGACCGTCGTCGCCCTTGCACCCGCTGCGGCAACCGTTTAAGACTTCCGAAACGAATTTACCCATGCCTGCCGACTACACCGAAGACGACATCAAATCACTCGATTGGCGCGAACACATCCGCATGCGCCCCGGTATGTACATCGGCAAGCTCGGCGACGGCTCCTCTCCCGACGACGGCCTCTACATCCTGCTCAAGGAAGCGGTGGATAACTCCATCGACGAGCACATCATGGGCTACGGCAAGGAGGTGCGCGTGGAAATCGACGAGGAGGGCCGCGTGGAAGTGCGTGACTTCGGACGGGGGATTCCGTTAGGAAAACTCTTCGACTGCGCTGCGATGATCAACACGGGCGCGAAGTATGACAGCGAGGCGTTCAAGAAATCCGTGGGCCTTAACGGCGTGGGCATCAAGGCGGTCAACGCGCTGTCTAACTTCTTTGAAATCCAAGCCTGGCGCGATGGCGAAACCAAGGCGCTCGAATTTTCCAAAGGAATGCTCACGCTGGATATGAAAAATCCCCGCCGCGACGACGGGGTGAACGGCACCCGCCTCGCCTTCGAACTCGACCGCACGATTTTTCCTGCCAAGGCGAAATACAAGGAGCAGTTCGTCGAGAAAATGTGCCGGTATTATTCCTATCTGAATCCGGCGCTGACCATCAATTTCAACGGCAAGAAGTTCCGCTCGAAGGATGGCCTGCTAGACCTGCTCCGCGAAGAAATGGAAAATGAGGCACTCTATCCGCCGATCCATCTTGTGGGTAAGGATATTGAAATCGCCTTCACCCACACGCCCGAGAGCGGTGAGGAATACTATACTTTTGTCAATGGCCAGAACACGTCGCAGGGCGGGACTCATCTAACGGCATTTCGAGAGGCATTAGTCGCGGTAATTCGTGGCTTTTTCAAAAAACAATACGAGCCGTCCGACATCCGCGCGGGCATCGAAGCCGCAGTTTGCGTTAGAATTATGGAACCGGTTTTCGAATCCCAGACGAAAACCAAACTTGGTTCCGCCGGCATCGCGCCGGATGGAGAATCGCTCCGCACCTTCATCGGGAATTTCCTCAAGACGAATCTCGACAACTACCTTCACAAACACCCGCAAACGGCCGAGGCGATCCAGAAGCGCATCCTTTCCGCCGAGCGCGAGCGGAAGGATTTAAAAGGCATCCAAAAACTTGCTAGAGAACGTTCGAAGCAGGCGAAGGTTCATAACAAAAAGCTCCGTGACTGCCGCGTCCGCTACGACAGCAAACACAAGCGCCGCGAGGAATCCACGCTCTTCATCACCGAGGGCGACTCGGCCTCCGGCTCCATCACCAAGAGCCGCGACGTGGAAACCCAGGCCGTCTTTTCGCTCCGGGGCAAGCCGCTCAACACCTACGCATTGCCGCGCAAGATTGTATATGAAAACGAGGAATTCGCCCTGCTTCAAGCCGCGCTCAACATCGAGGACGGTATCGAGTACTTGAGATATAACAAAGTCGTCATCGCCACCGATGCCGACGTGGACGGCATGCACATCCGCCTTCTCCTTCTAACATTCTTCCTCCAGTTCTTCCCGGAAATGATCCGCGACGGCCATCTCTGGATCCTACAAACCCCACTGTTCCGCGTCCGCAACAAGAAGGAAACAATCTATTGCTATGACGACGACGAGCGCAAAAAAGCCATGGCGAAACTCGGTAAAGCCGCCGAGATCACCCGCTTCAAAGGCCTCGGAGAAATTTCCCCCGACGAGTTCAGCTTCATGATCGGCCCTGACATGCGCCTCGACCATGTGGAATACGAGGAGGGCAAAGGCGTGAAGGAGTTGTTAGCCTTCTTCATGGGCAAGAACACCCCCGATCGCCAAGACTACATCATCGAGAACCTCCGTGACGACGTGGACAAGCAGATCGAGGTTGCAG
>JANYFB010000239.1 GCA_025362955.1 Akkermansiaceae bacterium
CAGTCAATGGGCAGATCTGGAAGCGCGCCTGAAGGCGAAGACTGGAAAAAATTAGGCCAGAGGAAGCACAATGGATCGAAACGGCCTGCAGTGCCTCGCCGCTACCTGCTAACTGTTTGAACGACGCCCCGTGGAGGGTAACCCATCTTTGGTTTCCTCCCTGACTTACGGCACCATCGGCTTCAGGCCCATCCACGCACTGCCCCAGGTAATAATCCACGGCACCGTTAGTAAGCTCAACACCGTGGTCGCGATCACTACCTGCACCGCCACCGCAGGACGTCCACCATACATCCGGGCTAACAAAATGGCCGACATTCCCGCAGGCATCGCTGCCTGCACCACCATCACCTGCCGCAGTTCCGTCGATATCGGACAATACTTCGCCGCGCATAAAATCGCGGCCGGAGCCAGCACCAGTCGCACCAAGGCCGAGCCTACGATCACCCGCCAGTTAGGCCGCTCCTCACCCACCAGCTCCATCATCGAGCAACCCGTGATCAGGATTGCCATTGGAAATGCCCCCACACCCACCAGCGACATCGCCTTCCTCACCGCTCCCGTCACCTGATGATCCAGCCGAAGTGCCACCAGCATTAGACCGATCGTCACCGCGATCACCGGCCCGTTGACCAACCGCTTCCACGGCACCCCGCGTTCCCCGCTCATCATCATCACCCCCACCGACCACACCGCCGTCTCCACGCCGATGTTATGGACGAACAGCAATGCCAGCGCCCCCGTTCCCCACAAACTCTCTACCACCGGAGCCGCCGTGAACCCGAAATTCTGGCACCCCGCGCTCAGCGCGAAAGTCCGCATCCCCGTCCCATGTTCCAGCCCTATCAGCCTTCCGACTAACAGCCCGAGCAAAATCCCCACCACGATCAACCCGTATCCCAGCCCGATCGACCAAAGCACCACCGGCCCGCTCCGCAGCACTTCGCTACCCAGAATTTTATCCAGGATGAAGCACGGCAGCATCACCAGAAAGATCAACTGCAAGATCCCCGCATCATGCTCCTGCCGGATCACGCCCGCCTTCCGCAGCACCGCGCCCGCCACGATTATCAAATACACCGGCAGCACCGATGCGATTACAGCCCCCGGAGAAATCACGCCCGCAGATTTTCAGGCGGTGCCCGGTCCGTGCAAGTTCAAATTGGAGCGCGAACATTCCATTCCGCTCTTTGCCAGCCTCACGGTGCCTTCTCCACTTCCGCTTTGGGCGGGGTGGCCAAAGGCTCGGGCTTAAGAAGTAATCGAAATTGATCGCTCCAATCTCGCACAGAAGGGTGGGTGATGTGCTTCTCCAGATGGGCGAGCATCCGGACGGAGGCACCACTTTCGTCGCCGTTGTGGAAGAGATCGACCTCCATATCCCACTGAAGCTTGGGCTGGGTGAATTCAAGAAATTTTTCGTATTCCGGGGATTGTGGGGTCGTAGCAATCGCGCCCTTTTTATCCTCGTGGAAATTCCCTTTCCAATGCTCAACTTTCGCTCCTTCTTGCTGGATCCGTTTGATCCAACCCGCCCGCAAATCTGCTACATGCGCGGGATTCCGATAGGGTGGCAGGAGAATTTCATCGTAGATGGTATCAAGTTGAACTGGCGACATCGGCCAGTTTTCGATTTTTACGTGGTTGATGTCATAAGCTCTAGCAAAGACGGTGGCGGTAACGGATTGGCCGAGTAGGCCTTCTTGGTTTTTAAGTTTCTCGGGATCGCGAAAAATCGCATCGACGATTTCCTGAGCCTCGGCAGCGAGTTTGGCGCGGTTGGCGGTTTCCGAAGTGGCTTGGAGCGTGAGGATGAACCAGCGGAGTTGGTGGCGCAGAGCGAGGGGCAGACCGGGATCGGCGAGCTTGTCTGCTTCTTTGTGTTTCCACTCTCGGAAATCTGCCGCTTTCTTTTGCTGTTCTTGGAAATTCACCCGGTCAATGCAATTCAGATAGAGTTCCATCGCCGCTTCATCGCTTACGACGGCATTCTTGAAGGCAGCGAGGGCAACGCGGAATTTCGCATCTACCTTGGAATCCGAAGTCTCGCGGATTTTATCCAAATTGCCTAACAATGTCTCGCGGTCTGCGTCTGATAGACGCTCCGCGTGCACGCAGTTGAGAATAAACACCGAACAAACAAGGAGAATGGGCGCTCGCATAAGTGACTTCATCTCAAATCCTGCCCTCGGGGCCAAGACTGAAGAATAAAAATTTTCGCGCCCGCCGTGGGCAGTGTAGCACGTTTCCGCGCTTGGATCTTCGCGATTCTGCGGCCATGGTTTCGCGCGTCACCCACCCATTTATGAATCCCGCTTTCCGTCGTTTGCTGGCGCTTGTCGCTGTTTTTGTCACCGCATTCATCGCCGTCGCCGCGCTTAGGACCTGGCGCTCCGGCGGGGATTTGCGGAGTTTAATCCCCGGCTTTTTGAAAAAAACCGGCCAATTTCACCCGGAGGCCTTCACTCTTCCCGACAAGGCCCCACTTGACGTGGGCGATGTGGAACTCCTCTCCCGCCTCAACAACGAATACGCCCGCCTCACCGAAGCGGTCGTCCCCTCGGTCGTCAGCATCGACACCGCCGGCGTCCGCAGCGAACAGCTTCTCGACGTCTGGGGCCGCACCCGCGTCCGAAACTATCCGACCCAGGGCCAAGGTTCCGGCGTAATCGTCACCAGCGAAGGCCATGTGATGACCAACCATCATGTGATCGCTGGCCAACAGAAAATCCAGGTAACGCTGCACGGGGGGAAAACCTACACCGCCCACTTGATCGGCGAGGACACATTGTTAGACATCGCGGTTTTGAAAATCGATGCGAAGGAAACTTTCACTCCGCTCAAAATGGGTGATTCCTCACAGGCCAAGGTCGGCCAGATCGTCCTAGCGGTGGGAAATCCCTTCGGCCTTGGTGAGACGGTTACGCAGGGGATCATTTCCGCCAAGGAGCGCTCGCTATCGGATAACCAGCGGGATCTTTTCCAGACGGATGCGGCGATCAATCCGGGAAATTCCGGTGGTCCTCTTGTCAACCTGCGCGGAGAAATCATCGGCATCAACGTCGCCATATTTTCCCCGGACAAACAGAACCCTGGCTTTCAAGGGGTCGGGTTTTCGATTCCTTCGAACGATGTGAAAGACGCCCTTTTTCAAATCCTCGAGCGCGGTCGCCCGATTCGTGGCTTCCTCGGGGTGCAAATGCGCGACATGGATGCGGCCGTCCGCTCGGCCTTGGGCTATCAGGAGGAAAACGGTGCGGCAGTGATGGGAATTTCCCCCGGCTCGCCCGCGGAACTCGCCGGGCTGCAACCTTGGGATGTCGTCCGGGCGGTGAATGACGAGAAAATCCACACCTCGGCGCAGCTTTTCTCGCTCGTTCAACGCACGAAAGTCGGCGATGCGATCACCCTTGATGTCTGGCGCACAGGGAAACCATTGCAACTCAAAGCCATCATCACCGAGAGCGGCGCGGCTACTGCGGCGACCCAAGCTGGTGATCCTGCCTCGCAAGGCAAAACCCATGATCCCGAGGAAGTCCTTCAGGCACTCGGCATTCAAGTCCGAGAATTGTCTATACCCGAGCGCCGGCAAGGGTTCACCGGAGTTGTCGTGGCTGGCATCACGGCTAACGGCCTTGCGACAGATCAGGTGAAAGCGGGCGATCTCATCCTTGCGGTGAACAACACGCGGATTGCCGGGGCCAACGAGTTTTTCCTCCATCTCTCCGCCTCTGCCGCCGTGCAGGACACCAGTCTCCAACTCATCCGCGAGGGCCAAGTGATCAGCGTGAATTTACCGGCGATTCCTCGAAAAGAATGATCCGGGAATGCTGAAATTTACCCGACCGCAGCCGCGTTTTTAATTCCTGTCTCCCATGCAACGTTCCAAGCTTCCCTACTTTTTCCTTAGCCTCGCAGCCGCGCTCGCGGTGGCAGCATTGGTCCTGCTCATTCTCAAACCCGGAGTAAAATCTAACGCTCCGTTAGTTCCGCCTGCGTCTGCTGTCAGTCGCCCGGTTCCCCCGCGAATTCCCAGTCTTACCGAGCCGTCCGCGCCAGAAGATCCGGCCACCGTGCTTGCCGACCTCGGAATCGGTTTTGCGACGGTCGATCCCGGCGTCCTCGTCGCACAGATCGCCAAAGCCCTGGAAGCGGGGGACCTCGCGAAGGTAGGCCGCCTGATCGGCAAGGATGCGCTGGATTCTCAAACAGTCGCGAAGCTCAAGGCGCTTTCCGCCAGCCCCATCCGCGTCCATCAGCCCGACGGGGTCCGCGAAGTCGGGGAAATGGAATTGAACCTGCGCTCCCGCTGGGCGTTAGAATTAGAAGGACAGACTCCGGGGCGCGACCACATTTTTCTAGATCTTCGTAAGAATAACGGAAAATGGTCCGTGGAAAAAATCACCTTGCCGCCGGGCCCGGATGAGGCGATTCCGAAAGCGGTCTTCGCGGATTCCCTAGGCGTGGCGGATGCGTTTCTCCAAGCGGTCTTGAAGCAGGACTTTGAATTTGCCCGCGCCTTCGTCGATCCAACGACAGTCTCGGACGCGAAAATTGCCGGGCTATGCATCCTTTTTGAGGAAGGCAACTATCGCCTCCGCACCAACAAGGGTCTGCGCTCCATGTTTCAACGGGCGGATACCGTCGGCTATCTTGCCAACGTCGAAACCATCGATGGCACCCAGAGCGCCGAGTTCGCGATGACCCTCAAACAACCTCCCGCGCCTTCTAACTGGATCGTCTCGGAAATCAATCTCAACCAAATGCTTGCCGACTACGCCCGTCGCGTGGCTGGAGGCGATCTCTACTATTCTCCACTCGTCAAGAACCCCGCTGGCGGAGACACGCTTGCGCTTTATTTCGAGTTCGACCAAGACGAAATGAACCCGCGCACCCGGCGGCAGTTAGAAATCGTCAGCCTCATCCTGCGGGCCGATCCGGGTAAAAAAATCACTCTCAGTGGCCATACCGATGCTCTCGGGACCAAGGATTACAACGATCATCTCTCTTCCCGCCGTGCCGACGTGGTCCGGGATTTTCTCACCAAGGCCGGAGTATCCGCCAGCCAGATCGTCACCGTGGGTAAAGGGGATAGCCAGCCACGTCGCCCAAATGTCACGGAAACCGGCGGCGATAATCCCGAAGGACGCCGGGCCAACCGCCGGACGGAAATCTATCTGGATTTCTAACTCAATGGGGAGCGCACGCGCCTCGCGTGTGGTCTGAGGCGCCCTCGCTTAAGGCTTGCGTTGAAGGACAAGCGGCGCAGTTTTTGGCGATGGCGCCAAAAGCCATCTGCGAGGGCGCAGGGGCTCCCCGATGGATGCGGATCTACCACCAGAATCGTTACCTCTTTCTAGCAAACCATCTGGAGAACCACCCGGCACGGGGCTTTCGCGTTTTGATTTCCACTGGAACATCCTGGCAATATGCCTCGATGTAGTCTTTAAACTCCACCTCAAGACGCTGCACGTCAGCGGCGGCCATTTCGGTTTTCCAGCGTTGCGATTGGCCTCGGTTAAACTGAGTGAACTTGGAGCCCGTCGCGATTTCCACCGCTTTTGAAATGTCCACCGTGATCCCGAGTTGCGCGGCAATCTCCGCCGCCACACTCTCCGTGTCGAAGGCCAGGCGCTCGTAACGGATGACCATTACGTTAGGAGTTGCCGCCCATTTTTGAAACAAGCGGATACTGGCGTGCAGGCGCTTTTCCGTGGCCGCCACCGTCTGATAGATACCGTCCTGACTGGTGCCCCACGCCCGGCCTTCTTGGGCCGCATCCAGCATGGAGAGTGCCATGTCGCGCGGGTCACGGCAGACCGCATGACCCATCACTGTCCCGCGTTCCAAGGCAGTTTCCACTCGCGGAAAAAGCCGCGAATGGGTCTTAATCACCCGCGGGCCGGGCGAGTTTTTGGATTCGTCCAGCAGTTTGCGGAAGGCAGCACCATCGAGCTTGTGAACAAAATTCGAGGGGCTTGTTAGGTCCTCCGCAAGTCGGTCTTGCGAGACACCCGCCAGCTCCAACAGCGTCCGCGTCAGCTCAAACGCCAACGTACTGCCGGACTTGGGCATCCCGAAACTGAGGTAAAGTGGCGACCGCGTCATGGACATGAAATTTTAACGCCGCATTCCAATCCACCCGCCCCAGCACGTCAAGGATCGGCAAAATTTCCGATCTAGCAGGTTCCTGCCGGGCAGTGATGTTTTTCCGCAGTGCGGGCAAGTTTCTTGGCCATTGGGGCGTATGATGCGCGGCTCTGACCGGAAGAAATTAAACTCTTCACCTTTTCTAAAGGTTCAGACGGGTAGGGTTCCGCCAGCTTCTTCATGAAATCCACCAGTTTTCTCTTGTTTCCCGGCTTGGCCATTCTTGGGCTGAGCGCCTGCGGAGTCAGTTCCTTAATTCCCCATCGAGAACTCCCCTTACCTGCGGATTGGAAAAATGCGGCGGCCTTTCCTGTGGCTTCACCTTCCCGGGATCTCGCGCGTTGGTGGAAACGGTTCGACGATCCTACCTTGAACCGTGTCATCTCGGACGCGCTGGCAAACAGCCCGGACGTGGCTTCCGCGTCCGCCCGCATCCGTGAATCCCGCGCCCAACGGAATGCCGCTGCCGCCTCGCTGTTTCCCTCCTTGAGCGGCTCGGCAAATACGAGCACCAGTGAATCCAAGAACGATGGCTTCGGGAAAAATTCAAGCACCTCCAACTCTGCGGGACTCAGTGCTTCTTGGGAAGTCGATCTCTTCGGGAAAAATCGCAGCTCGGTCGAAGCCGCAGCCGCAACCGTGGGGGCAAGCGAGGAAAATTTTCATTCCGTCCAGGCTGCCCTCGCCTCGGAAATCGCCATCGCTTACACCAATCTCCGGGTGGATGAAGCGAGCCTTGAAACGCTTCACCGCACCCTCAAAACCCGCGAGGAAACCAACCAACTCGCCCAGTGGCGCACCCAGTCAGGCGAGGCGGACTCGCTGGAATCCAGCCAATCCCTGAGCAGCCTTGAACAAGCGCGGGCCGCAGTCCCGTCACTCGAGCAATCCATCGGGCAGGCCCGCAATTTGCTCGCGCTTCTATCAGGAAAAACTCCCGGCAGTCTCGACGGCCTCCTGTCCTCCGGGAAAAAATCCATCCCCAATCCCGCCCGTAACCTCGCCGTCGGAATTCCTGCGGATACCATTCGCCAACGCCCGGATGTCCGCGTGGCAGGCTATCAGCTTCTTGCCGCCGCTGCAAACATCCGCGCGACCGATGCCGAGCGTTTCCCTTCTCTCAGTCTTTCAGGCTCCCTCGGGCTTAACACGGTCGGCGCGGGAAGACTTTTCAACCCGGAATCCGCCGCTACCGGGATCGCTGCCGGAATCACCAGCCCGATCTTCGACGCCGGTCGCATCCGGGCGAACATCGAGGCGAGCAGCGCGTCGGAAGAACAGACCTATCAGACCTATCGCTCCACCGTTCTAACCGCACTGTCGGAGGTCGAGGATGCGCTCATCGCCTGCCGCCGCACCACCGAACGGCTGGAGATTTTGGAAAAAGCCACTGCCGCTGCTCGTGAGGCCGATACGCTCGCCCGGCAAAATTATCAGGCGGGGGTCACCGACATTCTAACCGTTCTCGAATCGCAGCGCTCGCTGCTCGGCCTTGAAGACAGCCTTTTCAACGTCCGGGCCAGCCGTACCATTGCCTACATTCAGCTTTATAAAGCCCTAGGCGGCGGCTGGTCGTCCGGTTCTTGAAGCCATTTTCTAACATCCATCAAATTCAATGACATTGCCCGATTCATCAGAAGATCTCGCCACCATCGTAGCCAGCGGGGCTTCGCGCCCAGTGAGGAAATGGATTTTTATACTCATCGCTTTGGCCCTGCTAGCAGCTCCTGCCTATTACTATTTCCTGGTTCGTAGCAGGGATCGTGAGAAGAAGGCGAACTTTCAGACGGAGGAGTCCAAAATCGGGCGGATTTCGCTCATCGTCACCGCCGCAGGCAACCTGGCTCCTACGAATCAGATCATTGTCGGTAGCGAGCTCTCCGGAACCGCCAAGGAAGTGCTGGTGGATACCAACGATCAGGTGAAAAAAGGCCAGACCCTTGCCAAGCTGGACACCTCCAAGCTTGACCAGCAGACGGAGCGCAGCCGCGCCACCCTGCTCGCCGCCAAGGCCCGGGTCAGCCAAGCAGAGGCCACCTTGGCGGAAAGTAAGGCAGCCCTCGGTCGCCAAGAAGAACTCCTCGACCTCAGCGGCGGGAAAACTCCGTCCCGCGCCACCATGGAAACCTCACGAGCCACGGTGGCTCGTTCCATTGCGGATTTGGAAAGTGCCCAAGCAGCAGTGACCGGAGCGGAGGCGGATGTCCGTGCCTTCGAGAGCGATCAGGCGAAAACCATCATCCGCTCGCCTGTCGATGGCATCGTGTTGGCGCGTTCCATCGAGGCCGGCCAGACGGTCGCCGCCTCCTTCACCGCGCCCACGCTTTTCACCATCGCCGAGGATTTGAAAAAAATGGAACTTCTCGTCAACGTCTCCGAAGCCGATATCGGCCGCATCGAAGCCGGCCAGACCGCAACGTTCAGCGTCGATGCCTGGCCGAGCCGCAACTACACCGCGAAGGTTAAGAAAGTGGCTTTCGGCGCCGTGGGAACGGGCGCCACTGTTAAGGAAGGGGCCTCTGCCGCCAGCGCTGTAGTCACTTACAGCACCGAGTTGGAAGTGACTAACGAGGACCTCTCGCTCCGCCCCGGCATGACCGCCACCGTGGACATTGCCATTGTGGACAAGCGGGATATCCTGGTCGTGCCAAATGCGGCCCTCCGCTTTGACCCCGTTGCCGCCGCTGCCATCGGTAAGCCGGACGCAACCAAGCGTACCCTCGTCCAGAGCCTCTCGCCGGGTGGTGGCCGACGCTGGCGCGGGGCACCGCCGGCGAAGGCGGGTTCCTCAGATTCGACTCCCAAGGTCTGGATTTTAAAGGACGGCGAACCTGTTGAAGTCAAGGTTACTCCCGGCATCACCGACGGGCGTATTACGGAGATCACCGGCGGCGATCTAACCACGGGCACTCCGCTCATCATCAGCATCAAGCCACCGAAGACCGAATGAACGCCGAAAAGCTCATCCAGCTCCAAGGCCTCACCAAACGCTACGGCACGGGCGACGCCGCATTTTTTGCCCTTCGCGGCGTGGACCTCACCATCGACCGCGGGGAATTCGTCGCTGTCATGGGACCCAGCGGTTCCGGGAAATCCACGCTGATGAATCTGCTAGGCTGCCTCGACACCCCCACCGACGGCTCCTATTTCTTCAAGGGAATCGCAGTGGAGCATCTCAACAAGGACCAGCGATCCTTGCTCCGCCGACATGCGTTGGGATTTATTTTCCAAGGTTTCAATCTGCTGGCCCGCACTTCTGCACTCGAAAACGTGGAGCTTCCGCTGCTCTACCGCGGCTACACCAGGAAGCAACGCCACGAGATGGCCCGTGAAGCGCTGGCCCAGGTCAGCTTGTCGGACAAGGAGCGCAACACCCCCGCAGAGCTCTCCGGCGGCCAGCAACAGCGCGTTGCCATCGCCCGCGCGATCGTCACAAAACCGGACACGCTTTTCGCCGACGAACCGACCGGCAATCTGGATTCGAAAACCACCGTCGAGATCATGGACCTTCTCCGCAAGCTTAACTCAGATCGCGGCATTTCCATCATCATGGTCACCCATGAGGACGAGGTGGCCGCCTGCGCCCGTCGCATCATCCACGTCCGCGACGGCCTGATTTCCGACGACATCATCACCCGCTAGATTTCTGCTATGATTGCAATGACCTTCAACGCGCTGCTCATCGCCATCCGGGAAATCCGGCGAAATCTGATGCGCTCGTTTCTAACCGTCATCGGGATCGTCATCGGCGTGGCCGCCGTCATCACCATGGTCACCCTCGGCCGCGGTGCCACCGAGATGGTGAAGCAAAACATT
The DNA here is from genome assembly GCA_025362955.1 of Akkermansiaceae bacterium. Classification (GTDB taxonomy): domain Bacteria; phylum Verrucomicrobiota; class Verrucomicrobiia; order Verrucomicrobiales; family Akkermansiaceae; genus Luteolibacter. The sequence continues at coordinate 9,967 of JANYFB010000239.1, forward strand.
TCCAAAATGGGCAACAACCTGCTCGTGCTCCGTCCGGGCCAAGGCTTCGGGGGGGGAGGCGGCGCGCAGATGTTCAGCCTGCAAGATGTCGATGCCGTCCGCGCTCAAGTGCCCGGCATCGCTTCCGTCGCTCCTTTCGTTTCCAACAACGCGCTGGTGGTCTATCAGGAAGAAAGCCGGACCTACGATGTTCAGGGCACCACGCCCAATTATTTTTCGATCGGGAACTGGACTGTCAGCACCGGCCGTTTTTTCACGGAAGCCGAGGTGGAAGAGTCGGCTCCCGTTTGCGTCATCGGAGAAACCATCCGCAAGGAACTTTTTGGCGCAGGCGTGGACCCCGTCGGCTCCAAAGTCCGGGTGAAGAATATCACGCTCGAAGTCATTGGAGTGACCGGTGCGAAAGGGCAGGGCGGCTTCGGCGATGATTTGGACGACAACATGATAACGCCCTACACCACCATCGTCCGCCGCCTTTCCGGCCGCCAGGGCGGCAAGAATTTCAACCAGGTGATGATCTCCGGGCAACAGGACTACCCAAGCGCGTACATCGTTGCGGACGTCGCCGCGCTGATGCGGGAGCGCCGCAAAATCACGGCCAACGAGCAGGACAACTTCAACGTCTTCGATTCGCAGCAACTCGCCGAAGTGATCAGCTCCAGCACCAAGGTGATGACGTCGCTGTTAGGAGCGGTGGCCGGCGTCAGCCTGCTCGTCGGCGGCATCGGTATCATGAACATCATGCTCGTTTCCGTCACCGAGCGCACCCGCGAGATCGGCATCCGCCTCGCGATCGGCGCGCGGGCGCGGGAAGTGCTGCTGCAGTTCCTGGTCGAGGCGGTGACGCTTTCCTGCATCGGCGGGGTGACTGGCATCGCCCTTGCCTACGGCCTATGCACCACACTCGCCGAGGTGGTGGGCGCTCCGTTCCTTTTCGATCCGAAAATCAACATCATCGCGTTCGTCTTCTCCGCCGCTATCGGCATTATCTTCGGCTTCATGCCCGCCCGCCGTGCTGCGGGGCTTGATCCGATTGATGCTCTCAGACATGAGTAGGTTAAGAGTTTAGGGTTCAGTGTTGAGAGTTAGAAAATATCAGCCTTGGTCCACTCTTCCTCTTTCCCTTAACTCTCAACCCTAAACTCTCAACCTCTTCCCCATGCGCCTTCTCCTGATTGAAGACGACCAGTTTCTCCTCCGCAGTCTCACCGCGGGCCTGCGTGAAGAGAACTACGCCGTAGATACTGCAAGCGATGGCGAGGCTGGACTCTTCAAGGCGACCGAGTTCGACTACGACTGCATCGTCCTCGACGGGATGCTGCCGATCTTTGATGGCTGGGAGGTCCTCCGCCGCCTGCGCCCGCTCAAGGCGACGCCGGTCCTCATGCTCACTGCACGCGATGCTGTCCCGGACCGAATCCGTGGACTCAACGCCGGCGCGGACGACTATCTAACAAAACCCTTTGATAGTGACGAGCTGCTTGCTCGAATCCGGGCCCTGATCCGCCGCAGTTCCGGTCAAGCCTCTAACCTGATAGAAATCGGTGAGGTGCTCATCGATACCGCTGCCCGCATGGTCAGTCATCACGGCAGGGAAATTTTACTAACAGCCCGGGAGTATTCGCTCGTGGAGTATCTGGCCCTCCACCGCAGCCATGTCGTGAGCCGCAGCGAGCTCTACGAACATCTCTTCGACGAGGACGACGACACGCTTTCCAACCTGCTCGACGTCCACGTTTCCAACGTCCGCAAGAAACTTGGTCCAGACTTCATCACCACCCGGCGGGGACACGGCTATGCGATTGAATAATCTCATCCATTCGGTCCGGTGGCGGCTCCAGCTTTGGCACGCGCTCATTCTACTGGGGGTCATCGTCGCGCTGTGTGTGCTTGCCTATCGCCTCGCTGCGGAGGATCGGCGGGAGCGGATTGATCGGGAGTTGGCAACTTTCGAACGGGCATTTATGAAAAGTTTTTGGGAGATGCCTGGCGGGAGGAAAAAGGATGATCGTCCTCCGCCGACCGCTGAAATCCGTGATCGTTTTCTCGGCCTCGACGATCCCTCGCAATTTCCCTTGGAAATGCGCGATCTCTTTGATCCAGAAGCCTTGGATAGCAGTTACCTCGTCTTTTGGGACGGCAATGGGCAAACGCTTTTCCGCTCTGCCAACGCCCCTGGAAATCTCGATTTTCCCAAAGATTTCGCCACCGATCTCGAGGCCCAACCCCGGACGCGGGGAAATTATCGCGAACTCGTCCACGGCGGCCCTCGAGGCTTTCGCGGTGTGGTCGGGCGGGACATTTCCGCGGACCGCGCGGCACTCTATCGGCTCGGTTGGCAGATCACGGGCAGCGGCGCCTTGCTATGGTTGTTAGGCCTGCTCGGCGGGTGGTGGCTAGCCGGCCGTGCGATCCAGCCGATCGACGCGATCAGCCAGACCGCTTCCAGGATCGCGGGTGGAAAACTTTCCGAACGCATCGACATCGAGGACACGGACAACGAACTCAGTCGCCTTAGCCAAGTGCTCAACGACACCTTCGACCGTCTGGCCGCAGCCATCCAGCGGCAGCAAGAATTCACCGCCGATGCCTCACATGAACTCCGGACCCCACTGACCGTCATCCTCTCCGAAACTTCTCGCGGCCTGAAGCGCGAGCGGTCTTCTGGGGAGTATCAGGAAATCATTGCCAATTGCAGCCACGCCGCCATGCGGATGCGCTCGCTCGTCGAGTCGCTCCTGCTGCTAGCCCGCCAGGATGGTAGCCCGGAGACCCGCCGTGAGACGGTCGATCTATCAGCAGTCGTTTCAGACTCCATCCAGCTCCTGCAACCTCTCGCCGACCAGCATGGCATCCGTATTCTATCCAATTTTCAAACCGCCCGCTGCCTCGCCGATCCGAATGCGCTCTCCATCGTGGTCGGCAATCTGATTTCCAACGCCATCCACCACCAAGCGACTGGAGGCGAGGCGAAAGTCAGTGTTTCTTCTAACGATCAACACGTCCTTCTCGAAGTCGCCGATCACGGCCCGGGTATTTCAGCTGATCATTTGCCGCGCTTGTTTGATCGCTTTTATCGTGTCGATCCTGCCCGCGGTCCGGCGAGTGGCCACTCCGGTCTGGGGCTAGCGATCGTCCAAGCGATTGTGGAAAATCACCACGGGACCGTTGAGGTTGAGAGCGTTCCCGGCGCGGGTGCCACTTTCCGAGTGTGCCTGCCCGCGCTCAGGACGTGACATGCCGCCGCCGCCTTGCCATCCTCGCCTGCGTGAGCCCCATCACCATTGCCGCCGTCAAAGAACAATCCGGTGAAATCCCAATCGTCGCCGCGATCCACGCCCAACTCCAATCCCGTGCCACCCGCACCACCAAAGGCGGAAAGCCCTATTTCGAGCTGGTTTTCGCCGACGCCACGGGAAATTTATCCCTGAAAATCTGGTCGGACTCGGCGCTGTATTCCGCCGCCGAAAATCTAGCGGACAACACCGTCGTCCGCCTCGAAGGCGAGTGGACGCAGAACCAATACGGCGTCAATCCGAACCACATCGCATGGTTCAATCTCGATGAAACCGCCATCGCGGATTTTCTAGCAGGCGATCCCGAGACACGGGAAAAACAAGACCGCGACTTCGCGGAAATCCGCCGCCTCTGTGACTCACTGGAAGATCCGCGGCTCCACGGGCTTTGCGCGCATTTTCTGACTCAGTTAGGCGACCGGTTCCGCCGCACTGCCGCCGCGAAAAAGAATCACCACGCCCGTCGGGGTGGCCTCGTCGAGCATGTCGCCCAGATGATGCGCTCCGCCGAGGCGCTGTGCCCCGTTTACCCTGAACTCAACCGGGATCTTCTCCTTGCTGGCGTCCTTTTCCACGACTGCGGCAAGCTTTGGGAAAACTCCTATCCGGAAGACGGCTTCGCCCAGATCCACAGCATCCATGGAGAAATGTTAGGGCACATCCCACTCGGCATCGAGCTGGTGAACAAGCTGTGGAACGACTTGCTGGACACCGAGGATTCCGAGGAATGGAAAAGCCTCAAGCCTTCCACGGAAATGACCCGCCTCCACCTGCTTCATCTGATAGGAAGCCACCATGGCCAATTTGAATTCGGCTCGCCCGTCCTCCCGCGCACGCCCGAGGCCTTCGCCCTGCATCACATCGACAACCTCGACGCGAAGATGGAAATGATCCGCGACGCCTACTCACAGTCTGCCGAAATTGCCCCCGGCATCTACGAACGCGTCTTCCCGCTGCCGACGAATCTGGTCAGGCCGCTGGCAAGTTTCACCCCTCCGCCCCCCGCGCCGAAAAGCGAAATTCCCACAGGGGAAGCACAGGCTAACGAAGATCAAGCGGAATGATTTTCGAGAGATTGCGGCTGTGGATAGATTCTGTTAGCCGACCTGGCCCGGAGGCGATGGCAGTGGACGAATGGTTGCTGGAAACGGCAGAAATTCCGGTCCTCCGGATCTATCGTTGGGCAGGGGACTGGGCAAGCATCGGTTACTTCGGGGAAATCGCCGTGGGGCGTGCCTTGTTTCCCGGCATGGGTCTGGTCCGGCGCTGGACAGGCGGGGGAATGGTGGATCATCGGGCGGACTGGACTTATACCGTGGTGGCACCTCAGGGGGAGCCGCTGGGAAACCTGCGGGGAGGGGAAAGCTATGGGAGAATTCATGCTGCTCTAGCAGAAACCTTACTGGCGGAAGGAATCGGGGCACGCTTGAGCGGCGGAGAAGGGTTAACCAAAGCGGCGCTTTGTTTTGAAAATCCCGTAAGGCACGATTTGTTAGGAACAGAGAGCGGGAAGATCGCCGGAGCCGGGCAACGGAGGTCCCGGCAGGGTCTGCTTCATCAAGGATCGGTTGCCGTTCCTTGTGGAGAGCACTCCGTTTCCCGGAGCCGGGCCGAGGATTTCGCAAGGCGGATTTCGCGGACATGGGAGCATTTTTCATGGATGCCCGTAGCCGAGGAGATCGCGCTGCGAGTCGATAGGCGCTATGGGCGGGCCGAATGGACGAATCGTCGATAAATGAACGGAATGATTCGCCATGCGTAATGCCTGCAATAATTGCAGGGATCACGAGCGATTCTGCAAGTGTTTCATGAATCGGGCTTGGTATTTGTAGTGCTCGGCAGATCTTAATAATTTTAATCTGCTTACAATTAGACCCTTGTGTTCATCGGACGCCCGCTGGCACGCGCGATGCAAGAGAGTTGGTGTTCTCCGGGGGGAGAAAACAGGGACTTCGGTCCCACCAAACTGCTAGTCTGCCGGGTGTGTTAGTCTTCTATCGGAAGATTCCGCCGGCAGGCTGGCTTTTGGCATAAGCTGACCCGTAGCGAGCTGAACGAGATGATTTTTTAATTCGCACTTCCAAGTCGGGCACAGCTAATTTCCCTAATCGCGGGAACAACTAGGAACCCGCGACCAATATTCCGCCTGAATCCCCATCGCATGAACGAAAACGCGCCGGACCCCACTTTTACGCAATCCTCCGAGGGGGGTGGCATAAAGCAGGACGTCCCCCCGCGCCCGCAAGCGGACCAAATCGCACTGACCAATGAAGTCCGCAATCGCTTGCAGCGGAATGCCTTAATCGCATTGACCAAAAACCGCCCGGCGGACGGAGGTGGCCTACTGGATGCCTTTCACCGCATCACTGAGACCACCGGCAAGACCCTTGAAGTAGCGCGGGTGAGCATCTGGCGTGTCGCCGAAGATGGGACGGCAATCGAATGCCTGGACCTTTACGAATTGGAAAGCCACGGGCACTCGTCAGGGGGGAGGTTGATCGCTGCGGACTATCCGGCCTATTTCAAGAGTCTCTCGGAATCCGAACTCATCGCTGCTGACGACGCGCACCACGATCCGCGGACTTGTGAATTTTCGGAAAATTATCTCAAGCCGCTAGGAATTTCTTCAATGCTGGATGTCCCGATCCGCTTTCCCAAGGGATCGAGCTATATCCTTTGCAACGAGCACGTCGGCCCTGTCCGATCTTGGACGGCGGATGAGAAAACCTTCAGCGTCGCCATTGCCAATCTCGTTTCCTTGGCTCTGGAGAGTCACGAACGAGTGCTCGCGCAGCGCGAGGTTCTCTGGAGCCATCAGCGTTTTCAATCCGTTGCCGCCGCCACTAACGACACAATTTGGGATTGGAACTTAGAAACCGATGCTTTGTGGTGGAACGATGGATTTGCAAATTTGTTTGGGTGGGCCGCCTCGGAAGGTGAGGTGACGAACCAAGCTTGGATTCGCCAAATTCACCCCGAAGACCGGAACCGAGTGGTGGCCGGCATCTACTCCGCAATCGAGCGGGGTGATGTCCATTGGACGGACGAATATCGCTTTATTAACAACGACGACTCGATCGCCTATGTGTTAGATCGCGGTCAAGTGATTCGCGACGCGAGTGGCAAGGCTATCCGGATGGTCGGTGGAATGACCGATCTCACAGCATACAAGGCTGCGGAGATTGAGCTGGGGCGTTCCAACCGGGCCTTGCGGATGTTCAGTTCTTGCAATGAAATGCTCATCCGCACCACGGATGAAAGTAATCTGCTAGTGGAGGCCTGCCGCATCGCCGTGGAAATCGGCGGGTATCGGATGGCGTGGGTAGGCTTTGCGATGGACGATGAAAGACGAAGCATCGTGCCGATGGCGCACGCGGGAGCAGAGTTAGGGTATTTTTCTGAAGTCGATATCTCCTGGGCGGACGACCATCCCTCGGG
>JANYFB010000243.1 GCA_025362955.1 Akkermansiaceae bacterium
GCAAAGTCCGTTGAGGAAAATTCCTGTAACACGTTGTAACACTCCAAAGACTCATTTCGGGCCATTTTGGCGCATTCCGACGCATTTTTGAGAATTTCAAAACTCTGATTCCGCTAGGAATTCTCACTCTCAATCCTTTGATTTTAAATGAATTACAACTGGTGGTCCCGAGTGGAATCGAACCACTACCTACGGCTTCGGAGGCCATCGTCCTATCCATTGGACCACGGGACCAGTGCGTTTGCGCTGAGATGGGAATGCGTAACGGGCCTTCCCTGATTTGGCAAGGAGAAGGATTTCGGTTTTCAATCCTTCGATCAACAATGCTGCCGCACTATTGCTAATCGCAGCCGCGTCATTCACGGTGCTGAAGCGTTCATGCCATTTCCCCGTCACCGACTAATTCCGATCATCTTGGCGGCCACCATCAGTCCGCTCTGCGCGAACGGACTGCCCCCTGTAACCTTGCTCGATCAGGCAGCGGAAGATTCCTTCCCTCTCGTGTCCGGGGGAATAGCCGCCCGCCTCGTCACCGGTCCTGAGGATTTTAAGGTGGTTGCTATCGCCGCACAATGCCTAGCAGACGACATCGAGCGGGTGACTGGGCACAAGCCAAGGGCAACAGGAAATGTCGCAGTGATCATCGGGACGTTGGGGAATTGCACACTCATCGATCGCCTCGCCGCCGCTAAAAAGCTCGATGTCAGCGGCATCCGGGGAAAATGGGAGTCGTTTGTATTTGCCACCGTCCGCGATCCAATGCCGGGTGTTAGTGTTGGTTTGGTGATCGCTGGGAGTGACCGACGTGGCACGGCGTTCGGCGTATTTGAGCTATCAGAAAAAATCGGCGTTTCCCCGTGGGTCTGGTGGGCGGATGTTGCGCCACAACATCGTGACACACTTTTTCTCAGCTCCGGATCGCGCGTGCAAGGGCCGCCATCAGTGAAATATCGAGGCATTTTCATCAACGACGAGGACTGGGGCTTACAGCCATGGGCCGCGAAAACCTTTGAACCGGAAACCAAGGACATCGGTCCGAAGACTTATGCAAAAGTCTGTGAACTTCTGCTGCGCCTCAAGGCGAACTATCTCTGGCCCGCCATGCACCCCTGCACCAAAGCGTTTAATCTCTATCCGGCTAACAAATCCGTGGCAGATAATTATGCCATCGTCATGGGCTCCTCACACGCCGAACCGATGCTCCGGAACAACGTCGATGAATGGAACGAGACCACTCGCGGCGTTTGGGATTATGAGAAAAATCGTGAGGGTGTGTTAACCTTCTGGGAAGAGCGGGTGAAGGAAAACGGCCGCTACGAAAATTCCTATACCATCGGGATGCGCGGCATTCACGACGGTGCCATGCCGGGCGGCGGTTCCACAGCAGATAAGGTCGCGCGATTGCAACGAGTCTTCGCTGACCAACGTAAATTGCTTGCAGAAAACGTGAATTCACAAATTGAAAAAGCACCGCAGATTTTTGTACCCTACAAGGAAGTTCTAACACTCTATCAAAACGGTCTCAAGGTACCGGAGGACGTGACCCTCGTGTGGCCGGACGATAACCACGGCTATATCCGCCAACTATCAACTCCCGCCGAGCAAAAGCGCTCCGGCGGCGCGGGTGTTTACTATCATGTGTCCTATTGGGGCGCTCCCGAGGATTATCTTTGGCTGAGCACTACGCCGCCAGCACTGATCTGGGAGGAAATGCACAAAGCCTACGAAAACGGCGCACGCGACGTTTGGGTGCTCAACGTAGGCGACATCAAACCGGCGGAAATTGATATGGAGTTTTTCCTACGCATGGCTTCGGACATCGGCCCATGGCATGAGGACGCGCAATCAGTATTCCTTACCGACTGGGCCGCGCGAAATTTTGGCAAGGAACACGCCACCGACATCACCGCCGTCATGGACGAATATTACCGCCTGAATTTTCCGGCGAAACCGGAGCATCTGCTGAAGGCGCAGTTCACCGCTAACTATCAGGAGAGGGAGCTGCGCCTGAAACGCTTCGCGGAAATTGTGGATAAAGCCAACGCACTCTATCAACAAATGCCTGCGGAAAAGAAGGATGCGTTTTATGAAATGGTCGTCTATCCGGTGCGTTGCTCGTCATTGATGAACGAGAAGTATCTCGGTGCGAATCCCGCCGAGGCCCACGACAAAATCCAAGCTGAAACAAAAATCTACAACGAGCAGATCGCCGGCGGAAAATGGAAGTTCATCATGTCCTCGGCACCGCGGAAACTCGCGGTTTTCCAAAAACCTTCCGCCACTTCCCCGCCAACTACCGCAAGCGAACCCGCCGATAACAACTACGTTGCCATCGAAGCGGAGCATCCCTCCCGCGCCACCGCTGGAAACGGCGTCACCTGGAAAGTGATTCCTGGCCTCGGGCGCAGCGGCGACTCAGTCATGCTCTACCCGACGAGCATGGCCATCCCTGCGGCAGCCGCGATGGAATATGATTTCACCGCCACGAAGGATGGCCCGGCCAAGGCGCTCGTGTATTGCCTCCCCACGCACGCCATTTATCCGGGAATGAAACTGCGTTACTCCGCCAGCATCGACGCCGGACCCGCCGCCGCCGTGGACCTCGACACCGAGGAATTCAGCAAGCCCTGGGCCGCGAATGTCCTGCGCAGCGCCGCCATCGGCACGTCCGAGTTCGTGCTAACCGAAGGCAGGCACACTCTCAAGATCCGCCCGCTCGATCCCGGTGTGATTTTCGACAAGATCGTCATCGACCTCGGCGGATTGAAGCCCTCGCATCTCGGCCCTCCCGAATACCCATCCACACACCGTTAGAAACCCCATGAAATTTCATCACTTCATTTTCCAACTCGCCCTCTGGTGCGCCCTGGCCGTTTCCGCTAGATCGGAAGAGACACGCATTATCCTCGTCGGAGACTCCACCGTCGCCTCGGGATCGGGCTGGGGGGATGGCTTGACCAGGCTCCTGAATCCCGACGTGATGGGCATCAACATGGGCATGAAAGGGCGCAGTTCGAAAAGTTATCGCGACGAAGGCTGGTGGCGGAAAGTCCTCGATGCCAAGCCGACATGGGTGCTCATCCAGTTCGGCCACAACGATCAACCCGGCAAGGGACCGAAGCTGGAAACCGACGCGAAAACCACCTTCCGCGAAAATCTAACGAACTACATCGATGAGCTGCGGAAAATCGGCGCAAAGCCGGTGCTCGTCACATCCCTGACCCGCCGGAACTTCGGCCCGGACGGGAAAATCACGCCGGATGCGCTCGTTTCCTACGCCGAGAGCACCCGGTCGGTGGCGCAGGAAAAAGGCATCCCGCTCGTGGATCTGTATGCCCGCAGCGTTGAGCAGATGAATCACCTCGGCCCGGAAGCGGCAGCCGCATACGATGCGCCGGGCAAGGATGCCAAACCCGACAAGACCCATCTATCAGCCAAGGGTGAGGCTGAAACCGCCAAACTCGTCGCCGACGAAATCCGCAAGGCCGCTCCCGAACTAGCGAAATTTTTGAAACCATGAACCACCTATTTGACTTCGCTGGCACTCCGTTTGGCCGCTTCGGCTCGATGGACGAGTTGTTCGGCGCTGTGCTCGTGATGGAAGACGGTTTCGTGGCACATTCCGGAGTCTGATCATGAATTCGTCCGCCCAGAATCATTTTCTGCTAGAAGAATGCTTCCGCTGGTTTGGTCCCAGCGATCCGGTGCCGCTAGCTTACGTCCGCCAAGCAGGAGCGGGCGCGGTCTTTTCCTCGCTCCATCAGATTCCGTATGGCGAAGTCTGGCCACGCGAGGCAATCCGCGAGCGGAAACAAATGATCGAAGCCGCCGGCCTCCGCTGGACCGCCGTGGAGTCCGTGCCCGTGCACGAAGACATTAAAACGGGACGCGGTGATTTGCGAAAACTGCTAGGAAACTTCACCCGCACGCTGAGGAATCTAGCGGCTGAGGGACTTCACACCGTCATCTATAATTTCATGCCGGTCCTCGACTGGGTCCGCACCGACATGCAATATCCGATGCCGGACGGTTCGGAGAGTATGCACTACGATCCGGTGCGCTTCGCCGCGTTTGAAATCCATGCACTGAAACGTCTTGGTGCCGAAACCAACTACACTGGGGAGCAGTTGGAACGAGCCGATGCTTGGTGGAAAAGTCTCGATACCCCTGCTAGAAATGATTTCATTCAGACGATCATCGACGTGTTTCCCGGCGTGAAATGGGCGCTCTCACTTGCTGACCTCCGCACCATGTTAGAAAAATACGATGGCATGGGAGTTCATGGATTAAGCAAAAACCTCGCACGATTTCTGCAAGCGGTGATCCCGGTCGCAGAAGAGGTTGGCGTGCGCTTGGCGATCCATCCCGACGATCCGCCATTTCCCGTCCTTGGCCTGCCACGCATCGTTTCGACCGCTAGCGACATCAAAGCAATTTTCACAATGGCTGACAGCCCGTCGAATGGACTTTGCTTATGCACCGGCTCATTCAGCGCGCGTGCTGACAATAATCTGGTAGATATTATTAGAAATTTCGGATCGCGCATTCACGCAGTCCACCTGCGCAGCACCCAACGATTTTCCGACGGTTCATTTTATGAAGCGGACCACTTGGGCGGATCGGTAAACATGGCCGCCGTTGTGAGTTCACTGTTAGTGGAACAAGATCGCCGACGTGCGACAGGCCGCGCCGATTGGCAACTGCCCATGCGTCCCGACCACGGCCACACCATGATGGACGATCTCCAAAAACCGGCAGGAATTACCCCCGGCTACTCCTGCATCGGTCGGATGCGCGGGCTCTCCGAATTACGTGGCCTTATGGTGGGGCTGCGTTATGCGGCGAGTTTGGATTCCTAACATTCAAGCCTGTATCAGCGCTTCACCCGCGCCACCCGGATATCCGCCGTGAAGGTTTGGGCAGAGGAGTCTATCGCGGTGATAACGCCATGCGCGTGGAGGTCCGTGTCCGCTTTTGCCTTGGGAACAGGCGTTTCGGTTTTCCCCGTGCCGTCATCGGCGTTGGGCAGGACGACCTCATGGATTTTCTCGGCGATCAGGATTCCGTTATTGTCTTGATAAGAAATGGCCACTCTCTCTCCTATCCTCAGATCGGCCAGCCTGGCGGTGGAGTCATTTGCAGCGTGGATTTTAACGTTTGCTGCTAATTTGAATGTCGCAACCCCAATGACCGGCTTCGCTTGGGCCAATACGGGCGTGAACAAGCTGACGGCGATGATGGCGAGAATCGGATTTTTCATGCGGGAATTTCTTTCGTGGTTGATGGTTGATAAAGGCTACTAAGAACAAACACCGGCTGCTGGAAGAGGTTGCGACGGATGACGCTGCCCTTGTGTGTGTTCGCCAATCGCTGAATGTAGAGCAACAAAGCCTCAAGCAAAGGGCAGGGCAACCCGTTCTTTACCCACAACAATGGACAACAACAATCCAGATGTAAGGCGGAACGGGGGGCGCGAGGTTTCGAGAAGAGATTTGAACCGCGAATCTTGCGATTGAGGCAAATCTTTTGCAGAAGGCGAAAACCTCGTTTGTTCCAATCTTAAAAATTCGCTAGATCCGCACGGCGATCAAGCTAGGGAATATTCAACCACAGATGGACGCAAATTCACGCAGATGAAAGAGAGTTGAGATCAAAATCATTGGGCAAGGGAGGAAATGTGCATGGAACACGGTCGAAAACTCTACGGTTTCTTCTAAA
>JANYFB010000251.1 GCA_025362955.1 Akkermansiaceae bacterium
CCCGGTCGTGGATTTGAAAGGAAACGCCCTGGGCATCACCGTTGCCCGTGCTGACCGGACGCGCTCCTTTGTAATGCCCGCCGCTGCCGTTGTGAATCTATTGAAAAAGGATGCCGGCGACCCCTCAGTCGCTCAAGTGAGAAAAGGCGAGGAGGAAGCCACCCTTCCGGCAAGCGGCCCGGCTCCGCGTGGCCGGTCTTACCGCGGCGGAGAAGAACGGTTGCGCCGTCATCTTACGGACATGCAACGCCTTATGGATCACATGCGCGAGGAAATGGAAGCCCTCGAAAAACCTTAACGCCTTGGCGTTCGTCTGATTTTGCGGCATTTGCCTATCCAATCATTTGGGATGAAACCGTGTGCCAGAAAGCATGTGCTGGCTCAGGAATCTGCATTCCACTTCCATCCGGGATGTTTCACATAGGCTAATGCTTCTTCACTACGGATCCCGCTCTTGGCCTGTTGGATGAACTCAGCTTTGTGTTTCTTCCAAATTTCTAACTCGCTTGGCGTCGGCTTATGGCGATTTCGATAAGGCACTTGATTACCGACAAACATGACGAGGAATCCCTCCAAGCCGAAGTCGGTCTGAGTGTTCGGCAGGCGGTAGCGACAAAACCCTGTGGGACCGTTTTCCTGATAGAATTTAATAAGTTCTGCGACGCCAGAAACATCGGTATCCGCGCGTGCCTGCCGCCAAAACGGGGTATCTAACATCCCATTGAACTTGTAGTGGATGGCTAAAAAGTCCCGGATATCTTTCCACCCGCTCAGGGTGAGATCATTGTAAAGTTGCCGGATGGTGTCGGTAGGCTGCAGGCCGGTGTGGAGTAGGAAGTCAATGATCGTCTGCGTGTGCGAGCAGAGAATCATCAGCGCGGTGGATTCTAACGGCTCGACGAAGCCACCGGAGTTCCCAAGCGCAACCACGTTTTCCACCCATTGCCGTTCGTAGCAACCGGAGCGAAATTTCACGATCTGTGGCGCGTCCTTGATCTTCGGATTTTTCTGATAGAATTCATCGGCTGCGGCATCGTCAGATATTGCTTGAGAGCACTAAACGTAACCACGATTGATCAGTTTTTCGTGGTCGATCTGCCAAGCCCATCCGGAATTCATGGTTTCGGCAGTGGTGTAGGGCTGGATCGGCTCGTCGGTGCGGTCCCAGCCACCAATGACAGCGCGGTCGCAGAAGAGGGATTGCTTGAAACTGATGAAAGGCTGCTCCAGCGCCTTGCCAAGCAGTTCACTGCGGAAACCGCTTGCATCGATAAAAAAATCCGCCTCTAACCGTTGACCGTCCTTCAGATGAATTGCGGCGATCCCTTTTGGGCCGCGCTCGGTGCCGGTGACTTCCCCATCGGTGAACTCGACGCCATGCTCGCGGGCGACCAGTTCGAGAATGGCGACGAATTTTTTATTCTCGATGTGGAAGGCGTGCCACGGGTGAATGTCCGGTGCTCCAGACGCTTGGCGCGGAAACGCCATTTCATGCCGCATCAGCGCGCCAGGGAGGCTCGCATTGTCGAAATCATCGTCACAATAAAAGCCCGTGGGCTTGGGGAGTTCAGGCCAGCGCGAGTCAAGCTGGAGATTGAAGGTGTAGTCGAAACGACCGCGGCTGCCCCAGAGGAATTTGATGCCGAGTTTCCAAGTAGGTTCGGCAAGCTCGTAGAAACGCTTGCGGGGGATCCCGAGGTATTCGAAAATGTGGCGTGGAAAATTGGGGGTCGTGCTCTCACCCACACCGATCACTCCGATTGGACGGACTGCGGACGACCCGCACATGGAGCTGGGGAATTTTGCGCTAGATGGAAATGGCGGCAATGAGACCGGCACTACCTGCGCCGAGAACGAGGAGATTTTCAATCATGGGTTAGGGAAATTCCTAGCGATTTCCTTGCTCTGGATCAATGCCAAAAAATAAGCGTGGGGCACCAAAGGTGAAGTTAGAATTAGTTTTCTGCCAGCCAGGCGTCCATTCCTCCGGCGACGTTTTTCACGGAGGTGAAGCCATGGTCGAGCAAAAGTTGCACTGCCTTGGCGGAGCGACCACCGGCCTTGCAGTGGACGAAGATTTCGCGGTCGTGCGGCAGGTTTTCTAACTGCTTGGAAAGGGTATTCAACGGGATCAACCACGAACCCTCGATGCAGGCGATGGCGTGTTCGTCCGGCTCGCGGACGTCGAGGAGCAGTCCGGTAAAATTTTTTTTGAGGATGGTGCGAAGTTCGGTGGTGGTGATGGATTCCATGTGTTCAGGGGTATAATCGCAGGTCGCGGAGGTGGTG
>JANYFB010000071.1 GCA_025362955.1 Akkermansiaceae bacterium
CTTGCGCAAGGGGGATGAGCGCAAGGCACTGCTGGCGGCTTTGCTGGTTCGAAAAACGACGGTGAGCCGGGAGTGGTTGGGGCAACGCTTGGGAATGGGGCATCCGGGATCGGTCAGCCGTATGCTGGGTGAGGTGAAAAGAAATCGGAAACTGGCAAAACGGTTCGATGAACTCGATAATTTGTGAGACTGCGGGGACTGACCCCAAATTGTTCATCTGCGGTCCTACCGCCTCGGGGAAATCCGCGCTCGCGTTGGAAATGGCGAGGAAACTCGGCGGCGAGATCGTCAACGCGGACGCGTTCCAACTCTACCGCGGACTGGAAATCGTGAGCGCCGCGCCATCGGATGACGAACGCGCGCTGGTGCCGCACCATCTCTACGGCGTGCTGGAACCCACCGAGTCCGCCGATGCCCAGCTTTATGTGAAGCTCGCCAAGCCGCTCATCGCGGAAATCCAGTCGCGCGGAAAAACTCCCATCATCACCGGCGGATCGGGACTATACCTGAAATTCCTCACCCACGGCGCCGCGCCCCTGCCCACCGCCGACGCAGCGCTGCGGGCGGAGCTGGACGCGCGTCCGCTCGAAAAGCTCGTCGCTCAACTCCAGCAGTTAGACCCGGTCGAAGCCTCGCGCACCGCTCTGCAAAACCGCCGCTTCGTCTCGCGCGCGTTGGAAATCTGCATTCTCAGCGGACAAAAAGCGTCCGACCTCCGCGACGGTTGGGAAAAGCAAACCGCCGGGATTTCCTCAAACCTGCGAGGCATCGTCATCCAGCGCACCCGCGAGGATCTTCACGCCCGCATCGCCCTGCGGACCAAGGCCATGTTGGACGGAGGAGCTTTGGAGGAGGTCGCCGCGATGAGTGCGATTTCCTCTAACTGTGAAAAGGCCATCGGTTTCCGCGAGATTCGCTCGCTGCTGGCCGGTGAGATCGACCGGGCTACTTGCGAAGAACTTATCAACGCCGCTACCCGCCAATATGCGAAACGACAGGAAACCTGGTTTCGACGGGAAAAATGGCTGGAGCCCCGTGTTGTGGACGCTAAAGTTTGAATCCATGAATCCGCCACCGCTCATCATCGTCACCTCCGGCAACGACATCGCAGGACATGAAATCGTTGGCTATTTGGGGATCGTGCGCGGGATCATCGTCCGGGCGACGGGCATCGGGCGGGGACTTGTCGGCGGGCTGCGTTCTATCGGAGGTGGCAATATTCCCGAGTTCGCCGCAGTTTGCGAGGAGGCCCGGGCCCATGCCTATCAGATCATGCTCGATCATGCGAGAGAGGTCGGGGCCGATGCGGTGATCGCCTTCCGCTACGACGCCACCGAGTTCATGCAGGGCTCCACTGAGGTGTTGGCTTATGGCACGGCGGTCAAACTCAGCCGCCGGTGATGCCGCCCAGGAACTCCCACAGCGCCTTCTGGACATTCTGAAATCCGCGCGCCTGTGGTACGGCATAGATGGGCGTGAAGGGCAAGGAGGCTGATAGAAAATCGGCCGGGATTGGAATCATTTCGACGCCCTCGCTCCTGCATAGTTTCTCCACGCGTCGCAGGTGCCACGCGGAAGAGCAAACGGCGACACGTTTCCAGGAATTCGCGGCGATAATTTCCTTGTAGGCGCGAATCTCCTCGGAGGTGGTGCGCGGTTTTGATAGACGGGTGATGGCTGTTTCAGGAATTCCAAGCTGAAGCCATAAGCTCGCGGTTTCATCTGCTAGAGAACGGCTGCCGCTAATGTCGGTGACATTGAGGCCACTGGTCACCAGATGCTTCGTTTTACCTCCCAGAAACAACCGGGCGGGCGCGATAAGGCGGTCCCCAGCCGGGCCAAGTTGTGGGTCGCCGCCGGGCGTCGCGGAGGAACCGCCGCCAAGCACGCAGATGGCATCAAAAGGTTCCGTAGGGTGCGACATGGCAACGTAGGGTGATTCCAATTTCCCTAACAACCATGCGCCGATCCATGCATTCCCCGCCAGGGTGTAAATGATCAAAACTGATGCAGCGAAACGACGGCCCCACCGGCTGCACCCGGGCCAGCCGACCAACGCCATCAATCCCAGCCATGCCACGCCCGAGGGCAGAATCAGCAGCCCGATCACTTTTTTCGCGATCAGCAGCGAGGGGATCGCCCACAGCAGCAAACCCACGCAAACGAGGAAGGGGAGGACAACACCGGTAAACCCCGCGATTCGAAAGGAGCGATTCATCAAGGCGTGGATAGCACTCCTTTGATTCCCAAGTCGAGCGGCTTGCGGGAACAAGGTTGCTCTTGCGGCAGCAAGGCTTGTCCGGTAAGAGTTGGCGGATGTTTTCGCCATGAAATTTTTCCTCAGCCTGATCAGCTTGGTTTTCCTAATGGCGTCGGCGTCCTTCGCGGTGGCGGACGGGCATGACCAGCCGGCCTACCCGAAACTTGCGGATGGCAGCACTCAATACGCCGCGTTTCCGAAACCTCTTGAAACCTATCCCCAACCGAACAGCAGCATCATGGAAACGCTGAAGATCCGCGCAATGGCGGACCCCTTCAACCTCGCGGCATCTGTTATTTTCCTGCTAGCGATTCTCCATACCTTCGCCGCCAGCACTTTCACCAAGCTCTCGCACCAGATCGGACACCGGCATGAGGAGGAATTAAAACGGCGTGGAGTTCGGGATGAATTGCATCCCACCGGAATGCAGGAGGTTTCATTTCCGGCCACGGTGCTGCATTATCTCGGGGAGGTGGAAGCGGTGTTCGGCATGTGGGTGATCGCTTTGGCAGGTGCGGCGATTTACTATCACTCGTGGCACGATTTCATTCTCTATATCGCGAAAGACCGGATTTTTACCGAGCCGCTTTTCGTATTTGTGATCATGGCCATCGCGGCGAGTCGCCCGGTGTTGAGAGCTTCTGAAATTCTGATGGCGAAGGCTGCGGCTCTTGGCAAAGGCTCGCCCGCCGCATGGTGGTTGAGCGTGTTGATCATCGCTCCGGTGCTCGGTTCATTGATCACCGAACCGGCGGCGATGACGATTGCCGCGCTGTTGCTAGCGAAGCGTTTCTACCGATATGATCCATCACCGGCACTTGCTTATGGGACGCTGGGTTTGTTATTTGTAAATATCTCCGTCGGCGGCACTCTTACTCACTTCGCAGCGCCACCGGTGCTGATGGTGGCGGAAAAATGGGGCTGGAATTCGGCGTTCATGTTAGAGCATTTCGGTTGGAAAGCGCTGGTCGGGATTCTGCTGTCGAGCGGGTTTTACTTTCTCTGGTTTCGCAAGGAACTTTTCCAAATTTCTAACCAAGTCGCTAGCTGTGAGGATGGCGTGATCGAGGAACCGTGGCATGATCGGGAAACTGCAATTCCGGCTTGGGTGACTCTCGTGCATCTCGGCTTTCTCGGGTGGACCATTTACACCGCGCACTATCCGGTGCTTTTCATCGGCGGCTTCTTGTTTTTCCTGGCCTTCTCAAATGCCACGGGACATCACCAGAGTCCGCTGTCGCTGAAAAGCCCGCTGCTGGTCGGGTTTTTTCTAGCGGGACTGGTCATTCATGGTGGCTGTCAGTCGTGGTGGATCGAGCCGATTCTCACCACACTGCCCAATCAGGCGCTCATGTTAGGATCCACGATCCTCACCGCTTTCAATGACAATGCGGCGATCACCTATCTCGCCTCGCAGGTCACAAATCTTTCGCTGAGCGCCAAGCACGCCGTCGTCGCGGGCGCAGTGACCGGTGGCGGCCTCACGCTCATTGCAAATGCTCCGAACCCTGCGGGCCAAAGTATTCTCTCGCAGTATTTCAAGGATGGGATTTCTCCTCCCAGACTTCTGCTAGGAGCGCTGGTCCCAACATTCATTGTTTATGCCTGTTTCCTCATCCTTCCCAACGGCGCGGCGAAGGAGCAGCCGCCAGAAATTCCCGCCATCAAACAAACCATTCCCCAGCACTGACCGATGTTCACCGGACTTGTCGAAGCCACTGGATCCGTTCTGTCGCTTGAATCCAAAGGCGAACAGGCGCGGCTCACCCTGGACTTGCCATTCGCCGCCGAACTCGCCCCCGGCGATTCCGTGGCGGTCAACGGATGCTGTTTGACAGTGGCGGAACTCTCCGCCAACGGAACCGCGTTCGATTTGTTAGCGCAAACGTTGAAGGTGACTTCGCTCGGCGTGCTGGCCACCGGCTCGGTCGTCAATCTGGAACGCGCGATGATGGTCGGCGACCGGTTCGGCGGGCATTTCGTGCAGGGTCATGTGGACAGCACCGGTATCGTTACCCGCCTGGAGACGAACGGGCAGGATCACATCGTCGGAGTCTCGCTGCCACCGGAAATTCACCGATTGTGCATCGACAAGGGGTCGCTCACGCTCGACGGAATTTCCCTAACCATCGCCGAACTCGGTGCGGACGGCGCGGTATTCTGGATCACGCCGCACACCTGGGAACACACCCATCTGAAGACGGCGAAGGTCGGCCAGGCGATGAATCTGGAAGTGGATATGCTGGCGAAATACGTGGACAAGCTGCTCGCGGCAAGGACGGCGAAACCGGTGGATTGACAAAACCCGGCGTAATACATAGTTTTACGCCATGATCAAGAGCATCACCAAGATCGGCAATTCGCAGGGCATCATCTTCGACTCCGCGCTGCTCCAGCTCGCACGGCTGAAAGTCGGCGACGAGGTGAACGTGGAAGTCCACGCCGGCGGGACGATCACCATCGCGCCGATGGAGCCGGCGATCATCGAACCTGAACAGGCAGCGGAAACTGCCAAACGGCTCATCGGAAAAAATAGCGAACTCTTCCGCAGGCTGTCATGAGCGGTCCGCTAAGACATCCGTCGGTCGAAGCCATCCTCGCGATCCATCAGGAAGTTCTCGCGGCCCATGGAGGCAGCCCGGGGCTTCGTTCGAGAGAGCTTCTCGAATCTGCCGTAGCTGCGCCCCGCGCAACGATGATGGGAGCGCCGCTGATTTCGGAACCCATCGAAATCGCGGCGGCGTATCTGTATTACCTTTGCAGCAACCACGCGTTCGTGGATGGCAACAAGCGGGTGGCGCTTGCGACCTGTCTGGTGTTTCTCAGCGAGAATGGCTTGTTGAAGGATGAAGTGCTGGATGCGGACACTTGGGAAACCCTGACCCTCGCCGTGGCCGCAGGCGCTCTGGGCCGGGACGAGGTGACGGCGATGCTGCGCAAGCTGGTCGAGTGATTTTCCCAAGCCAGTTACCGCTTGCAGCGAGGCGGGCGGTGGCCAAAATTTCAGCGCATCCCGCGATTTCATCATGACAAAATTCCGCCCGTGCATCGACCTCCACCAAGGCAAGGTGAAACAAATCGTCGGCGGCAGTCTGCGCGACGAAGGGAACGGACCGACGGAAAATTTCGTGTCGGACCGGCCTGCAAAATGGTTCGCCGAATGCTTCCGCAGCGACGGCCTAACAGGCGGACATGTGATCAAGCTAGGACCCGGAAATGATCTGGCGGCACGAGAAGCGCTCGCCGCGTGGCCGGGCGGATTGCAGATCGGAGGCGGCATTAATGAAACCAACGCGATGGACTGGTTGGAGGCCGGAGCGAGCCATGTGATCGTCACATCCGCATTGTTTGATGCGGATGGAAAGTTTCTCGGGGACACCTTGCGCTCGTTAGTGGCAAAAATCGGCAGGGACAAGCTAGTGATCGACCTTTCCTGCCGAGCGACCCCGGACGGCTGGACGGTGGCGATGAACCGCTGGCAAACCCTCACGGAACTAACGGTCGATCACGCGACGCTGGACCGGCTCGCGCCGTTTTGTGACGAATTCCTGATCCATGCAGCGGACGTGGAAGGCCTGTGCCGTGGGATCGACGCAGAACTCGTCGCCCTGC
Organism: Akkermansiaceae bacterium; assembly: GCA_025362955.1. Lineage (GTDB taxonomy): Bacteria > Verrucomicrobiota > Verrucomicrobiia > Verrucomicrobiales > Akkermansiaceae > Luteolibacter. Next base: position 5,873 of record JANYFB010000071.1, read on the forward strand.
TCGGAAGCTGGGGAAAATGCCCGGTCACTTACGCCGGGGGTACCGCGACGATGGCGGACCTGTTCCTGGTCGAGGCAAACGGCTGCGGCGTGGTGGACGTGACGGTCGGCAGCGCGCTGGATCTTTTCGGCGGCAAGGGGGTTTGCTACCAAGATCTGGTCGTTTGGAACAGGCGGGCTCGATGAGTTTTCGGGAAAGCGGTTGCAGGTTTCCCGCGCACTGGCTTAGGCTTTCGTCGTGCCGCACTTGGATATGAACCCTTTCGCCGATGCCGTGGTGATGAACCGCGATTTCCTGCGCTCGGTATTTCAATCCATGCTCCGCGCGAGGATCTTGGAAAACAAGCTTTCGAGCCTGTATAAGGCGGGAAAAATCGTCGGCGGCGTCTATCTCGGGCGCGGCCAGGAAGCGGTGAGCGCCACGCTTGGCGCGGCCTTGATCCAAGGCACGGATTTCTTCGCCCCGCTGATCCGCGACCAGGCGGGGCGCACGGCGTTCGGCGAGCCGCTGATCGACTGTACGCGGACTTACCTCGGCTCGGTCGAAGGGCCGATGCGCGGGCGCGATGGCAACATCCATCGCGGACGGCCAAGCATGGGGATGCCAGCGATGATTTCCCACCTCGGCGCGCAGGTGCCGTTAGTTGCGGGAATGCTTTTCGCGAAGCGCTTGCAAGGAACTCTAACCGGACGAGTGGGCGCGACCTGCATCGGCGATGGAGCGACCTCGACTGGCGCATTTCATGAAGGTCTGAACCTAGCGGCAGTCGAGGGGTTGCCGATGGTGGTCGTGGTGGGAAATAACCAATTCGCCTACTCCACGCCTAACAACCGGCAGTTCGCGTGCGCGGATTTGGTGGAAAAAGCCCGTGGCTACGGCGTCGGCGGTTTCTCGGTGGATGGCACTGATTTGTTAGCCTGTGCCTCGGTGATCTGCGAAGCCGTGCGGCGTGCCCGCGAAGGCGGCGGCCCGCAAATGGTAGTCGCTCGGTTGCTGCGGCTGTCCGGACATGGCGAGCATGACGATGGTGCCTACGTGCCGCAGGAAATCCGCGGCGGTCACTACGGGCGCGATTGCATCGAAGTGGCGATGCGGCAACTCGTGGAAAACAACCTTGCGACGGTCGATGAGATTTTCGCGTGGCAGGATCAATTTGCCGATGATGTGCAGCGTGCCGTGGCCCAAGCCCAGCAGGAGGCGGTGCCTGATCCCTATCATGAGGACTGGACGGCGCTGGCGACCCGTTTTCCTCTAACTAATTTTATTTCCTAGTGAGTGTGACCTATATCGACGCCATCCGCGAGGCGCAGGAAAAGCTCCTGCGCGAGGACGACCGCGTGTTTCTCTACGGCCAGGACATCGCGACTTTCGGCGGCGCCTTCAAGGCTACCAAAGGACTTGCCGCCCAATTTCCTAACCGGGTTTTCGACGCGCCGATCTCGGAAGATGCCATGATCGGTATGGCCGTGGGAGCTGCTATTGAAGGGATGCGGCCGATTGTGGAAATGCAGTTCGCGGATTTCTCGTCGCTGGCATTCAACCAGATCGTCAATCAGGCAGCGACGCATTTCTATCGGACAGGGGTGCCGATTCCGATCACAGTGCGCCTCCCGTCCGGCGGGACTCCCGGCTCCGGGCCGTTCCACAGCCAAAGCATGGAGGGGATCTATGCCCAATATCCCGGCCTCGTCGTCCTAACACCCGCGACGGTTTCGGATGCCTATCACATGCTGCTAGATGGGGTCGCTCTTGACGATCCGGTTATTTTCTGTGAGCACAAATTTCTCTATCGGTGGCTCAAGGCGAAGTCGATCAACGGCGATCATTTGCCAATCGGCCAAGCACGCATCACCCGCCCCGGCAAACATGCGACGGTGGTGGCTTACAGCGCGATGGTGCATGAGGCGGTGCGTGCGGCCGACCGACTCGCGCAAGACGGTTGGGAAATCGAAGTCGTGGATTTGCGTTCGGTCAAGCCGCTCGATCTGGACACGATCTTGGCATCTGTTGCACGGACCGGACGCTTGTTAGCGGTAGGCGAGGCATTTCCTTGGGGTGGAGTGACCGCAGAAGTGGTTTCCCGCGTGACGGAAGAAGGCTTTCACCTGCTAGACGCCCCGCCGCAGCGCTTGAACGCCCGCGACACGCCGGTTCCCTATCATCCGAAACTTTGGGCCGCCCATCGTCCAACGCCGGAATCCATCTGCGAGGCTCTCCGCAAACTGCTCACATTCTAACTCCCCGGAACACCGACCGCCTACCGCCATGCCCACCGTTCCCATTCTCATGCCCCAGCTCGGCGAGTCCATCGCCGAGGCCACCGTCATCCGCCT
>JANYFB010000313.1 GCA_025362955.1 Akkermansiaceae bacterium
CCTTCGCCCAAGCCGAGCAAAAGCGAGAAGCTGAGACTCTCATTCATGCCGAAAGCCTCAACGAAGAAGCCGCGAAACGTTATCTGCTGACTTCGCTGAAACGGGAATTTGCCAGCGACAACGGCACCGAGCTTAACGGCATTCTCCCCAAGATGAGTCCACTGAATCCCAAGTATCTAACGATGAAGCAAAGCGTTTTCCAGAAGATCGCCGCATTTGTCGAAAAGTTCAAAGGCGTTGGAGGGGAGATCTGAGCATAGAATAACCGATCCAAGAAAAATTTATCACGTCCCGCAAAACGTCTGGTAAAGCGGTCCGCCCGCCGGTGAAGGGCTGGTGAATTCCGTTAGGGAGCTTTTTCTGTAAGGATCGGCAAGGACTTCTAGCAGGCGATGCATGACGCTCAGATCTCCGGCAACGGCGGCGGCGAGGGCTTCCTCGACCTTGTGGTTGCGGGGGATGACGGCGGGGTTGTGGGAGCGCATTTTTTCTGCGGCTTCTGCCGGGGATTGTGACTGGCGGGTCAGGCGGGCGGTCCATTTGTCATGCCAGGCGAGGAAGCTGGAGTCGATGAAGGCGGGCTCGGAGATGGCAGTTTCCTCACCGATGGTGCGGAAGGTGTTGGTGAAATCGAGGTGGTTGGCGTTCATCCAGTCGAGCAGATCCTGTATGAGCGCGGCATCCTCGTTTTCCGCAGTGAAGAGGCCGAGCTTGAACCTCATGCCTAGCAGCCAGTAGCCTTGGAAGCGCGCTTCAAACGAACCCAGCGCTTCGTTCGCCAGATCGACGGCGATTTTTTGATTGTCATGAAGAAGCGGTAGGAGCGCTTCGGCGAGGCGCGCGAGATTCCACCGGGCGATTTGTGGCTGATTCCCGTAAGCGTAGCGGCCTTGGCGGTCGATGGAGCTGAAGACCGTGTTCGGATCGTAACGGTCCATGAAAGCGCAGGGACCGTAGTCGATGGTTTCTCCTGATAGAGCCATGTTGTCAGTGTTCATCACGCCGTGGATAAAGCCGACGTGGTGCCATTTCGCGATCAACGCGGCCTGACGTTCCATCACCGATTCGAATAAATCGGCATAGCGTGTTTTCAAATCCATCAGGTCCGGGAAATGTCTTTGAATCGTATAATCGGCGAGAGCGCGAAGAGCGTCGGGATCTTCGAGAGCTCTCGCATATTGGAAAGTTCCCACGCGGATGTGGCTGGCGGCGATCCGTGTGAGCACCGCGCCGGGCAGGATTTCCTGACGGATGATTTCTTCGCCGGTAGTGGCGACCGCGAGGCTGCGGGTGGTGGGGATGCCGAGCGCGTGCATCGCCTCGCTGATGATGTATTCGCGCAGCATCGGGCCAAGTGTCGCACGGCCATCACCGCCGCGGGAATAGGATGTCCTGCCGGAGCCTTTCAACTGGATGTCAAAGCGCCTGCCATCGGGGGCGAGATGCTCGCCTAACAAAACTGCCCGTCCATCGCCAAGATTGGTGAAGCCACCGAACTGATGACCGGCGTAGGCTTGGGCGATCGGCTCGGAGCCTGGCGGAATTTCTTTTCCCGCGAAAATGTCCGCGCTGTTTTCCAACACATCCGGATCAAGCCCGAGCGAAAGTGCGAGGGGCCGGTTCAAGACGACAAGCATCGGCCCGCTGACAGGCACGGGACGGGTTTTCGAGAAAAACAGAGCCGGTAGCCGGACATAGGTGTGATCCCAATTCCAGCCGGCATGGTCGTCTTTTTGGAGTTTGCTCGGCATGAGGCACGCTAAGCGGCCATCCCGTGGTTTCAAGTTTTGTGATGCATCCAGCATCTCAGCAAAAAAATCTCGTCAATCGACCTTCCTACCCGCGACATTCGCAACGTGATCCACCCCACTGCTATTGTTTCACCACTTGCCTCACTGGGCCGCAATGTCCGCATCGGCCCGTTTTGTGTCGTCGGTGCGAATGTCGCGCTGGGCGACGATTGCGTCCTGCACTCGCATGTGGTGATCGAAGGTCACTCGAAATTCGGCTGCGGCAATGAGTTTTTCCCCTTTTCCGCCGTCGGCGGGAAAACTCAAGATCTCAAATACCCTGGCGATCCCACCTATTTGGAAGTCGGCGATCACAATGTTTTCCGGGAAAATACGACGGTCCACCGCAGCACCCACGCGGACTCCGTCACCCGCATCGGCTCGCATAATTTGTTTCTCTGCTACTCGCACGTCGCCCACGACTGCCAGCTTGGCAGCCACATTATACTATCAAATTCCGTAGCTCTCGCAGGTCACATTGAGGTGGACGATTACGCGATCATTTCCGGCGCGGCGGCCGCCCACCAATTCTGCCGGATCGGCAAGCACGCGCTTGTCGGCGGCTTGTCACGAGTGGTTCAGGATGTGCCGCCGTTCATGATCGTGGAGGGAAATCCCGCCAGCACCCGCGGCATTAACTCCGTGGGAATGCAGCGCCGGGGCTTTTCCGAAGACGACATCAAGGCGGTCAAATTTGCCTACAAAAAGTTGTTCCTGAAAAAGGATGCGAACTTGGCCACGGCACTCAGCTCACTCAAGGCCACTCACCCCGGCGACTCGCCACTGGTCACACATCTGATAGAATTCATTGAGAAATCCCAACGCGGAGTGACGCGTTAGAGGCAGTATCAGAATACAGGCAAAATTCCCGTGAGTTTGATGTCGAAGGGATTTTCGTCCTCATCATTACTCGTTTTCCTGTAATTACGGCCCCTTTTTGAGATTTATCACTTAATCCCCACACCTTGACCAGTGAGCTGGATGTCAAACGGGTTCTCGTTGGCGTCATTACTGATGATGTGAATGGCGGCGGTTCTTGTGCCAAATGCCGTGGGCTTGAATCGCACCGTGAAAGTGGCGGTGGCGTTCTTGTTGAGGCTCGTTTTGGTGATGGGGCCTACGATGTAATTCGATTTATGTAAGCCATTGATAGATATGGCAAGTCCCGTCAGCTTGCCGTCGCCAGTGTTTTTGACGGTGAAGCGTTTAATGCCGCTTGTTAGACTGACCTGGACAGGGCCGAAGTTCTTTTTGGACACGCCATCTACCATCTCGGTTGCCAAGGGCTGCTGGATACTGATCTCGGGTTTTAATACCGGAGCTCCTCCAAAGGTGAAGGAACCGTTGAGACTCACGCCGAAGAGGTCTTGAATGGAGAGTTCGTAGTTTCCCACACCATCGACAAGATATAGCGTGAGAGTCGCGGGTTTCTGGCCCTTAATAAATTTTCCGAGTGCCACATTGGTGAACCCGCCACCAGCTGTCGCGGAGAAGGTCGTCGTGATGGGGACCGTGTTACCGCTAATATTTTGGACTTCAAATCCATTTCCTGCTGCCGCGAAGGCTCCGCTCCAAGTGCCGTTCGTCGCGTAAGGAAAGCCGCCATTGACGATGGTGAATGTGAGCTTTTTCCCGACCAAAGCGGCAGGGGCTATTTCCGCCTCGGTGATGGCGAAGGTGGAACTGAATGTGGCGATAGCGACAGATGCGATGAGTGCGATTAATTTCATTAGGGTAGTCGAGTATCCTCAACTGACCCTCACCGAAACGCAAATGATTCCTGCATTTTCCCATTTGACCCTTTGGCCGGGATTTATAGGTTGCGGGTGTGAACCTATACCGCTACGGAAATTTTACTCCGCACCCTTCTTCCAGGGTTGTAACCCGTTGACCTTTTCCTCTCCTATCATTTTCGTTCACCGGCTCGCCCGTTTCGAGGCGTTCGCCATTTTAACCTTCCACGTTCTCTATCATGCATCCGACTTCTCTCACGAAATATCGTCCCTTCCCGGCGGTTTCCCTGCCCGACCGCACATGGCCGGACCAGACGCTGACCCGTGCGCCGCAGTGGTGCTCGGTCGATCTCCGCGATGGCAATCAGGCGCTTCCCCAGCCGATGTCGATTGAGGAAAAACTGGAGTTTTTCGACTTGTTAGTCCGCGTCGGTTTCAAGCAGATCGAAGTGGGTTTCCCGTCCGCGGCGGATACGGAGTTCAATTTCCTGCGGCGCTTGATCGATGAAAACCGCATCCCGGAGGACGTGACCATCCAGGTGCTCGTTCAGACCCGCGAGCCGCTGATCCGTCGGACCTTCGAGGCCATCGACGGAGCCAAACGCGCCATCGTCCACATTTACAACTCCACCTCGCCGCTCCAGCGGCGCGTCACCTTCGGCGATGCCACGCGCGAGTCGATCAAGCAGATCGCTATCGACGGCGCGGAGTTGGTGAAATTGTTAGTGCCGTCTGTCCCGCGCACTGAGGTGGTGTTACAATATTCGCCCGAGTCCTTTTCCGATACCGAGTTAGATTTCGCGCTCGAATGTTGCAATGGCGTGATCGAGGTTTGGCAGCCGACGCCGGAGAAAAAAATGATCATCAACCTGCCGGACACCGTCCAGTGGACCACGCCTAACATCCATGCGGACATGATCGAGTGGATGTGTCGGAATCTAACGAAACGTGATTCCGTCATCGTTTCCCTGCACACTCACAACGACCGTGGCACCGGAGTGGCCGCCACGGAACTCGCCTTGATGGCCGGGGCTGACCGGGTGGAAGGCACGCTATTCGGCAACGGCGAGAGGACCGGGAATTTGGACATCGTGACCCTCGCGCTGAATCTAAACAGCCACGGCATCGCCACGGGTCTCGATTTTTCCGACCTTCAATCCATCCGCACCGTTTACGAACGGGTGACGCGCCTGAACGTGCCAGAGCGCCAACCATATGCGGGCGAACTCGTTTTCACCGCGTTCTCCGGCTCCCATCAAGACGCCATTAAAAAAGGCCTCGACCGCCGGGCCGAGGAAACCGCCGCGGATTCTAACACCCCGTGGGGCGTGCCGTATCTCACAATCGACCCTCAGGACATCGGTCGCTCTTACGAAGCGATTATTCGCATTAATTCGCAGTCGGGAAAGGGCGGCGTCGCCTACGTGTTAGACCGCGAGCATGGATTTGATTTGCCCAAGTCGATGCATCCGCAGGTCGGCAAGCGCATCTACGATTTGGCCGACGAACTCGGTCGCGAACTTACGACCGATGAAATCCGCGAGGCGTTTTTCGAAGAATTCGTGAATATCGCGATCCCGCTGGATGTCATCGACTACGAGCTCATTCATCAAACCGGCGAGCGCGGCCTTGTTCAGTGCAAGGCCAGCATCCTCATCGATGGTGTGAAAAACGCGCTCGAAGGTTATGGTAACGGGCCCATCAACGCCTTCGTCCACGCCCTCGAAGGCGTAGGGCTGAAAGATTTCAAAGTCACTGATTACCGTTCCCATGCGGTGCGCGGCGGCTCGGATGCCAGCGCCGCCTCCTACGTCCAGCTCCAGCACGACGACGGTCGTCTGCTCTGGGGTGCGGGGGTCGATCCCTCCATTGAAATGGCCGGCCTCAAGGCGCTGGTGACGGCGTGGAATTTAATTCGGTGTTAGAAAAATCCTTCAAACGCGGTGGCGGTTGACGTTAACGAGGCACCGCACGCTCGGGGTGCTGGCGGACGCCCTATCTTTGAACCGCGCGATGCTCCACTCAAAGACTTGCCATTCCTTTACCGGCCCGGCGAATGGCATCCACAAATTCTACCGCCTCCTGATCCAAGAGCGTTAGAAGACCACGCATTCGTTTCGCTCGTCTCACGCCAAGATTGCGTCCTTACGTAAAATCCAGCGAAACTATCCTACCTTGCGCGCGTATAGGGCGGGGGATTTCCTTCCCGACTTGTCATGTCCAGATCCCGCCATTTCCTGTGCTTTTCCTTGTGCCTCGGCGGCATCGCCCGAGCACAGGAAACACCGGCGAGTGGCGAGGCAATCTACGCAAAACATTGCGCCGAATGCCATGGCGACAAGGGCCAAGGCGTGCCCGACGAATGCGAAGACCCCTTACAAGGCGACCGCCCGTTGACTTCGCTCGCCCGCTACATCGACCGCAAGATGCCCGAGGATAAGCCCGATGAAATTGATGCGGAAGAGTCGCAAAGGGTTGCTGAATTCATCTATGGCGCATTTTATTCACCAGAAGCGCGGGCCAAGACGGCTTCCAGGAAATTGGCCTTTTCCCGCCTGACGAACCGGCAGTTCCGCGAGTCGGTGGCGGATTTGTTAGGTAGCTTCGGAGAAGCACCCGCGCCCGGTGATGGACGCGGCTTGAAAGCTCGATACTTCCAGTCGGACGGGATGAATAAAAAGACGAAGATGGTTTTCGAGCGGGAGGATGTCAGCTTGAATTTTGATTTCGCGGAGAATTCTCCTGGCAACGGCATCAGCCCCGATCAGTTTTCAATCGACTGGGAGGGTTCGCTGTTAGCTCCGGCGACGGGATGGTATGAATTCAAACTCAGCACGCCTAACGGAGTCCGTCTTTACATCAACGGCGAGCGCGAAAAAGGCGATGGCAACCAACGGGACGACAGTTCCGCAAAACGGCAGCCCGCTCTTATTGACGCCTGGGTCAGCTCAGGCAACACGGTCCGCGAAATCAGCACTCGCATTTTCCTGTTAGGTGGCCGCAGTTACCCCTTCCGGCTCGATTATTTCAAATTCAAGGAACCGAGCGGCAGCGTTCGCCTGGATTGGAAACCGCCGGGTGCGGTGTGGCAGGTGTTAGCAGCTCCCTATCTATCACCATCAGCGACGGCACACGTCGCGGTGGTGAGCTCTGCGTTTCCGCCGGATGACGCCAGTGAAGGCTACGAGCAGGGCACGGGTATCTCCAAGGCGTGGTTAGAGGCAGTCACCGCATCCGCCAGCGAAGTCGCAAACGAGGTGGTGTCGCGATTGCCACGGCTCAGCGAGGCAAAAGACGGCGATCCGCAACGCGTGGAAAAATTAAAGCAGTTCGTTGCAATGTTTGCCGGGCGTGCGTTCCGACGTCCTCTGGATGAAGAGCAGCGCAAGAACTTGATAGACGGGGTTTTCACCGAAGGAATCGGGCCGGAGCAGGCGGTCAAACGCGCGGTGCTGGCCATCCTCCAATCACCGCGATTCCTGTATCCCGAGGTTGGCTCGCAGAAGGACGATTTCACGGTGGCCACGCGTCTGGCGCAGGGTGCTTGGGACTCGCTCCCAGATAAGCAATTGTTAGCAGCGGCAGGCGGGGGCAAATTGCGGACGGAGGACCAAGTCGCGGCCCAAGCGCGGCGGATGATGTCGGACCCGCGGACGAAGGTAAAATTAGCCGGCTTTTTCGAGCACTGGCTGAAGCTCGATATGGAAGCGGATTTGTTAAAAGATCCAGAAAGTTTTCCGGGTTTCGATGTTGCGTTAGTCGCCGACCTGCGGCGGTCTCTGGAAACTTTTGTCGAACGCGTGGTCTGGAGTGAAAAATCCGACTACCGCGAGTTGATGCAGGCGGATTATCTCCTGTTGAATGACCAACTGGCAAAATTCTACGACGTGCCAATGCCCGATGGCGGCGGATTTCAAAAAGTAAATCTCGACTCTGCCCAGCGGTCCGGCGTGGTCACGCATCCATATCTGTTAGCGAGGCTCGCCCATTACAAACAAACCTCTCCGATCCTCCGCGGGGTGTTCATCACCCGGAACTTGTTAGGTGGTATTCTCAAGCCCCCGCCGAAAGCGATCAGCTTCGAGGAAGGCCATTTCGATCCCGCGCTCACGACGCGGGAAAAAGTCGTCCAGATGACACGTAATACTTCCTGCATGACCTGCCACGAGACAATCAATCCCCTCGGATTTTCATTGGAGAATTTCGATGCCGTCGGTCGTTTCCGCCTGACAGACAACGCGCGGCCAATTGATCCCGAGTCGGATTTCGAAAACTTCGACGGCGGACGGACGCACCTTCGTGGCCCGCGTGATTTGGCGCAGCAAGCAATCGAGTCCGTGACGGCGCGGCGTGGATTCGTGCGCCAGTTGTTCCAAGCGGTCATCAAGCAGAACCCTGGTGTTTATGGAGTCGGCACATTGAAACGTTTGGAAACAGCGTTCACTGTATCCGGTTACAACATCCGCGAACTTCTCGTCGCAATCGATACTCTAGCAGCCCTCCAAGGCTTCCGCGAACCCGATCCATCCGAACCATGAACGTTCACACCCGCCGCCAGTTCCTACGCCAGCTCGGGCTTTCCGCCGCCGCCCTACCATTTCTGCCCACTCTGCCATCGCTGGCGAAATCGGCAGCCGACGTAAAATCTCAGCGGATCATTTTCCTCTTCACCCCTAACGGCACCATCGCGCCGGAGTTTTGGCCAGACGAGACCGGGCCGGACTTCAAGCTCAAGCGCATCCTCACCCCGTTAGAGGCATTCAAGGGTCGGTTGATGACCCTCAACGGCGTCTGCAACAAGGTGCGCGGCGACGGTGACGGCCATATGCGCGGCATCAGTTGCCTTCTAACTGCCGATGAACTCCTGCCCGGAAATATCCAAGGCGGCAGCGACAAACCGGCCGGCTGGGCACGCAACATTTCCATCGACCAGGAAATCCGGAATTTTCTCCAAGCCCGTCCGGAAACCGCCACCCGTTTCGGCTCGCTCGAACTCGGTGTGGCCGTGCCTAACCGCGCCGACCCGTGGACCCGCGAGGCCTACGCCGGACCTAACCAACCGTTGGCGCCTCTCAGTGATCCTTATGCCATGTTCGACAAACTCTATGGGCAAATCAAGGACCGCGAGAATCTCGGCAGCGTGCTCGACCATGTCCGCGATGACCTCCGCACGATCTCTGCCCACGTCGATCCTGAGGAAAAAGCCTTGCTCGACCAGCACGCCACCTTCGTCCGTGAAATGGAGCAAGACCTGCAAAGTGCCGTCACCAAGAATCTGCTGTTTCCACCGCCTCTGCTGGAGCCGGGCGTCGCACTCGACAACGACGGCATTCCCAAGATCAGTACCATGCAGGCAGACTTGTTAGTCAGTGCCTTCGCCAACGGTATGGCCCGCGTCGCGACCCTGCAATACACGAGTAGCGTCGGCCAAGCCCGAATGCGTTGGCTCGACATCCACGAGGAACACCACGCCCTTTCCCATGAGCCAGACAGCAATCAGGAAGCTCAGGAAAAGCTCGTGAAAATCAACGTCTGGCTCTGCGAGCAGCTTGCCTATCTTGCCCGCAAGCTCGACGGCATTCCCGAGCCCGGCGGCGAAGGGACGATGCTCGACAACACCACCATTGTCTGGACCAATGAACTGGGCAAAGGCAATAGCCACTCGTTAGATAACATCCCCTTCGTCTTAGTCGGCGGTGGCCTCGGCTTCAAGACCGGCCAGGCCATGAAGTTCGGCGGTGTCACGCACAACCGGCTCTGGCTCTCGATCGCCCATGCTTTCGGTCATCACCTCGCCACCTTCGGCCACCAGAGACTTAGCGAAGGAGGAGCCTTGGCTCTATCATGATTTTCTAACGGCGAATCACGAAAATCAGGTCGCTTTTTTTTATTCCCTACCGCATGAAAACCTCGATACTCACTTACCTCGCGGCGACCGCCTTCCTTCACGCAGAACCTCTCCGCATCCCTGCGCACTCCGCCTATCTAACGCCCGACTTCAATGGCGCTAAAATTTCCGCTGAAATGCCGATTCGTGGCTGGGTAAATCCCGATTTAAAAATCACGTGGTTTGGTGAAATTAAAACTATCGGCACCCTTCATTGCGCCGTGGAAGTGACGCTTCCCGCAGGCCAAGAATCCAAGCTGCGTCTGACGGTGGCCGGCCATTCAACCGATGTCACCGTCATCGGGGGAAAGTCCCTGCGGGCGGACTTCGGACCTTTTGAAATCACTAAGCCCGGCTACCAGCCCATCATCCTCGAAACTCTCAATGCCAAAGGCGAACCAGCGGGCGACATCAACGCATTAGTGTTAGATGGCCCGCCGATGAAAGACGCGCATTTCAACCTTAAAGAACGCCGCAACGCCGCGTCGGTGCATCTCATTTATCAGAATCCTCCTGGAGTAAATGTCGCGGCGTTTTATTGCGAGGTGACTGCCATCGAGGACCCGTTGTGGACTTATTACATGGCCTGTGGCTGGCATCGAGGATACTTCGGGATGCAGGTCAACAGCCCGACCGAGCGACGGATCATTTTTTCTGTATGGGACAGCGGCGGCGAAACAAATAGCCGCGACAAAGTGGGCGATGAAGACCGCGTCACCCTCGTCTCAAAAGGCGATGGAGTGAGCAGCGGGGACTTTGGAAACGAAGGCACCGGGGGTCACAGCCACTTAATTTATCCGTGGAAAACCGGCACCATCCGGCGCTTCCTTGTCACCGCCAAGCCGGTGGATCAAACGCACACCGTATTCTCAGGTTACTGGTTCCACCCCGAGCAGAAGGCATGGCTGCTCATCTCCAGTTGGAAAGCCCCGAAGGACGGCGGCTGGCTCAAAGGCCTTTATAGTTTCAGCGAAAACTTCAACGGACAAAACGGCTTCCTCGGGCGCAAGGCTCTCTACGGAAACCAATGGCTCCGCACCGAAAAAGGCGACTGGTTAGAAATTACCCGCGCCAGCTTCAGCCACGACGGCACAGGAGAATCGGATCGGTTAGATCGCTTCATGGGCGTCGAAAACGGGCAATTCTTTCTCAGCCAAGGCGGGTTCAGGGACGGCTTCACCAAATACGGCACCGCCTTTGATCGCCCACATCACGAACTCCCGCCCGACGTGATCAAGTTCATTTCAAAAAGCAGCCCCTGAAATCCGGGCGCTGCCGGAATGGATCACGCTTCCCACTCCGGGTTGTCATGATATTGCGCGGTATCTAGCAATCCGGTAACGATCCACTCGTTGCGGGTTGAGTTGAGCGGCGTGCCGCAGTATTGGCAATTTACGTCGAGGGTGTCTCCGACCCTGCCACCACAGGTGGCGCACTGGTGCTGATAGAGGGAGCCTTTTTCCGGAACAGCATCCGCATCGCGCTCCATGATGAGGATGTGACTGGAGCGGATTTCCTCTGCGTCAATCGTTTCGATCCTTTGGTTAGGCGTGAGTTCGACGCGTTGCAGGCTGGCGGATAGGCGGAGATCGAGCCGATGCCGCGGGCCGTTGCGGGCTGCGTGAAGAAGGGTTGATTCGTTCAGATAGATACGGTTGAAAACGACGTTGCGGTCGGTGATCATGGCAGAGACGCTGGCGAAAACCTCATCCGAAACGAATCGGCGGACGGAGGCGGGATTGCGGGTGGCGATGGACGTCATGATTTGCATGAAGGCGTTGCTAGCCTTGTCCTCGGCAAGCTGCATGGAAAAGTCCG
>JANYFB010000344.1 GCA_025362955.1 Akkermansiaceae bacterium
CCGACTTACCCGGATGGCCAGGCAGGTGCGATGTACGGTCAGCTCCCTCCGTTAGTAAACGCCACTTCTCCTCAAGGCGAGTGGCAGAGTTATGATCTCGCCTTTGAGCCGCCAGTTTATGAGAACGAAGAAGTGACGAAGCCCGCCAAACTAACATTGTTTCACAACGGGGTTATTTTGCAAAATGGGGAGTCCTATCTCGGACCCACGCAGCATCGGAAACTCGCCACTTATCCCGCGACGCATCCTTTGACGGCTCCGCTGCAATTGCAGTTTCATGGCGATCCCATGGAATATCGCAACATGTGGGTGCGCCCGCTCGGTACCCGGCCGTGACCTGGATGGACATTCCGCGAATTTTCCGGCCAATCTGCTTGCTAGAATCCGCTGCAGCGTTCTAGCTGCTTGCCTCTATGAAAACGCGAGCAAATTGGCTGTTGATCCCCGCATTGGCATTTGGTCTCGGGGCCTGTGGGAAAAAAGAGGAAGTCAAAATTCCCGAGGCTCCTCCAGCCGTTGCGGAAGCATCCGGGAAAGTGGTTCCCGCCGTGGTGGCTCCCGCCCCGGTTCCCGCAGTCAAGGCTACGTCGCTTAGCCCCGAAGAACGCGCCGCGAAATTGGGCTTCGTGAAATATTTGTCGCAGGATACGGAAGTGGTTCTCTCGTTTCACAACGGCACAAAGGCTGCGAACCGCGTAAAAGGAACGAAACTCTGGAAACTTGTCGAAAAACAAATGGGTGGGGCCGGAGTCGGAATGGCTTCCGACGATGAGAAGGAAAAGGACAGCCCAGACGCCCCCGCTCCTGAAGCAGCGAAAGATCCCGCCGCAGAACCTGAGCCCATGGGGCCCGCTGCGTTGTTAGGAAACGAATTCACCTTGGCACTCGGCAAGTCCAGTGCGGATCAAGGAGGAAATCTTCTCACCCTTAACCGTCGGCTCGGTTATTTCCAGATGCGGTCCATCGCCAAGGCATTCGCCGCCGCTGTAAAGGTGGGCGATGCTTCCAACCTTGGTGAGTCGTTCACTAACAGTTACGGGCCTGATTTGGCGAAGGATCTTCTCAAAGATCCGCAATCCGGGATCGCACTGTTTGAAAAGGCCAAGATGCCTCCCATTTACCTGGCATTCAAGGCAAAGGAATCGGATCGCGCGGGTGCCGCCCATGAAGTGGCCGCGATGATTGCCAACGTCGGTTCCCTGGGGGAAATGGTCGAGCCGGTGACGATCGAAAATGCCGGCTTCAAATTTGAAGGCTCGAAAATCCTCGGCTCCAAAATCTCCGCGACCATCGCAGAGGACCGCGAGAGCATGGACAAGGAACTGGACCCCGCCACCGTCGATAAGCTGCTCGCCGCAGTTGCGAAAAAGGACCTGATTGTAGTGAGCGGCACGGTCGGTGACTATGTCGTTCTATTTGTCGGTGGATCTGCCGATGATCTCAAGTTGGTCGGCAACGTCGGCCAGTCGTTGGTCGCTTCCGACGCCCTTGCATTTGGCGACGCCTACGCCTCGAAGGATCTTGCCGCGCTCGTCTATGGCGAGAAAGCTGCGATGAACACGCTCATCTCCGCCGCCGGAGGTCTGGCGGAAATGACTAACGGCCTGCGCGACGGCCTCGCGGGTGCCGATGGTCTAGGTGACACCCGCGATCTGGAAGCAATGTTCAAAATTGTTGCCGACCGTGAAGCGGCGCTGCGCAAGCTAACAGGAACTGAAGCGGTGGGCGTGATCGCCTTTTTCGAGGACGGACTTAAGCTCGAATCCTTCGGCGGCACCGACAACGGCATGGTCGATTGGAAATCTTCTAACAAGCTCGCCCATCTCGGCGATTCGGAAGACGTGGTGTTGTTCGCTAACATGACGGCGGATGTAGTTTATGACGAAAAAGCCCGTGCCTATGCCGAAGCCTTGATGGAAACCGCCTATGCCATGACGATGAAAGTCGCCGATGCGCCGTTGAAGGGTGAGCAAATGGAAAAATTCAAGGAAATGGCCAAGCTATTCGATACAAAATTCCGTCCCGACATGGTGGCGCTTTGGGATGCCTTCAGCAATGATTTCAGCTCCGGACTTGGCAAGGAAAGCGCGATGATTATCGATCTCAAAGGTGGCGCACCAGCGGTTCCTGGCATCCCCCAACCGGTGGTGGACAAAGCAAAGGTTCCTCGCATTTCTATCATTGCTCCAGTGGCGGATCGCGCCAAGCTCGCCGGCTCATGGGACAAAATCAACACGACCCTCACTGGCACCCTTGGGAAAATCAGCGAGCTCAGTGGTCAGAAAATCCCAATGCAAAAGCCGATCAGTTCCGATAAAAATGGTAACACCACTTGGTTTTTTCCAATGCCGTTTTTCACGGATGATTTCCTTCCCTCGGTGACCGTGGGCGACAAGTGGTTCGTCGCATCCACCTCGAAGAATCAAGCTCTCGACCTCATCACC
>JANYFB010000003.1 GCA_025362955.1 Akkermansiaceae bacterium
TGCACGCGTGCAATATGCGGGTTCGGAAGTAAACAATATTGCAAAATACTCGTTCGTATCACTTCACGACTTTCCCACCCAGCGAGAGAATGCGGGCATTACCTTTGGCTGCCTCGGCCTCGGGGATGTTGCCATCCCGGACATACATCTGGGAGAGGCTGGTCCAGGCTAACAGATCGTTAGGTTGGAGGGTGACGGACTGGAGCCCGCAGCCGATGGCTTCCCGGACTTCACCTGTCTTAAGAAGAGCCATGCCAAGGGCGTGCCAGCCATCAAAGAACGTGGAATCGAGGGCGACACAACGGCGGTAGAGGAGGATTGCCTGGTCGAACTCGCCGACGGCGAGGTGGCCGTTGGCGTCATCGAAGAGGGTTTGGAGGTCGTCGGGCATTTTCTCGGAGAAGAGTAAACGCGGCGGCCGGAGATCGCCGCTACTTAGCGTTTGTAGAGTTCCTCGACCTTCGCGGCATCAGTGCGGCTGGTAATCCAAGAGGTGAAGGCGACAGTTTCGTTCTCGGTGGTGCGGGTGGCCACCTCGCTGTCGATCTTGGCAGCGGCATCCGCGGCTTTCACCACCTCACGTTTAGCGACGTAGAGGATAAAGGCGCGGTCTGATTCGGTGATCACCTCGGCGAGGGAACCGGGATCAATGTTGCGGGACGCTTCAAACAGATTTTGTGGCTCGGTGGCGCCTTCCGGGCGATAGGTGCTGGTGATGGCAGTGAATGATTTCGCAGGGGGAATTCCAACTTCCTTTGCGGCTTCGGCGAAGGATTTCCCGGCAGCGAGCAGGATTTTAATCCGGCTGATATCATCGTTTGCGGCGGCTTTCATCGCTTCCGCAGCTTTCTCGGAAATGTATTGGGCGCGGGCATCGGCACGGGCTTCCTCATAGGTTTTCGCGCGAGATTTTTCCTCACCATCGAGACGGGCGACGATCCATTGATTTTCACCGATGGCGATGGCTTCAGAGATTTTGGATATGGGGTCGGACGTTTCGTGAATGAGGAACAGTTGATCCACCGCCTTACCGCCGCGGCTGGATGCGCGAAGGTCGATGTCGAGATCTTTAGGAGCGGCGGATTTTGGGAAGAACTCGGAGGTTTTCACATCCCATTTGTTCGCCTTGGCGAGATCTTCAAAGCCGGAGCCTGTTTGATCGACAAGTTTGTCGAGGAAATCCGCGACGAGGGAGTCGGTTTCGAGCTGTTTGGTGCGGCGTTGACTGGCCAGTTCCGCAGCGTGCTTGGCTTTCTCTTCTTCCTTTTTCTTGGCGGCGGCTTTCTTCACTTCGTCGCTAGCGGCGGCATCGGCGATGGATTCGTGGGCGTCATCGATTTTAACATCCGCCGGCATGTCGGGAGTCACGACAATGTAGGTAAACTTGCGGCGAGGTTCCGTGGTGAAAGAGTCGGAAACGCCGTCCCAATATTTTTTAATATCCTCCTCAGTGGGCTGGATTTTATCCTCGTAAGGAGAGAGCTCCAGCTTGGCGAGTTCGCCGGTGATTTGTTGGTTTTGGAGAGCAAGATTTCTGGCGATGGCATCGCGATCGACGCTGAGGCCGGAGCCGACGATGGAGTTGATTTTCTTGTAGGCGAGGAAATCGGAGGCGAGTTCGCGAAGGTCTCGTTCGGTGAGCCCAAGGCGTCCCATCCCTTTCTCAATGAAATTCCGATAGGTTTCCGCGCTGAATTTTCCATCCGGACCCGCGAACGCACGGAGGGTCTGAAGGTAGGCTGAAATCTCCTCTTCACCCGGAAAAACGCCAAATTCCTGCTTCGCCTCGCGAAGGATCATGCGCCCGATAAAAAATTTCTCAGGCCCATCGTCCTTGCCGGTAGCCTCCGCGGAAATACCCATCGCGAACTGAATGAGCCCGAAGTCTCCGCGACCGGCCAGTCCATAGGCGAGCTGGAACGGGGCGGTGCCGAGGTTATTGTATTCCTTGTCATTGTAAGTGCGCCCGGCGATTTTGAACATGGCACGTCCACTGCTCAAGTTGCGGGTGGATCTGGAATCGAGGAAAAAGAAACTGATGAACAGGATCACGAAGATCACGATCATCAGGCCGGAGTATTTGCGGAGGTTCTCAATCATGAAATGTCAGGGGTGCCTTTGCGGGAAGCGCGGAGTAAAGATGGCGATTCGCCGGGCTTCAATGGTAATCCGCGCGGCGGGAAAGGGAGTCTCTCCATCAAGTCCGGCCTCTCAAGGCGAATTTTCGGTGGATTTGCGCTGAGTTTCGAGAACTCCTCGCCAAATCCGACCCGGATCGGGGGGGAGGTGCTCGGGGTCGTAGCGCTTTCCAAGTCGGGTTAAAACTTCGGCAAGCGGCGAAGATCCATCCGCTGCGAGGGCGTAAGTGATGATAATCAAAGCCTCGCCCTCGCCTTGGACGGAAATGGAATGGCCCTCGGTGGCGACATCGGACTCGAAGGGCAGGACCCACAGATGGGCCCCCATGTGATCGGCGGTTGTAGGCAGAACCAACTGCCGACGATCCTCGATTTTTGGTTCACCCGCTCCCAAAATGCTCAGCGAAACGCGGAAAGCAAGCGCTCCGGGCTGGTCGGCGATGAGGTGGACGAAAACGGCATTTTCCTCATCGCTGGCCAGAAAGGTGCGGGTAACGGTCGTTTTTCCGAGGCGGTAAGTGCTGCGAACCATTCCATTTGCCGGGCGGATGGAGCGGGTAAAATCGACGGGCCTCTCTTCGCCGGCGAGCCATTGAATTTTTAAATCCAACTTTTCGCGGCCAGGAATCTCAGGGTGATCAATCCCGATATAGCCCTGCAATCGCGTCTCCAGTGGCGTATCCAGAAGTATCAATGACCGCCGCTTTGACTGGAAGGTCAGGGCGTCTTGCCATGCCAAAGGTTTAGCAGCGACCTCCACCCAGCCCGGCTCCGCAGCGGCGGTGCAGACGAGACAGGAGGCAAGTGCGAGGCGGGCGATCATCGGGTACTGGAAAAGAATCTAGCTTGCCCATAGGCGGAATTGCAGGTTCCTTGGCGGACTTTATGAACTTTCGCTGGTTGAACGCAATCCTTTGGGGAAATTCCGTAGCTCTATCGTGGATGTGGGGGCTAGGGCTATTTTTCAGCGTGCAAATGACCTTCATGTTCGGCCTGCAAGGGCTGCTCATGTTCGCCATTCCCAATGCGCTGGGGTTGATGTTGTTCGGGTTTCTCACGCAAAATGTGGCGCAAAGCCATGACGGCGGGCAGGAGTCGCTGGCGATTTTTTTTGATAAATTCTCCAAACCCTTCCGGCTGATTCTCTATCTCTATCAGATCGTCGCGCTTTCGCTCACAGTCTTCGCACTGGTGAAATATCTCTTTGTGCCGCTGCAACTCGCTGCAGGGCCGCTGTTGGCGATTTATCTGTGTCTGATTGTCTTCGTGATTCTCGCAGCGGGCTGTTTGTTCGGCGAGGAGTTTGGCATTTCCAAGATCAAACTAAGTCATGGCCTGTTAGGCGGATTCTTGGTCATTTGTGTGGGAACAATTTTGTTCAACTTACATCCCTTTTCCCCCGAGCCTTTCCAATGGACATCGCCGTTCCAAGATCAATGGCGGGGAGCTCGATTTTTCGGTTATGCAATTCCCTTGGTGATCGGCTTGTTAGTCGGTCCCTGGCTGGATCTTCAGCATTGGCAACGGGCGATCCAGATTCATCGGGAAAAAACCTCAATCCGTGCGAGTTACTTTTTCGGCGGCTCGTTCTTCTTTCTGATGTTACTATTCCACGGCTGCTTGGCGATGTGGGTGATGAAAGTAGATGGCAGTCATTTCATCGCGAACGATGGCCTGGAAAAATTCAAGTATGCTCATGATTTGGTGACTCAGTATTTCCAGCGGAATCCCGGAGCGGATGGTATCATGCGGATGGCCTATTTCAGCTTTCTCGGGATCTGTGCGTTAACCACCTTGGACAGCGGCTACATCGCGCTGAAATGGTTCCTTGAGAAAAACGTCGAGAAAAGCGAAAATATGCTGATCTCGCTGATTCCTAAACAGATTCTCGGTTCACCAGTTCCGACCTTCGTCGTCGTGGGAATCATCACTCTAATTGGGCTTCTGGCCAGACTGGAGCTTGAGTATTTCATGGTATTTTATGCATCGTTTTTTGTGGGCTATGCAGCACTGGCGATCGCGCGCTGTTATGTGCCGAATTCCCAACAACCGCTGCCACAGATCCGCATGTTCATGATGTCGAGCGTGTCGCTGGTAATTTTCGCCTTTGGTTATATGAGTAGTCAGACGCCCTTGATGATATTGGGGGCGATCCTGCCTCTGGTCTATGTCGCTTGGCTGGTATTCAATGCGGATTTGTTGCGCGTTGTTACAGAAAGGGCAGGGGAGGTGATCGAGGCGGCTTCGGAAATTCCGGCCATCCGGGCGATTGCGAAGACAGCAGCGGTTGCGACGGGTTCTGGGGTGGTGGCACCCCGCGATGGACATGCGCTCGGCGGGCATTTCGAGGACAAGTGGTTTGTCTATTCCACCATTGCAAGTTATGCCGATACGAATTCCGTGGGGAATATCTACTTCGGTAATTATGGCATGTTTGTTGGAAAAACCCGTGAATTGTTCTTCAATACGGTGATGCCGGATTTCGACCTTAAAACCTCGAAATTCTATATTCTCACCCGCTCTTATGAACACAAATTTGTCCGTGAGGCACGCGAATTCGATACCATCACGGTGAAGCTGAGGGTGGGCGATTTCAACCGCAAGTTCTGCACGCTAGAGCACCAGATTTTCGGAAGCGACAACATCCTGCTGGGAAAAGGCAAGCAAAGCCTGCTATTTGTTTCGTCCAAGGATTATAGCCTGCTAGATATACCATCCGAGGTCTATACCTCTTTCATCAAATACGCCTGACCGTCAGTCCAATCCGACTCAGCCGAGCACGTCATTCATCGCATCAATCAGTTCCTGCATGGTGGCTTCGGTTTCGTTGCCCATATTGGAAATGCGGAAGGTGGTCCCTTTGATTTTGCCGTAACCGCCGTTGATGAGGAAGTTGTGTTTGTTCTTCAGATTCTTGATGAATCCTGATAGATCAAAACCTTCGGGTGTTTTGAAGCAGGTGAGTGCAAATGAGCGGCAAGCTTCCGGAGCGAACAGCTCGAAGCCGTGTTCCGCGCCCCACGCCGCGATCATGGCGTTGGTCCTTGCGTGGCGGGCTTGGCGGGCGGCGAAGCCTTCTTTGGCGATTTCGCCGAGCATGTATTGCAAGCCGTAGATGATGGAAATGGCCGGAGTGGAAGGCGTGTTGTTGACAGCAGCGTTCTTTGCAAATTCGATGAAGTCAAAATAGTAGCCCCTGTTAGGATTGCCTTTGGCGCGTTCCATGCCGGCTTCGGAAACGGCGAAGACGGCGAGGCCCGGAGGCAGGGCGAGCGCCTTTTGGACCCCGGCGAGCATGACGTCGATGCCGTTGGCATCCATGTCCACGGGGACGGTGGAGAGCGAGGAAACAGTATCGACAATGAGCATCGTGTCCGGGAAGGATTTCACCACTTTGCAAATTCCCGCGAGGCCGTTAAGGACGCCGGTGGAGGTTTCCGAGTGGATGAAAGTGACGGTGTCAAAGCCGCCTTCAGTAAGCTTGGCGCGGACGGCTTCCGGGTCGATGGCCTGGCCCCACTCGACCTGCACGGCATCCGCCTCGAAGCCGCACTTCTTTGCCACGTCTAACCATTTGTCAGAAAATGCACCGCAGCAGAGGCAGAGCACTTTTTTTTTGGCGAGATTCCGCAACGCGCCTTCCATCACGCCCCAAGCGGAGGAAGTGGATAGAAAAACAGGACGCGCCGTGCCGAAAATTTCCTGCAGGCCGGGCTGGGTGGAGGCGTAGAGTTCCTCGAAATCCTTGCCACGATGGCCGATCATCGTTTGCGACATGGCGGCGAAGGTTTCCTTCGAAACATCGACGGGACCGGGGGCGAAGAGTTTGGGTGAGGGCATGGTGTTGGAAGAGTTAGAAGTGATCAGAGAAGATTGTAGGATTTGAGCAAGGCGGTGAGTTGGGCGGTGGCGGGGTCGCTCATGGGGGCGAGCGGGAGGCGCAAGTCGGGGAGACAGTGGCCTTGGAGGGCGACGGCTGTTTTGATCGGGACCGGGTTGACGTCGAGCGTCATCAGGCCGCGCATCAGCGGATAGTATTGCTTTTGCAGGGCGAGGGCTCCGGTGAAATTTCCTGATAGACAGGCTTTCACGAGAGAAACCATGATTTCCGGGATTAAGTTAGAAGCGACGGAAACTAGGCCCGTGGCACCGCAGGATACGAAGGGCAGGGTGAGGGGATCGTCACCGCAGAGGATGCCAAAGTCCGCAGGAAGGGCCTGGACGAGTTGGTTGATCCGGTCCACCGAGCCACCCGCTTCCTTGATAGCGACGATGGTTGGGCAATCGGCAGCGAGGCGGGCGGCGGTTTCCGGGGCGATCTCGATAGACGATCGACCG
>JANYFB010000008.1 GCA_025362955.1 Akkermansiaceae bacterium
GTCTGCGTCCGGCGAGGATTTCGGTACAACGACAGTTAGATTGACGTGTTTTGCCAATGCCCGGGAGAGTCCGAGGCACGCAATTCCCAGCCCGCCATTAATAAGTGGAGGAAATTCCCAGCCGAGCTTCAGGACGCGCAAACGATTCATTGGAAATGATGCAAAGGTGATCGCCGCGCCGGATTTGAGGGCGTGGAGATCCTGTTATTTACATTCTAAGCAAGCGCCGGGCCAATATCCGCAAGCGATGAGCCTTCTTAATGTGACGATTGCGTCAACTATAACGCCGGAATTTCCCACTGTCCAGGGAATGGTTCATGCTTGGATGTGACGGATTCGGGGGGCAGACTCTCGCGGAAGAGTCGATACTTGCCGGATTTTAGACGAGGCATGACTCATACGCCGCTAGGTAAGCGTGGCATCCTAGCACTTTTTCCTTCATGCTCGCTCCGACTTCCTCACCTACTGACTGTTTCAGAATCAACGATATCGAACAATGACATTAGACCCGGACCATCACTCCGCCACCCTTAGCGATCCGGCCGACGCGGAAACGCTAGTGCGCGAGGCATCGCACTGGATTCACCCACTCCGCAGTGAAATCGGCCGCTACCTCATCGGCCAAAATGATTTGGTGGACCGCCTGTTAATCTCACTGCTGGTGAAAGGGCATATTTTGTTAGAAGGTGTTCCCGGGCTGGCGAAAACGCTGGCGCTCAAGACTTTGGCGTCGCTGGTAAATGCGAAATTTAACCGTATCCAGTTCACCCCCGACATGTTGCCGGCCGACATCGTGGGGACGGAAATCTACGATCCGAGAGAAGCGCGTTTCCGGGTGAAACACGGGCCAGTGTTTGCGAATTTCATCCTCGCCGATGAAATCAACCGCGCTCCTGCCAAGGTGCAGAGTGCGTTGTTAGAGGCGATGCAGGAAAAGCAGGTTACCATTGGCGAGCAAACGTTCCTGTTGCCCTCGCCGTTTTTCGTCCTCGCTACGCAGAACCCTCTCGAACAGGAGGGCACCTATCCGCTGCCGGAAGCGCAGCTCGACCGCTTCATGATGAAGGTGATCATGGACTATCCGACCGAGGACGAAGAACTCCGGGTGCTCGATCTAGCAGGAACGACCGAGGACATGCCGTCGCCACAGCCGATCGTCAGCCTTGAGGCGATCCAACAGGCGCGGACGGTCGTGAACGGCCTCTATCTTGATGAAAAAGTGAAACGCTACATCGTCCGCCTTGTCCATGCGACCCGTCGGCCCGATGAATACGGTGTCCACATCGCCCCGCTCATCCGGGTCGGAGCGTCGCCGCGAGCCACCATTAATCTTGCTCTAGCAAGCCGGGCCCATGCCTTCCTCAATGGCCGCGCCTATGTGACTCCCCATGATGTAAAAAATGTGGCGATGGATGTGCTCCGCCACCGCGTGACCGTCACTTACGAAGCGGAAGCGGAAGGGCTGAACAGTGAGCAGATCATCACGCGCATTCTCGATGAGCTGCCGGTGCCTTGAGGAGGCGGAATTCGAAATTGAACCGCAGATGGACGCAGATGAACGCGGATAAAGAATGAGAAAGAATGGTTGCTGAGGACTCTCTAGATCTCCAAATCCTTTTTTATCTGTGTCCATCTGCGTTCATCTGCGGTTAAAGATCCAAATGAACTAACATCATGATCCCCCACAAGCCCAGCCCTTCGATCAGCGTGGCCGACGAGACTCGCGCTGCGGAAATTCTCGGTCGTGTGCGGCGGATGGAAGTCCGCACCAACCGGCTGGTCGATGATTCCCTAGCAGGCCGCTACGCCAGTGTTTTCAAAGGCCGTGGCATGGACTTCGACCGGGTGCGGAATTATGTGCCGGGAGACGACGTGCGGACGATTGATTGGAATGTCACTGCCCGCACCGGAGATCCGCATGTGAAGCTTTTCACGGAGGAACGCGAACTAACAATTTTACTGATGATCGATGTCAGCGCTTCCTCTGACTTCGGCTCGGTGGTGGATTCCAAGCGCGAACTCGCCGCCGAGGCTGCGGGAGTCCTTGCCGCTTCGGCGATCCGTAACCGTGACAAGGTCGGGCTGATTCTTTTCAGTGATGCGGTCGAGTTATACATTCCACCGGGAAAAGGCCGGATGCATATCATGCGGCTGATCCGCGAGACTCTGTATTTCCAACCCGAGCAGCGTGGCACGGACATCGCAAAGGCATTGGATTTCGCCAATCAGGTGATTCATCGGAAATCGGTCATTTTCCTAGTCTCTGATTTCTGTCTCGGTGCCCCATTTCAAGAGCGTTTGAATCTCCTACGGACCAAATTGCAAGTCACTAACAGACGCCACGATGTCATCGCCGTTTCCGTGACCGATCCGCGTGAGGAATCGCTACCCGATGTGGGCCGCATCTGCATCGAGGATGCGGAAAGCGGGCAGGTGGTAGAGATCGACACGGGCAGCGCGAAAGTTAGGGAAGCGTTTGAAAAACAATCCCGCCAGCGCCGCGAATTGACAGCCGCTCGCATCCGTTCGCTCGGCGTGGATTTGCTACAATTCACCAACGGGGAAAACTGGATGCCCGCGCTGATGGGTTTTTTCCAAAGCCGCCGCCAACGTTCCGGCTGATTCATTTCCTGCATGTATAAGCTCAGTTCTACGCTTCGATTCCATCGGTCCCGCTGTCTCCTGATCGCGGTGTTGCTAGGGGCGGCGGCCCATCTATCAGCCCAAGCTCCTGATGCGGGCGAGGACATCCGCCCAGCAAAGGAAGTTGTATTTGTGCCGAAAACGTTGGCGGAAAAGATCGCGGAGGAAAAATCAACCGTTGCGCTTTGGACGAGTATCACTGTTTCGATCATTCTACTTATTTTCGCGCTTGTCTTCTGGAGGCGATACATGCTGCGCCGACGCCTAAACAATCACGCGATAATTGCATTAATGTCCTTAGCGGAACTCGAAGCTGAACAAGATGCCATAGGCGCGGAAGCATTTGCTTACCTTGCTTCAAAAATAGTTAGACAATACATCGCCGAACATTTCGGCCTGGCCGCCCCGCGCCGCACGACCGAGGAATTTCTCCGGGATCTGGCGAAAGAAGAAGGCTCATCCATCATCGGTGAGAGCGATCACTTGCGGATGTTTTTGAAATCCTGCGACCTCGCGAAATTCGCTGGATCTAACCTCGATGCGAACCAGCGCGGCGAACTCATCAACGCTGCCCGTGACTTCATCCGCTCAACCACTCACGCCGTCACGCCATGACCGAGAGTTTTCAGTTTGTTCACCCGGAATTTTTGTTCCTTTTGCTATGCCTGCCGGTCCTAGCGATCTGGAAAGGCCGCTGGGGCAGGCCCGTCGCCGTTAGAATGCCATCCACGGACGATGCCATCAGCGTCGGCGCGAAACCACGCTCGAAAATCGGTGGCTTTCTCGCATTTTTCGGGTTGTTGGCGTTCGCGCTTTTGATCATCGCCTTCGCCAGACCGCGTCATGGAAAAGGCTCCACCGACATTGAGGCCAGCGGGATCGACATCGTTCTCACGCTTGATGTTTCCGGCTCGATGGAAGCGCTGGATTTCCAGATTGATGGCAAATCGCTCAACCGCCTGGAAGTGGTGAAAAGCGTCGTCGGTAAATTTGTCGATCAACGTCCAAATGACAAACTCGGCATGGTCGCTTTCGCTGGCAGGCCGTATCTGGTCAGCCCGCTCACCATGGATCATGAGTTTCTCGGAAAGCGCCTAGCGAGTGTGAAAATGGGCCAGGTCGAGGACGGCACGGCCATCGGTTCTGCCATCGCGACATCGGTGAGCCATCTTCGGGATTCCACGGCAAAATCCCGCATCATCATCCTCGCCACCGACGGCGTCAACAATGCCGGAGCCATCAACCCGCTGACTGCTGCTGAAGCCGCGAAAGCCCTTGGGATCAAGATTTACACGATTGGCACAGGTACTCGCGGGGAAGCTCCGATGCCCGTGCAGGACGGCTTCGGACGCACTCATTTGCAATCCGTGAAAGTGGAAATCGATGAGGAAATGCTGCGAAAAATTTCCGCTGCGACCGGTGGGCAATCGTTCCGCGCAACCGATACGGATTCGTTAGAAAAAATTTACGCTTCAATCAACCAGCTCGAAAAAACCACCCGCAAACTCAAGAAATATCAACAGTATGACGAGCTTTACCTGTGGTTTCTCGCCCCTGGACTTTGCCTGCTCCTGTTGGAACTTATCCTGAGCCAGACCCGCTTTCGCAGACTTCCCTAACCGAATTATGGACGACACTTCCCTACATTTCGCCCAACCGCTGTGGATGATCGCCGGACTCATCGTCTGCGCGGGTATCGTCGGTTTGTTCGTCCGCTTCGACCGGCGACGCGAAGCGGATTTGGCGAAACTGATCCACCCGCGTTTCCGGCAGCGCCTGACCGAAGGCTTCTCCCCATCGCTACGCAATTTGAAACGCGGGCTATGGTTGCTCGCGGTGTTTCTGGCATTCGTCGCCATCGCCCGACCGCAAAAAGGCTATGAATGGCGCGAGGTGAAACGTAAGGGCATCGATATCCTTTTCGCCGTGGATACCTCGCGCAGCATGTTAGCGGAAGATCTAACGCCCAATCGTCTCGAACGTGCGCGACTGGGCATCATTGATTTCGTGGCCCGCTTGCAGGGCGACCGGGTTGGGCTCATTCCCTTCGCCGGGAGCGCGTTCGCCCTTTGTCCGCTGACGTTAGATTATGAGGCGTTCCGCGAGTCTCTGCACGCGCTGGATACCGATCTCATCCCGCGCCAAGGCACCGATCTGGCAAGCGCCATCAAGGAAGCCGAGCGGCTTTTCGATGAGAACGGCAACAATCACCGAGTGCTTGTTTTACTAACCGATGGAGAGGATCTCCAAGGCGACGTGATTGATGCAGCCAAGGCTGCCGCGAAAAAAGGCATGGCAATTTACACCGTGGGCGTCGGCAGTCCCGAGGGCGCGACGATGCCGATCCACTATCAGAATGGCCGCACGGATTTGGTCCGTGATGAGGCAGGAAATGTCGTGAAGACAAAACTCGATGAGATAACGCTGAAGAAAATCGCAGAAGAAACCAACGGCCTCTACGTCTCGCTGGGTCGCGGCGCGGAGGGCCTCAATACGATCTATCAGGAAAAACTCCGGCTCGTCCCGAAGAGCGAGCTGGACCAGCGGATGGAGCGAATTCCGTTAGAGCGATTTGAGTGGCCGCTGGGTGCGGCGATTGCGTTGCTGTTGTTGGAATTTTTCATCGGGGACCGGCGCCGCGCGAAGAAGGCCCGCGCGCTGCCCTCGGCGGGGCGGAGGACGAAGATTGTTCCGCAAGCCGCAATCGCCGTGGTGGTGGGATTTCTTGTATCTAACATTCCCGAAAGCCGCGCCGCTGAAACGCTGGGTGCCAGCCAAGATCCCCGGCAAATTTACAATCAGGGGACCGAGTCTTACACCAAGGGTGATTTCGCAAAAGCGTCCGAATCACTGAAGGCTTCGCTGCGGACCCAGGATCTATCGCTCCAGCAACGCTCCTATTATAATTTGGGGAACACCCTCTATCGCACGGGCCAAGGGACGCTCGAAAAAAATCCCGAGGCGACCCTCAAGACTTGGGAGGAATCCCTCAAAGCCTATCAGGATGCACTGGCGTTGAATGGCACGGATGAGGACTCGCTTTACAACAAGGCGCTCGTCGAAAAAAAACTCGAAGAACTGAAGAAACAGCAGAAAAAAGACGATAAGAAGGACGATAAGGATAAGAAGGACGACAAGGATACGAAGGACGACAAGGATCAAAAGGATCAAAAAGATCAAAAGGACGGAAAAGACCCGAAAAATGGGAAAGATTCCAAAGATGGGAAGGACCCGAAAGATTCCAAGGATCAGAAAGACACTAAAGATGGACAGGATTCAAAAGAAAGTGACAAGCCTAAGGACGGCACTGACCCCAAGGACGCGAAGGACAGTAAAGACACAAAGGATTTCAAGGATACGAACGACGGAAAGGATCCTAAAGACGGGAAAAAGCCTGAGGAGGGCAAGTCTCCGCACAATTCCGCCGATCAAAAGGACGCGACCGAAAAGCCCGGTGAAAAACAAGAAGGCGGTGTCGGTAACGAACGCATCCAAAAGCAGGAAATGACTCCCGAGGAAGCGAAACAATTGCTCGAAGCCCTGCGCCAGGACGAGCGCACGGTCATTCCCATTCCCCAGCAACGGCGGACCCGCTTCGCCACCCCTGATAACTCGACCAAAGGCAAGACATGGTGACCCCTTTCGATTTCAGACACTTCCTACGGCGCGTTACGAGAGTCGTCGCATTCGTGGTTTGCTCGCTCTCCATCGCCTCGGCAGTGGAAGTGGAGGCACAGCTTGACCGAGAATCGGTCCTTGCTGGAAACGAGGCTATCATGACTCTTAAAATTTCCGGCAGCAGAGCCGGTAAGCCCGAGATCCCGGTGCTTGAAAATTTCATCATCGAGCCGCGAGGTCAGAGCCAGGAGATGCAGATGTATAACGGTCACACCACCGTTTCCGTCAAATATTCCTACGTCGTTGGATCTAACACTCCCGGAGACTATCAGATCCCGCCCATTGAGGTCACTGTAAATGGCGAGAAATTTTCCACTCATCCGCTCAAGCTCAAGGTTCTTGCTTCCGCTAACGCGCAGCCACCGGCGGGCGCTCCCGCCACTCCGCCTGTGGCACAACCTGACACCAACGAAAATCGGTTCGGATTTCTAACTGTCGAGCTGGCCGGAGCTGGCCGGAAGCATGCTTATGTCGGCGAGATCGCGCCGGTGATCATCCGGGCCTGGCTTCCAGAAGAATCCCGCGCGAATCTCCGCAGTGGTATCCAGCCCGAAGGCAATGGATTCACCCTGCACAATGTGAGCCAGCAGCCGGAGCAGACCCGGGAAATCAGGGACGGAAAGCGCTATCTTGTCGTCACCTGGTATGGTGGGATTTCCGCGACCAAGGCAGGAAAACTCCCGGCTTCCCTCTCCGTGGATGCCACCGTCGCCATCCGCGATCCGTCCGCTCTCAAGCCGCAACGCAGGCGGATGGGCGGTCCGTTTGATGATCCGTTTTTCGACGGCGTATTTGAAGACATGAGCGTGCCGATGATCCAGAAGGACGTGACGCTCAAGTCGGTCGATCAGGAAATCGAAGT
>JANYFB010000028.1 GCA_025362955.1 Akkermansiaceae bacterium
GCTCAATGTAATCCCCGTTGATGTGGGAGCGGACAATCGAGCAGATTGATGCTGCAGCGGGATTCTGGGCATCTCGGCATATAGAAAATCACATACATCTGATGGATCAAAATCTCACCTTCCGTTTCAACCTGGCCACCCGTCGCTGGCGTTCCAAGAACGACGGTTACACGTTGCATTCGAATTCAAAAGGACTGCCCGACCCACCCGGAACACCGCTTCCAACCAATCCACCAGTTTTTGCGCCACTGCCATCAGCTCCCGAACTTAAACCGCTTACACCCTACGATCCCATGCCCGACGAAAAGGAAGTCGAGTGTGCTCAGACATGGATGCGCTCGCATTCAGAAATTCATGAATTTGTGACATCTTATTGCAAGGAATCCGGAGTTCACATCCGTTCCCAAAACTCAGGACGATGTGGAAGCATGAGAAGCCACACTCTTAGCGGACACGACATGAGGCTGGATTACGGAATGGTAAAATCGGATTCAGATGGTTCGCGTCAGGAAGACCTTGGAATCCGTCTGCGCCAGAGAAACTTCGAACCCTTCGTCACGATTTGGTCGACGAATTCTCAGATGCAGGATTTTGAGCTCAGGGAGTTGAGTGAACAGATCAAGGAATTCCTGCGAGGATGCATCGATAGAGCGCTGACCAAATAACGCTCTCGCCGATGGTACCTTGATTTGTATGAACTCTTGCCGTCGCCGAGCCATCGAGATACCTTAATTCCCGAAAAATGACCATCGACATCCAACCCCGTCTCCTCCAATGGGCCCGCGAACGCGCGGGGCTTACGGGGGAGACGCTTGCAGAGAAGATGGGAGTTTCCGTCGAAAAGGTTGCGGCTTGGGAGCAGTACGGGCGGATCACCTACCGCCAAGCGGAGAAGCTGGCGGGTGTAACGCACACGGCCTTCGGTTATTTGTTTTTGTCGGAGTCTCCCGACGAGCGATTGCCGATCCCGGATCTGCGGACGGTGGGCAGCGTAGCCGCAGGGCGACCCAGCCCGGATTTGCTGGATGTGATTTACCAAAGCCAGCGCCGCCAAGAGTGGTTCCGCGAGTATCAGATCGCTGAGGACGGGGCGGAGTTGGAGTTTGTCGGCAGCAAGCCGGTTGGTTCTTCTGTCAAAGCGGCAGCGTCGGCGATCCGCAAGCGACTGAGTTTTCGTCCCTCTGATAGCAAGGAAACGAGCTTGGACGGGGTCTTGCGGGACTTCGCCGAAGCGATCGAGGCGGCGGGAATTCTAGTGGTGCGGGCGGGAATCGTGGGGAACAACACCCGCCGGATATTGAACCCACAGGAATTCCGCGGCTTCGCGCTGGTGGATGCCTTTGCGCCTCTGGTGTTCGTGAATGCCGCAGATTTCAAGGCCGCGCAAATTTTCACGCTGGCTCATGAGCTGGCGCATGTGTGGGCGGGAGAGTCTGCGCTCTCGAATCTGGAAAACACCTTGGTGTCGGAGCAGCAGCGGGTGGAATGGTTTTGCAATGCGGTGGCTGCGGAGTATCTAGTGCCGTTGGAGGAACTAAGAGCCCGGCTCCAAAATCTCCACGGAGATCCCACCCAGGTGGTGGAGGACTTGCGCCGCCGTTACCGGGTGAGCGAGCTAGTGATCATCCGCCGCCTATTTGACGCAGGGGTAATTCCCGCCACGGAATTCAAGCAGTGGTATCAGGAGCGGATCGATACTTACCGCCATCAGCCGAAAAGCTCTGGAGGGGATTTCTACAAGAACCAACCGAATAAGGTCGGCCGGAGATTCGCGAGCGCGCTCATTGCCAGTACACTGGAAGGCAAAACCTTGTTCCGCGATGCGATGTCGCTGCTGGACATGAAAAAAACGGCGACCTTCCAAGAGTTTGCCAGAACCCTCAAATTCTCCATCTAATGGCCTACCTGTTCGACTCCAACACGTTTATCGAAGCGAAGAACGGGTATTACCATTTCGACGTGTGTCCGGGTTTCTGGGACTGGATTCTGGCGAGGCATGAAGCAGGCGATGTGTTCAGCGTCGAAAAGGTGGGCAAGGAATTGTCTGAAGGAACGGATGAACTGGCGACGTGGGCGGTGGGATCAGCGGCCGGACTCTTCGCCGTGCCGGATGCCGCGACGATTATCCAGATGAAACGTGTAGCGGACTGGGTAATGAGGCAAACCTACGACGAAAAAAGTCGCGCCAAATTTTTCTCGAAGGCGGATCCATTTCTCATCGCTCACGCACTGGCTCACGGTCATACGGTGATCACCCATGAGACGCTGGTTCCAGAATCGAGCCGAAAGGTGAAGGTTCCCAATGTTTGCGAGGCCTTTGGTGTGGCGTGGATGCATTCGTTCACACTGCTAAAGAAGGAAAAAGCCCGTTTCATCCTTGCCTCGTAGGGTCCCTGCCTTCTGAAACCTAGGAGATCGCCGTCGAATCGGTCGTTGAGAAAATACTTTTTGCCTGATAGATGAGTTCGGCCTGGTCAGTCCCAAAGAATAGACGATCATCGGCGGCTCGAATCACTCCGCGCTCTCGAAGACACCGCCGCCTAGCAATCGACCGCCATCGTAAAGCGCGCAGATCTGTCCGGCGGCGATTGCCCGTTGCGGGCGTTGGAACTTCAGGCGGATTTTCCCATCATCGAGTGGTTCCAAGACCGCGGGTTCCGACTTGGCCCGGTAGCGCGGTTGCGCCTCGACTGGACGCTTGGTGTCGAACGGTTCGTTGAGGGCGGAAAGCGATCCCACCGTGCATTGCGTGGTGTAGAGTCCCTCGGAATCCGGCGTATCCCAGCCGACGATCAGGCGGTTTTTCGCCGCGTCTTTTCCGACCACGACATAGGCCATTCCCTCGCGCGGCGAGGCCACGCCATGGCCCTTTCTTTGGCCAAGCGTGTAAAGATGCAGCCCGCTGTGCCCGCCTAACACCTTGCCTGATGGATCCACGATTTCACCCGGCGTGTCCGCCACATAGTGCCGCAGAAAATCGCTCATTTTCACCTGCCCGAGGAAACAAATCCCTTGGCTGTCCTTCTTTTCCGCCACCGGAAGGTGGAAACGCCGCGCCACAGTGCGGACTTCCGGTTTGAGCATTTCCCCGGTCGGGAAAAGCGCGTGCGCCGCCTGAAGCTGGGTCATCAGGGAGAGGAAATAGCTTTGATCTTTGTTCGGATCCGCCCCGCGCAGGATCGCCGCCGAGCCGTCGGTTAGGGTCCGGCGGCGCGCGTAATGGCCCGTGGCAACATGCTCGAAGCCTTGAGAGAGAGCGTAGTCCAAAAATACTCCGAATTTCATCTCCCGGTTGCACCAGACGTCCGGGTTCGGCGTGATTCCCGAGCGATAGCCCTCAACCAAATAGTCCACGATTCGGTCCTTGTAAGAGTCGATCAAATCGATCACGCGGAACTCGATTCCCAACGTCTTCGCCACCGCCCGGCCGTCCTCGATG
>JANYFB010000065.1 GCA_025362955.1 Akkermansiaceae bacterium
GGCGTTTTCGAAGTCCTCGCCACCGATGGCGATACCTCGCTCGGCGGTGACGACTGGGACAACACACTGATCCAGTGGATCGTCGGCGAGTTCAAAAAGGACCAAGGCATCGACCTTTCCGGCCAACCCGACGCCCTCCAGCGCATCAAGGAAGAAGCTGAAAAAGCCAAAATCGCCCTTTCGTCCACGCAGTCCTACGACATTAGCCTGCCCTTCGTCACCGCTGATGCCACTGGGCCGAAGCACATCCAACTCACGCTCACCCGCTCGAAACTGGAGCAGCTCACTGATTCTCTTTTCGAGCGCACCAAGAAGCCCGTCCGCGACTGCCTCAAGGAAGCCGGTCTTTCCGCCAAGGAAATCAACGAACTCGTCCTCGTCGGCGGCATGACTCGCATGCCGAAAGTCGTGGAAATCGCCCGCGAACTCGCCGGCCAAACCCCGCACCAAGGCGTCAACCCGGATGAAGTCGTCGCCATCGGCGCGGCCATTCAAGGCGGTGTCCTCCGTGGCGATGTGAAAGACGTGCTCCTCCTCGATGTCAGCCCGCTCACCCTTTCTATCGAGACCATGGGCGGCATTGCCACCGGCATGATCGAGCGCAACACCACCATCCCGGCGAAGAAGTCCCAGATCTTCTCCACCGCCGCCGATAGCCAACCCGCCGTCGATATCCAGATTTGCCAAGGAGAACGCAAAATGTTCTCCGACAACAAACTGCTAGGAAATTTCAAGCTCGACGGCATCGCCCCCGCCCGCCGCGGTGAGCCGCAAATCGAAGTCACCTTCGACATCGACGCCAACGGCATCCTCCACGTTTCCGCCAAGGACAAGCAGTCCGGCAAGGAACAGAAAATCTCCATCCAAGGCTCCTCCGGCCTATCCAAGGACGAGATCGAGCAAGCCAAACGCGACGCCGAATCCCACGCCGAAGAAGACAAGAAGCGCGTTGAAAAGGTCGATGCCAAGAACAAGGCCGACAACCTCGTCTTCAACGTCGAGAAACAACTCGCCGAACTCGGCGACAATGCCCCCGCCGAACTCAAGGATCTTCTCAACGGCAAGATCCAAGCCGTGAAAGTCGCGATCTCCAGCGACAACGTTGACACCATCAACAGCGCCGTCAGCGATCTCGAAGGCTCCCTCCAAGCCCTCGCCGAAGCCGCCCAAAAAGCCGGTGCCGGTGCAGGCGGAGCCGAAATGCCCGACGTCGAGCCAGCCGCCGAATCCGCCTCCAACGAGCCGAAGCAAGCCAAAGGCAAGGTCGTTGACGCCGAAGTGGTGGATTAAAAACCGCTGTCTTTTGAAGTCATTCGACTGCCGCATCAAAAAACTCACTCCTCCCAAGTTTACGTAAACGCAGCTCTCCGATGTCAAAGTATCTGACATGCCTTACAAGAGATGCTCGGATGTTTCTCGAGAGTCATGTCGGAGGACAAAGGATTGCCGGAGAATTAATTAACTCAAAAATTGAAGATAGCGTAAAACTATGGCAAAAGAAGTTATGGCAGAAGCTCGCCTTATCCATCCTGCACAACTTGCATGCGTGGGAAAAATCCGAAGATCGGCCGCTATATTTTTCTGCACCAAAGAATAACGGAAATATAAGATGCAGTTCAGAAATTTTAGATCCCCCTTTGGGAATTACCGTGGGATTCTGGCTGTATAAAAGCAGAATTTATATAGAAAGTCGTGGTTCTCAATTTTCAGAAGAAGAAAGAGAATTTCTTGTTCATAAACAATATCTGAAAGAAACAAAACAATTTGAGAACCTTAAAACAAGCTTGGATGCTTCCTCGAAGCCTGTTCGACATCGTTCCCAAATTCCTTCGAAAGTTAAGATTTTTGTTTGGCAAAGAGATTGTGGTCAATGTGTGGACTGTGGCTCCAAGGAGAATCTGGAATACGATCACATAATCCCATTCGCAAAAGGCGGATCAAATACTGAAAGAAATTTGCAACTGCTTTGCGGAAACTGCAATCGCCTGAAATCTGACAAAATTCAATGACCACCCTTACCACCAAACACCAACGCCTCGCCGCGCTGCGCCCGCTCTCTCCTGAGTCGGTTGCCAGCCTTGCGGCGGGGTGGGATGTGCGGATGGCGACAAGCCCCGATCAATTTCCTGACCTCAGTAAATTGATCCCAAATCCCCGGCCATGAAGAAATCTGTCATCGCAAAACTCCTTTCGGAACTCGAACAGCTCGTCCAAGTCGAGCTGGAATCCGGCGTGGAATTCTGGCTGGCGCGGGATCTCCAGACCGTTCTCGGATACACAAATTGGCAGAATTTTCGCAAGGTCGTCGAGAGTGCGGTGACGGCCTGCGAATCCTCTGGGAATAAGGCTTCCGATCATTTTACTGAGGTCAGTAAAATGATCGCCCTCGGCAAGGGTGGACGGCGTGCCGTGGAGGATTTCATGCTCACCCGCTACGCCTGCTACCTCATCGCCCAGAACGGCGATCCGGCGAAGGAAGAGATCGCTTTTTGCCAGACCTATTTCGCGCTTCAGACCCGTCGGCAGGAACTCATCGAACTCCGCATCGCCGAGGTCGAGCGACTGCAAGCCCGCAAAAAGCTGACCGAATCCGAGAAGCTGCTTTCCTCGCTCATTTTTGAAAAACTCGAAGACGACCGGAGTTTCGGAATCATCCGCAGCAAAGGCGATCAGGCGCTGTTCGGTGGCAAGAGCACCCAGGACATGAAAACCCGCCTTGGCGTCCCGGACAACCGACCGCTGGCCGATTTCCTCCCGACCATCACCATCAAGGCCAAGGACTTCGCCAACGAAATCACGACCTTCAGCATCAGTCGCGATGGTTTGGACACGGAACACTCCATCTCCCACGAACACGTCAAAAACAACACCGACGTCCGCACTTTGTTAGGCGAGCGGAATATCGTTCCTGAAAATCTACCTCCCTCCGAGGACTGCAAAAAAGTCCAGCGCCGCCTGACATCCGAAGAAAAGAAACTTCCCCGCAAAGGCAATTGATTTCGAAATGACCACTCTGACCACCAAACACCAACGCCTCGCTGCGTCCGCTCTCTCCGGAGTCGGTCGCCAGCCTTGCGGCGGCGTGGGACGTACGGATGGTGGACAAACCCCGATCAGACCGTGGACTGCGGCAGCCCGCTGCCGCTTTCGGTTGCGCAGCCCGCTGCGAGCCGCCATGGCCAGCAGGCTGCACGCAGTCCACGGATACCCGCCGATTTCCATTCCCACCGACCTCCGCCAAGACTACTACAACGTCCTCGAAGCCGCCGACTCCGGCGATTTCTCCACTTGGCAAAATTTTCCTCACCACCCAACTCCACACCGAACTCGACCAGTGGCTGGAAGCTCTTGCTCAAACCCAAAAAAACAATGCTTAACCTGGGAATCCGTCTTCATCCCTTTCTTCCATCTGCGTCTATCTGAGTTCATCTGCGGTTAAAAAAAATCTTCTTCTTTATACATCTCACTCGCGGCGACTAATGATCGCCACCACAAACACTTTCCACTCCCTAACGGGCGTGGCTTCTCACAGAAAACACAAACAAATAACAAAAACATGGCTAACATCAAACCACTCGGACAACGCGTCCTCGTCAAACGTCTCGAAGCTGACTCCATCAGCTCTGGCGGCATCGTCCTTCCAGACACCGCCAAGGAAAAGCCACAGGAAGCTGAAGTCCTCAGCCTCGGCACCGGCGGCAAGGACGACAAAGGCGTGCTCATCGAGTTCACCGTCAAGGTCGGCGACAAGGTTCTCATCTCCAAATACGGCGGCACCGAAGTCAAACTCGACGGCCAAGAAGTCCTCATCATCAACGAATCCGACATCCTCGGCATCGTCGGCTAATCGCCCAATCTGAAATTTCAAATCTCAAATCTTAAATTACACTATCATGGCCAAACAACTCCAATTCGACGAAGCCGCCCGCCAAGCCCTCCTGCGCGGTGTGGAAAAACTCGCGCGTGCCGTCAAGGCAACGCTCGGACCAGCAGGACGCAATGTCATCCTCGACAAGAAATTCGGTTCCCCAACCATCACCAAGGACGGTGTCTCGGTTGCCAAGGAAATCGAACTTGAGTGCCCTTATGAAAACATGGGTGCCCAACTGATCCGCGAGGTTTCCAGCCGCACCTCCGACATCGCTGGTGACGGAACTACTACGGCTACCGTACTTGCCGAAGCCATCTACAAAGAAGGCCTTCGCAACGTCACCGCCGGTGCCAACCCGATCTCGCTGCAACGCGGCATCATGAAGGCCACCGAAGCGATCGTCGCCCAACTCAAGGTTCTTTCCAAGCCCGTCTCCGACGCCAAGGAAATCGCCCAGGTCGCTTCCATTTCC
>JANYFB010000103.1 GCA_025362955.1 Akkermansiaceae bacterium
GCCGGGTGGATGCTCGATACCGAGATTGGCGATGGCAATGTAGGCCGCCGCGCAATTCAGAGGGTATGGCTGGGCATCGGTGTGCGGAATCAACTCGCCAGTCAGCAACCTTCCGTCTCGGCCCTCAGGGTCATTGAGAAAATGCCCGAGAACTGCCACGGTTTCACTGCTCGGCAGCAGCCCCAGAATGGGAAATGCCTCGGAGCGAAAATCATTATAGTCACCTCCCTCAATAGGCGCTCCTTGAAGCCGCATTTTATCAAGTTCCCAAGTGGGCTTTTTGGAATTGGCCAATGCTTCGGCACGCATGGATTCGAGTTTGTCCTGATAGTATTTGGCATGGCCGGGGGTGGAGACAAGCAAGGTTCTGGCATTGTTGAGCAATTCCAGACGTTCCGGGTAGTTTGAAATATCAGTGATTCCACCTTGACTCGCGACAATATCAGACAAAATGACTTGTCGTTCTTCTGGAGAAAACTGATCGAATCTTGTAAGCGCGTTCTGCCATCGGGCAATCGAAGTAGCTCCCAAGCTTGCCAACTTTTTGTCAAGATTGCTATTTGCAAATAGATGACCAG
The DNA here is from genome assembly GCA_025362955.1 of Akkermansiaceae bacterium. Taxonomy (GTDB): domain Bacteria; phylum Verrucomicrobiota; class Verrucomicrobiia; order Verrucomicrobiales; family Akkermansiaceae; genus Luteolibacter. The sequence continues at coordinate 579 of JANYFB010000103.1, forward strand.
AGATCATCAAAACTGTCATGATTAATACTTTCATTGTTAGTGGCCAAGTCTTTTATCTTCCTTTTCCAACCACGCCTCAATCAAATCCCATTCCTTTTTGATCAGGCATTTTATGGCCAATCTCATCGGCGATGGATTCACGATGCGTCTTCCTCACGCCATCCTCCGGCCTCGCAGGTAATACCAGACCGCCGCCGCGAGAAGGGCGCAACCTGCGAGAATTCCGGCAATAAAGAGAGGTTGGCTGACTGGAGAAATGGAAGAGCCGCTTTCAGATCCAGAAGATGTTTTTTTGTGCCCTCCCTCACGCTCATGATTCCGTTCGGCACGCTCGATGACCTCTTTGGAAGCCGGACCGTTCGGACCGTATTCGATGGGGGAGCCGATGAAGCGGTAGGTGCGCTTGCCTGCCTTCACTTCGTTCCACCAGTCTTTCCAGGCGTCAACTTGATCGAGATTATAGTCATACAACCTTCTGTCAGGTTTCGGGCCGCCGGGTGGATGCTCGATACCGAGATTGGCGATGGCAATGTAGGCCGCCGCGCAATTCGGTGGAAACACGAGGAAATCGGATCTCGGGATCAGTTCGCCTGTCAGGTACCGGCCGTCCCGACTCTCCGGGTCGTTGAGGAAATGTCCGAGAACTGCCACGGATTCACTGCTGGGAAGCAACCCTAAGATCGGGAAAACCGTTTGGCGGAAATCATCGTAGGCACCGAAGTCGACAAGCGTTCCCGCGTCTCTCAATCGTTCAACCTCGGCAACGGGTTTCCGCGCATTGGCCAAGGCTTCGGCACGCATGGATTCGAGTTTGTCCTGATAGTATTTCGCGTGGCCGGGGATCGCAAGCAGCAACGACTGGGCCATTTGTAAGTTCTCTTGTTTTGCGGGATCGCGAGGGATCTGGTCCGAACCGAACGCCAGCAGGGCGCGTCCGAGAACGTATCTGCGCTCATCCGAAGAATATCGATCCAGTTCCAATAAGGATTGCTTCCACCCGACCTCCATCAATCGTTCATGGAATTGATCTTCGAAGGTTAATGCATAAGCCTGCGCTCCGAGATAGAAAGCGGCGAGGGCCAATAAGAGTATTAATATTTTCATAAGCTTCTTCCCAACCTTGTTTCCTCGGATTTCACCCACTCCTCGATCAAATCCCATTCCTTCTCACATCGCCGTTCGAGTTTGAATAGACTTCTTGGATCTTCCAAACCGACGCTGCCGCGATGCCGGGTGAAACGACAGCGAAGAATCCGGCGGCGATGACGAGGTGGATTTTCATCGAGTTGTTATGGTTCTTTTGAAATGAGCGTGCCTCCGTTGTGAAGATTCGCCGACAAAATCATTGGCCTTGAGACTAGCCATCCGTGCGGCAGAACCAAGGAGATTTTGCCAGCCTACAAGCCCGGCGGGTTTCGTAAAATGGGAACTTGGCCGTCACAGAAGAAATAAATGATACCCACAAGCCTCAGCTTTTTGACTTGAGGGGAGCACCCGCGCCCTCGCGTGTGGATTCTGGCGCCCTCGCCCGAATCATGACCCGGATCGCGGGATTGACGCCCTTTTTGAATCCCGCCTTCGGTCGCTGTTCCACGGGAATGTGCTCTTGGGCTGGTCCAAGAACGGCTGGACGGGTGTGGAATTGCAAGCGCGTGCCCAAGGCACGGTGGACTGGACCGATCTGGGGATGGAATTGTTCAGCCTCTTCGTGGACACCCGCCCGTGAGTGGCTCCTAACACACCCGAGGTGCGTGAATCTGGTCGGTGACACGGCGCTGCTGAACTGGAGCGCGGTGAAAGTGGTGACGGTGAAGCCTTGATTTAGCTACCTAACACGCAGAGGGAAAACCGGCGGATGAGGCAGGAGTACTATCTGCGGTTTTTTGGGGCTCAGGAAATCCATTTCGCGTTCCCATTTTTCCAAATGTGAGTTCAGGGGCTTTTGAGCAAGCCCCACGGGGCGAGGCGTTTGCGGGCGGCCTGTTCTAGGAGGATTTGCTTTTCTAGCGGGAGCTTGGACTTGATGCGTTCCAGGGTGTCCTCGCTGGTCTCGCGGAGGTTCTTGAGCATTTCCAAGCGGTGGATCTGGATTTGGTGGCGGGTGATCTCGAACTCGGGGGCGATGGCGGCTTGCTCGGCGGGCGTGAGTTTCAAGTGGGTGATGAGTTCTTTTTGCAGGTGGTCTAGCAGGGTGTTTCCGAGGGCACCGGTGGCGATTTTCTGCTGGAGGGTGCGGCGCACCACAAGTGCTCCGCCGCCGACACCGAGGATGATGCCGAGAAGGAAGACGATGACTAACAGGCCGATGGCTTTCCAGCGGCGGGCGGGTGGCGGGGATTCTGATGGAGTTAGGGAATTCATCATGGGGAAGGTTCACAGCCCGGCGAGGAGCTGGCTCTGGGTTTGCAGGGCGAGGGCGACTTCCCGGATGGCGGGGAGGAATTGCCAGGCTAAGACGAGGGTGGCGGCGGCGGCGGTGAGACCCCAGCGTGCGTGGATGAGGGCGGCGATTTCATCAAGGAGGGTGGGGGAAACTGCGGGTAAATTTTTCTGCGCGAGTTCGGCCTGGATTTGCTGGCGGACGGAGAAGCGCACGTCGATTTCCGGTGGGGTCTCGGTGGTGGCGTGGCGGAGGAGCTTTTGCCAGGATGAGTTAGATGGAGGGATCGGCGGAGTATCCA
>JANYFB010000123.1 GCA_025362955.1 Akkermansiaceae bacterium
GCTTCGAGAATCGGCGCATCCTTGGCGTGCATGAAGACAATGATGTCCACGTCATTGGTCATCCGGGGTTCACCATAAAAAATGGCGGCCACGCTCCCGCTGACCCTATAACGGATGCCGATTTCCTCCAGCTTGCGGGTAAAAATAAGGAAGGGCTCAGGTGGTGGCATGGAGGAAAATTTCTGTCACTTTTTGCTGCACCTGTTCCTCGCTCCAGCTTGGAAACTGGCTGCGGAGGCCGGCGGCTTTGAGGGCGCGGGCGCTCCAATAAATCGCGAAGGCGGTGCGGAGCTTTTGCCGACCGTCGAGCCGACGAAGCATGGCGATGTATTCGGGAGTGAGTTCGCTGGCCATTGCCGGAGGTTCGCAGTTTCCGGGGGGCTGACAAGGGTGTGGAATGCAAAAAACGACCGGGGTAAGCCGGTCGTTTTTCACAAAAGTGCGGAAAATAAATGTCGGCGAGACGCCAACACTCCTTGAAATTAGCCGATAACTTCTGGCCAGTCGGTGTGGGACATGACGCCGCGTGGCTTGTCGGTGCGCTCATAGGTGTGGGCACCGAAGAAATCGCGCTGGGCTTGCAGGAGATTCGCTGGAAGCACGGCGCTACGATAGCTGTCGTAGTAACCGAGGCTGGCACTGAACGCCGGGACCGGAATACCTGCTAGAGTGGCGAGGCTAACGACTTCACGCCAATTTTCCTGGAACTCGTTGAGCAGGTCCGTGAAGAAGGGGGCGAGCATGAGGTTGCTGAGCTTGGCATCGGTGCGGTAAGCCTCGGTGATGTCGTTGAGGAAGCGGGCGCGGATGATGCAGCCGCCGCGCCAGATGGCAGCGATCTTGGCGAGGTCGAGATCCCAGCCTTTTTCCGCTCCCATGGTGGCGATGAGGTCGAGGCCTTGGGCGTAGGAAATGATTTTGGAGGCGAAGAGCGCATCATGGACTTTTTTGATGAGCTTCTTCTTTTTCACGTCGATCTCGGGCTTTGGGCCTTCGAGGATTTTACTGGCGGCGACGCGCTTGTCCTTCATTGAGGAAAGCACGCGGGCTTCGACGGCGGCGTTGATGGTGGAAATGACGACGCCGTTTTCGACGGCGTTCATGATGGTCCATTTGCCAGTGCCTTTTTGGCCAGCGGTGTCCAAGATGAGATCGACGAGGGCATTTTTCGTGCCGGGATCTTTTTGTTCGAAGATCTTGGCGGTGATTTGGATGAGGTAGCTTTCGAGGTCGCCGTTGTTCCAGTCGGTAAAGACTTCGGCGAGGTCATCGGCATCGAAGCCGGCGGCTTTGAAAATGTTATAGGCTTCGCAGATGAGCTGCATGTCGCCGTATTCGATGCCGTTGTGGATCATCTTTACATAGTGGCCAGCGCCGCCCGGTCCGATGTGGAAAACGCAGGGTTCGCCGTTCACTTTCGCGGCGATGGATTCGAAAATCGGCTTCATGACTTCCCAAGTGGAGGCCGGGCCACCGGGCATGATGGACGGGCCTTTGCGGGCACCTTCCTCACCGCCCGAAACGCCAGCGCCGATGAAGCGGAAGCCGAGATCGCCGAGCCATTTGTCGCGCCGCTCGGTATCGGTGTAGAGGGAATTTCCGCCGTCGATGATGATGTCGCCTTTGTCTAGCAGAGGAATGAGCGACTCGATGACGGCATCCACAGGGCCACCCGCTTTCACCATGATCATGATTTTACGCGGGGAGGAGAGCGACTGGACGAAGCCTTCGAGTGTGTGCTCGCCGACGATTTTCTTGTCGGTGTTCTTGCCGACAAATTCGTCGGTGACCGTGGTGGTGCGGTTATAAACCGAGACTTGGAATCCGCGGGATTCCACGTTGAGAACGAGATTCTGGCCCATGACGGCCAGACCGATAAGTCCGAAATCGCTATTGCTCATAATAAGGTGCCGTTGGATGGGCGCAGGAGGATGTAGGGAGATTGGAGCTTTCGTGCAACCCCTTGTTGCCATCCGGCCATGCATTTCCCACATTGCGGGAGTGAACTTACCGAATGCGATCACCTTTTCCCGCCTGGTGATGACTGCCGCTTTCGTGGTGGCGGTGTCGCAGCGCTCCTTGGCTGGCTACGGCATCGGCTTGGTCCTATTTGTGGTGGCAGCGGTGAGCGACTGGCTGGACGGTTATTTGGCCCGGAAAATGGGACTGGTGACGCCTCTCGGAAAACTAATGGACCCGCTGGCGGACAAGATCTTAGTTAGCGCTGCTTTCGTCTTTTTCACTGAAAAGGAACTCTGCCCAGTCTGGGTGACAGCGCTTATCATCGGGCGCGAATTTCTCGTCACAGGACTGCGGCAAATCGCGATTGAAGCTGGCCAAGTGCTGGCGGCGGATCGGTTAGGGAAATGGAAAACCACCTTTCAACTTGCCTATTTAATCACCGGCTTGGTTTGGCTCACCGGTGAAAAGGCCCAACAGGTTTTGCCCATCGTGGAGCCGCTGAAATATCTGGCCCGCCCATACGCGCAAGGCGGTTGGCTACAACCGATCTTTCTGTGGGCCGCCGTTGCCCTGACGGTGATTTCTGGGGCCAACTATGTTTGGAGCGGGCGTGCCTTGCTCAAAGGTAAGGGCTAACTGATATGGTTTTCGTAAGCAGCAGCGTCCATCAGTTTGAAAACGTGCGTGGCGTCCGTCACCTTGAGCTTGAAAATCCAACCTTTCCCATAGGGGTCGGTGTTGACCAGCGAGGGATCGGCTTCCACTTCCCGATTCACATCTACGACCTCGCCGCTAACAGGCGCGTAAATGTCGCTGGCGGCTTTCACGGATTCCACGACGGCGGTTGGATCACCGGCATCTACGGCGCGGCCTGAGGCGGGCAGTTCGACGAAAACCACATCGGTTAATTCTTCCTGGGCGTGATCGGAAATACCCACGGTGGCGATGTCGCCGTCAAGGCGGACCCATTCGTGGGAGGTGGCGTAGCGGAGGTCGGCGGGGGTGTTCATGGACATGAGTGAAGAGGTAGAAGTTATTTGTGATGAGGGATTTGATAGAACGGCTTTTTCACGACTTGGGCGGGGAAGGTTTTTCCACGGACTTCGATACTTAGCAGGGTGCCGATAGTTGAAAACTCCGCAGGCAGATAAGCCATGCCGATGCCGCTCATGAGCGATGGCGAAAGCACGCCGCTGGCAAGCTCGCCAATGACATTTCCCGCGGCGGAAATAACCGGGTAGTGCGAACGCGGCGGCGGGCCTTTTTCCAAGTAGCGGATGGCGGTTAGTTTCATTCCTGGTCCCTCGGACTTCTGGCGTACGAGTGTTTCCCTACCGATGAAGTCGCCTTTTTCAAGGTCGCAGAAACACCCCAGTCCGGCCTCGATGGGTGTGCGTTCGGGGGAAAGGTCGCTACCGTTGAGCGGGTAGCCCATCTCCAAACGGAGCGTGTCGCGGGCACCGAGGGCGCAGGGCTGCGCTCCGGCTGCTAGAAATTGATCCCAGTAACCAATCGCCTCGGCGCCAGGTGAGAAAAATTCAAAGCCGTCCTCGCCCGTATAACCCGTCCGGCAAACCACGGAGCCAGCGGCAGTCGTCATGATGCCATTGCGTGGTGGCAAAATTTCGTTAGGAAAAACCGCGGAGAAAATGCGGGCAGCGTTCGGCCCTTGGATTGCCATTCCGGCCCAAAGTTCGCTCTCGTTTTGCAGCACCACCTGCTCGTCCTGCCGCGCCGCCATCCAGAAGAAATCCTCATCGATCATCGACGCATTCACGACCAGGAAAAACTCCGCTTCACCCGTCCGGTAAGCGATTAAATCGTCGATCACTCCCCCGTTTTCATTGAGCATCAGCGTATATTGCCCCTGACCGACGCCGAGCTTGGCGATGTCGTTCGTGAGCAATTCATTCAGCCACGCCGCTGCGTTCGGCCCACTCACGATGAACTGGCCCATGTGGGAAATATCGAAAATCCCACAGCGGGTTCGAACGGCGGTATGCTCGTCGATGATCGAGGTATATTGCACCGGCATGTTCCAACCCGCGAAGGGGACGAGGCGGGCACCGAGGGCCACATGGGCGGCTTGGAGCGGAGAACTTTTCAAGTCGGAAATCACGCGGCGCAGAGTGAAAGCCGGGTCTGTGCTTGTCAACCTGCGCGAGACTTTCGTCGGGTACCCACGAAAAAAACATGGATCGGTGATCCGGGATGGACTCACTTGGCGGATTGATGTTGCCAGTGTGATTACACGGCCTGAAACATGAGCGAACAAAACGGCGTCGACGATGCTTTCGAGATTTCCCAAAACCATTAAAAAAATCAGCCCATCATGAAACCTTGCATTTTGAGATCAATCTATTCTTGGCAACGATTTTTCCTGTTGCTTCTGGCCGGTGCCTTCATCGGAACCGCCTATCCCGTTTCTGCGGCCACGGGGAGTCGGAAGATCCTCGACTTGGAACTCTCGAACGACCATCGAGCGGCTAAAGTCAAAGTGCCCAAGGGAGTCGCCAATGTGACGATTCAGATGTTCGAGCGCGAAGGCGGATGGCGCAAGGTTCTCGTCGCCAAGGCATCTTCCGGGGTGATGAATTTCCGGCTGCCGGTGATTGGCAGCAAATCGCCCGCGAAGGGTAAGGAAATCCGCTGGCGGGCCCTGGGTTGGTACGAAAAGGCGGATGTCTCGCATGATAAATTCCCGGCAAGTTTCTATAAGGGAAAAAATAGCTTTGGAACGGTCAAAGATACCGGTAGTTCGCGAAGCGGGCCGATGGCAATGAACATGGCGGGTGGCCTCGCGGTGGAAGACTCGTCCACCACGTCCTCGGATGTTCCCGTGGAAGCGGATATTTGGAAGATCGATGGAAATACCGTCTATTTCTTTAATCAGCTTCGCGGGCTGCAAGTGCTCGATATGGCAAACCCCGCAGAGCCTCACATGACGGCTTCGCTGCGGCTCCCTGCGGTGGGGCAAGATCTGTATCTTCTGCCTGATTCCACGGGAGGAGCGCGCACAGTGGTGCTTTTAACTGAGGGCTGGTCAGATCAAGACGGGCAATGGACTCGGATCAATGTGGTGAAAGTGAGCGGCGGAAAGGCTGAAATCACCTACAGCCAAGACGTGCAAGGTAGCCTCGCCGACAGCCGCCTCTCGGGGAATCGCTTGATCCTCGCAACCACCGAATGGAACTATTCCAACGATGAGAATGATAACTGGAGCGCCAGAAGCCGCCTGTCCGAGTGGCTGCTCGCGCCAGACAAAGCACCGACCGCAGACGGACAGATTTTTGTGCAAGGAGACAGCCCGCTGATTTCCTCCGGCACTGACTGGCTCGCGCTTGCGGTGCATCCAAGCGGACAATGGGATGTTTCAGAGGTTTCAGTTTTCGCGGTTCGTCCACAAGGTTTGGTTCGCATGGGCCAGCCAATCCAAACCCAGGGCTCAGTTTCCAACAAGTTCGCGATGCAATGGAGCGGCAATGTCCTGAGCACCGTTTCGGAATCCAATAGCGACGATTCCACCTGGTCTCCGACAAGCGTCCTGGAAAATTTCCAAGTCTGGGCACCGGAAGTGGCACAGCCCTCCGCCGGCGGCAATCTCCTCGGACGGGTCGAACTTGCCACTGGCGAAAGCCTTTTCGCAACCCGTTTCGCTGGGAATAAGGCGTATGTCGTTACCTATCTTCAGACCGATCCACTGTGGGTGGTCGATCTTTCCGATCCGGCGAACCCCGTGGTGGCAGGCCAAATCGAAGTTCCGGGCTGGTCCTCGCACTTGGAACCCATCGGTGACATGCTGTTCGCGATCGGCTGGGAGTCAAACACCGTGGTCGCCTCACTTTTCGACGTGGCAAATGCTGCCGACCCGAAATTGCTCCGCCGCGTAAAGTTAGGCGCAGCCGGTTCTTACAGCGAGGACGTTTCCGACCATCATACCCTTGCTGAATAGCAGTGCTTTTCTCGGTCAACGCATTCAACTGAGTCCGATTGATATCTTGGAAATCCAACGGTACTACGGCTGTGTTCCCACGCCATCTGATTCCAGTTCAACATCGGCG
>JANYFB010000166.1 GCA_025362955.1 Akkermansiaceae bacterium
TCTCGGTCAGGCGGATTTCGCCACGGGTTACCGTTGGTTCATCCCCGCTGACAATTGCATGCCTAACCGAATTATTGCGTTGGTGGGCACCGGAATCGAGCCATGGATCGGACCCGCGTGGCGGATGTGCCTTTGGGGCGGCTCGATGGCCATGACACGTACGGTCTTCGATGAGTTAGAAATTCAGGCCAACCTCGAAGGCTGCATCAATGACGACGTCAGGATCAGTCAGCTCGCGCACCAGGCGGGAAAAAGGATGCGCTACGTCCGCTCCGTGGCGGCTGCCTCGCCCGTCGATTTCACTTGGAATTCCTTGTTTGAGTTTGGTCGCCGCCAATATTTCCAACTCCGCATCTATCAGCCGTCGCTGTGGTGGATGGCACTTGCAAGCCAGCTTCTTTATCTCAGCGGATTTTTAACCAGCCTGATCCGGCTCTGCCTGGGAAACTTGCTCATGCTCGTCCCGCTCGCCGCAGTCGCTTTCCTAACTTCCGCCCGCCTCCGCGCACGGCGGAGTTACCTCGCGGCCCGCTTCAACGGGGGCGAAGCAGATGCGCTCGACGACGCCGTCTGCGGAAGTGCTTGGCTGGACCCGGTGATGAATTTCGTCCACTTCCTCATCATCCTCAGTTCTGCGATAGGGTCAGAAATTCTCTGGGCGGGAATTCGCTACCGCGTCAATGGGCCACAGGAGACGGAAATTTTGACTCAATGAAACGGACATTTGGCCGCTTCCATCAACACCTCCTCACGCTCGACCGGGATCGCTTGCGCATGTGCGACTTCCGGGCGTTTCCAGACGCGGAGTGAAATGCCATTGAGCGAGCGGATGGTCAGCCGTGACGTGGGTTCCGGCTCTGGGCCGGGGCCGGGTTCGAATCGATAACGCCGCGCCAATGAGGCAAGGATCAACATCGCTTCCTGCATCGCGAATGCCGCGCCGATGCAAATCCGCGGCCCCTGTCCAAACGGAATGTAAGCACACGGCGGTTGATCAAGTCCGCCTTCAAAGCGGTCGGGATCAAATTCGTTAGGCCGATCCCATAGCTCGCGATGGCGATGGACGAGCCACGGGGAAATGACCACCGGCGAGCCGTCAGGAAGGTCGTGTTTATGGAGTCGCTGGCCACCCGTGGATTTTCTAAAAGTAAGAAATCCAACGGGTGGATAGATTCGCAGGGTTTCCCTGAACACGTTGCGAATCAGCCGATGTTTGGCAATGTCCTTGAACTCCGGCTCACGCGCTCCGGAAACGTGGCAGGCCTCTCGGTGGAGATTTTCCTGAATCTCGGGGCACCGTGAAATGAGGAACAAAGACCACGATAAGGCACTTGCAGATGTCTCGTGTCCGGCGAGGAACAACATCGCCACTTGGTCCACCAATTCGACCAGCGTATAGGCCGAGCCATCAGCCGGATCACGCGCTTCTAACAATGACTGGAGAATGTCCGCGTGCTCGCCGGTTTCACCGCGCTGATAGGCCTCAAAGCGCCCACGGATCGAGACAGCTAACAGCTCGCGGATTTCCTTTCCCGACCGTTTCCAAATCCGGTAGTGGCGCGGTGCCAGCCACAAGGGCAGGCGGAAAAAACTAAGCTGAATCATCGCCACCGCGTTTTCCTGAAACAGGTGGAAGGCGCTGAAAATTTTGCGCGCGCGTTCGCCCTCCACCGATTCGGATAGAATGGTGCGCAAGATGATGTCTGCCGTCACATGCGTCATCTCCATTTCGATGTCCACCTCACCGCCGTCCTCCACCGCGTCCAGCCGCTGGATCATCGCGTCCGCGCCACCGCGCATCAGCGAGAAAACCTCCTTCAGTTTAGCCTGCCCGAATGCCGGGTCCAGCATCCTCCGTTGGCGCTCCCAAGTGGGGCCATTTGTCGTGAAAATGCTCTCGCCTAACAACGGCTTGAGCACCGTTTCGGAAAGCTCGTGTTTCGGAAAATGCTGAAATTTATCCACCAGCACCTCCTTAATGAGATCCGGGAATTTCACCAAAAAAAGCTGCACCCCCGGCAATCGTACCCGAGAAATTCGCCCCTCGTAACTGCCTTCATAAAGCGTCGCCAACCATGAGCGGCGGCCACGTTTAAAAAGGTTCCATAGAGATTGCTTCGAGGATCGATCCAGCGGCTTCGGGTAGGGCGGTTCGTAGGCCATGGGTTGGGTGACTGGATTACTCCGGAAAGCGTTCCGCCAAGGTCATGGGTCCCCCGGTGATCGCAAAGTAATCATAATCCGTGAGCAACTCGCCCGCCATGATATATTGGAAATGCACCCGGAAAATGTCCTTCTTGATGACTGCGTAGGACTCCGGCGAAAACATTTTTACAATCCGAACGGGAAATTGCTGAGGCCGCACTCGGATGCCAGCGGGCCGCGAAATCCCCGAGACGATGAGCGGGTCCACCTGCGTCACGCTCGCCCCGTCGCGTCTTGCGGAAAAATCCACCCACCGCACGCCGGGGGCAGTCGCCACAGTTTTCAAATCACTGCGGAGTTTTCCCGACCCCGGAAGGAGACTCACCAGTGGGATACAATTTCCCAGCGACACCAAGCCGAACTCTGGACCGCGCTGCCCTAGGTCCGGTTCTAACTGCAGCATCTCCGCCACCACCGAAATTGTTAGAATGGTCCCAACGCTGTGCCCGACTAACAAAATTTCTTCCGCATCGCTGTCACGGATTTTTCCGACGATATAAGCGGCGAATTCCCGAATCCGCTCATCAAGCTCCGGGACCTTGCCATAGGCCCAAGGCTGCATCAGCCCATAGGTCCTCAGCAGCCAAAAACTCCGGAACCGCCCGTCCGACCAGCGCCCGAGGAGGATGCTTCCCGCGAAAAATAGTGTCCCTAACAGCACGCCTGTCCACCACGGGAAACCTAACGGAACGGCAGAAATCACCGCCGCAACCGCCAATGCCAACCCGCCTAACAATAAGCCGAGAAACGCGATGATCGGATAAGAAACCGTCAGCGCCGCAGGCCAAGCGATTTTCAACAGTTTGCCTATCAGACCATCCTTGAGGAATACCCAATAAACCGGCACTGCGGTCTTCAACAACTGCCATTCCCCATTCGGCCAATGCCGACGAATGATGTCATCCCAGCGCAGAAATTCATATTCCGTTTCCCAATCGCCCGCAGTGATCGTCCACACGTTCGCCATCTTACCGAAGCGCCGGCGCTTCCCGACAGTTAGATCCAGTCCGTTTAGCGGACCCTGCAATTTCGCCTGCTCCCGGTAGAGCGTGTGATAATGCGCCGCCCCCCGCGGGTCGAACCCGCTGAAATAGAAGACATGGCGTTTCCTCACTGTGGGCGAAGGCTGTCCGGGCCTCCGAACGAGAGCAAGGCCGTTAGTCGGAGCGCGAAGTTTATTTCACAAGAAGACGGCTTGCGCGAATCAACGCCTCCGCCAACTTGGATCATCCCATGACCCTCCACACCCTCGAACAGGAACAACGCCTGCCTATCACCCTCGAAGCCGCATGGGATTTTTTCTCATTTGCGAGGAATCTCGATGAAATTACCCCGCCCGACATCGGCTTCGAGATCGTCAACCAGCCCGGTGACCGCCTTTATGAAGGTCAGATCATCAGCTATCGGATCAAAATCCTCCCTGCGGTCTGGGTTCCTTGGGTCACTGAAATCAAGGCCGTGGATGAGGGAAAATCCTTTGTCGATGAGCAACGGTTCGGCCCTTACAAATTCTGGCATCACCGCCACACGTTCGAGGAAATCCCCGGCGGCGTCCTCATGCGGGATATCGTTCACTACGGTCTCGGATTCGGGCCGTTTGGGGCCATCGCCCATGCACTGTTCGTCCGTGAGAAGTTGAAGATGATCTTCAATTTCCGCCGGCAAATTCTAACGAAACGCTTTGGCTCGCTTTAATCGGAGCGTGACATTTCAACAGCAGCAAAGTTGCCGCCGCTACTCTTCCTCCTTCGCGGCTTCACAACATACATCCTCAAAAATCAGATCCAACGCCCGGCACCACCGCCGGAAAGTAAGTAACGTCGGCTGGTTATTGGATCGTTCGGAGTTCGCAAGATAGCCAAATGAAATTCCGGACTTTGCTAACCGGCTCCTCCGTTGCCAATACCGGCTACCACTACACCTACGATCCTGCTGGTAACATCGCCTCCAAGCAGGTAGAAACCACGGGAACCAGCGCGACGATGACCACCTTCACCCACAACACCCTCAACCAAATCACCGACCTCGGTGGCACGGCAGGGGTGAAACCGGTGATTGTCCGTGGAAACACCAACGAACCCGCCACCGTCAAGGTCAAGCCAGGCATCGCCACTGCCTCGAAGGATGCGCGGATGCTTGCAGGCAACCGGTTTGAGGCCAATCTCGACCTCACCACCGGCCAGAACCTGCTCAACATCCAAGCCAAGGACGGCTCAAACAATGTTTCCAACTACACCTACGGCCTCACCCTGGCAGCCACCACCGCCGCCAGTCCCACCTATGATGCGGACGGAAACATGACCCGTGACGGAGTCCGCAGCTACGATTGGGATTACCTTTCCCGGTTATATAAAATCCATTGGGGAGCCGGATCGGGCAAAACTACCGAATACCGCTACAACGCCCTCGGCCAGCGCAGCGAGGAAATCGAAAAAACCGACACCACCGAGACGGCACATTTTTATTACGTTTACGAAGGTGTCTATCTGCTCTGCCGCTACAACGGAGAAACCACCGCCGCTCACCTCGACCGCCAATACCTCGCCCAAGGTGAGCTGCGAATTCTAACCATCGACGACCAACCCTCAACTCTCAATTACTATTACAATCGCGACCACCTCGGCAGCATTCGGGAAGTAATGAATAGCGATGGCACCCTCGCCGCGAGATACGACTATGCTCCAAACGGCAAACGCATCATTCAATATGAATCAACCGACTACTCCGGCGGCTGTGATCTAGGCTACACCGGCCACCTCACCCAGCAAAGCCCAGTGACTGGGCAAGGGGAGTTATTACTAACGCATTTCCGGGGCTATGCTCCTGACTTGGGAAGATGGTTGTCCACTGACCCAATTGGGGAGGAGGGTGGGGTGAATTTGTATGGGTATGTGGAGGGAAATCCTCTTAACTTAGTAGATCCTCTAGGTTTAATATGTGTTGGTGATAAATTCTCCAAAGACCAATTACATCAAATTGAAGAAACTGTGGTGGGGCGGCAGCTCACACAAGCTGTTAGGACAGCGGAGTCGAGTTCAGGGAGACAAATCCTGATCCGCCATGATGCAACAGGCATCTCAAGTTTTATATTCAACGACATCACATTGGGAAAAATTGGTGACTATCAAGACCCGGCAGGCAATTGGCATCCTTTCACCGCCGATCAAATTTTAGTTCATGAATTACAGCATGCGCTTGATTCTCTTAATAAACAGTTAGAGGATTACCATAATAATAAGACCTGTCCTGCGGGATTTCCAAATGTTAGTGAACAGCGCGCAGTTGATAGAGAAAATCAGTATTTAGATCAACGTGAAAGACCCCTTCGAAAAGACTATATAAGTACGAAAAATCTATGAAATCTTATAAATTTAGGGCCTTGTTGTCGAAAGTGTTATGCGTTTTGGCTGCGGTCTGCGATTTTGCCGCGGGGAGCGGGTTGCGAGTAGTGCGCCCGGTTCCTGATCAGGTGGAATGGATACAGGAACGCAATGGTATTATAAAATGTTACGTAGATAGTAATAAAGATAACCCACCTTCAAAGGTTGTTCCTCTTTTCATTGCGGTGAAACTTAATCTCGGCGATCCCATAGTTGAATATGGTGCGGTTATAAGGGAATTTGCTTATGTCTATTCGGAAAATAAGAATAAAAATGGAACGATCAAACGAAGTATTACAGTCTTGGCTCGCTCTCCTTATGAAGATAGGATTTGGAGTCGATTTGACATCATCATAGAAAATGACGAATCTCTCAGTAACGTTCTTGCTCTTAAGCCTGAGGCAGATATTACTGGGCAGGTGACCGTTTATTCTAAACAGATAATCGGCCCTCTCGGGTTGCGTAATCATATTATTTCGGTCATTTTTTTCGATAACGGCGCGACCGAAGTATTTGGTAAAAAGTTAGATGATGAAGTGATTAGAAGTATCTTTTCGTAGTTGAAGAGAAGAAGTCGGTCCTGGATTTTTAAATATTGTTATATTTCCTGAGTGTTTTTTTTGTCCTGCTGGATCCGCTGGACCAACGTGCTCACATAGGAACTGTGACCCATCTCAACAAGACTAAGCGGGCAGCTCGCTCAGATCAACCACACCGTTGCCAATACCGGCTACCACTACACCTACGATCCTGCTGGTAACATCGCCTCCAAGCAGGTAAAGGCCAGTGGAACCAGTGCTACCATGTCCGTGAGAAGTTGAAGATGATCTTCAATTTCCGCCGGAAAATTCTAGCGGAACGCTTTGGCTCGCTTTAGTCTGGAAAGCATCCAGATTTCAACTTGCAGATGCCAGTTGCAAACTCACCGCTCGGTAAAGCCTGAGTTTCCCATAGCTGATCCGCCCTTCGAGCTGCTCGAATACCGGCTTTAATGCGATTTCATCATAGCCTTCCAGCGCGGCTTGCATCTGCCGCTCTTCTTCGGCGGTGTACAGGCCGCGCGGATCAAGCTGTCCGCCGTTCTCGATGGCTTGGGCGAGGTGGCTCTCGATGGTGGACTCGGCGAGGCTGCGGGTGATCGCGATTTCTGCGACAGACTGCCCGTTTTTAAAAAGCTCCAAGGTGATCGCCGCCGTGCCACCCGTGATCGTCGGGGTGCGAGGTGGTGGAGCGGCGACCGCTTCTAGCGGAGTGAATGCCTGGCGGGGATTTTCCGTAAGCCAGGCTCGGATCGCGTCGATGAAGGTGCGCCCGTAGTCGTCGAGTTTCTTTTCCCCAACGCCGGGAACGCGGAGGAGAGCTGCATCATTTCCCGGATAATCGCGGCTGAAATGGCGGAGCGTGACATCGGAGAAAACAACGTAGGGCGGGACATTTCGGGCGTCGGCGAGTTCCTTGCGGAGAGTCCGCAGAACTTCGAAGAGGCCGGGATCGCAGGGGATGTCGCCGGTGCGGATGGTCTTGGATTTCGGCACGGCCAGCGAGCGGGTGAGCATGACGGTCTCGCGTTTTTTTAAGGCGTCGATCCCGAGTTGGCTGACGGCGACGGTGGGAAATTTATCCTCGCTCCCTGAGAGCAAACCCAGCCGGAGCAACTGCCGCCCGAGGTCCACCCAATACGGGCGCGGCTGGTCCTTGCCGATGCCGTGGGTGGTGAGTTGGTCGTGTTTCCAACGCAGGATTTTCTCGGACTGGCCGCCGGTGAGAACTTCGGAAATGTGATTGAGGCCGACGTTGAAATTCCCGGCCTGACGGATGCGGAGGACGCAACTGAGGAGCTTCTGGACATCCGTGGTGGCGTCCCATTTCTCGCGTGGGCTGAGGCAATGGTCGCAGCCGCCGCAGTTTTCCAGCGACCAGACCTCGCCGAAATAACCTAACAAACTAACACGGCGGCAGACATCGCTTTCGGCGAAATGCGTCATTTGGTCGAGCTGATGGTGGGCGACCGCGCGGGCCTGTTGGTCCGGGATTTCGTCGAGAAATTTGAGATATTTCATCACATCGCCACGAGAAAACAGCAGCAGGCAATCGGCGGGCAGTCCGTCACGCCCGGCGCGACCGGTTTCCTGATAGTAGCCCTCAATGTTTTTCGGCAGGTCGGCGTGGATGACGTAGCGGACGTTCGGCTTGTTAATGCCCATGCCGAAGGCGACGGTAGCGCAGACGATTTTCGCTTCGTCGCGGAGGAAGGCGTCCTGGTTTTTTGCACGTTCCTCGGCATCGAGTCCGGCGTGATAGGCGACGGCGGAAAATCCTTGGGCGCGGAGGGTGGCGGCGAGGGCTTCGGTATTTTTGCGGGATTGGCAATAGACGATTCCCGAGTCGTCCGGGCGGGCGTTGGCGAAATTGCAGACCTGCGCGGCGGCACCGGCTTTGGCGACGACCTGGTATTTCAAATTCGGTCTGTTGAAGCTGGCGAGGAAGATCGAGGGATCGCGGAGTTCGAGCTGTTTAACGATGTCCTCGCGAACCCGTTCGGTCGCAGTGGCTGTTAGGGCCAGCACCGGGATGTCCGCAATGAGCTGTCGGACTTCCTTGAGACGGCGGTATTCCGGGCGGAAATCGTGGCCCCACTCGCTGATGCAATGCGCCTCATCCACCGCCAGTGCGACGATTTTCCAGCCCCGCAAGCGCGAGAGGAAATCGGGCAACATCAAGCGCTCGGGAGCAACGTAGAGGAGTTGGTATTCCCCAGCGTTCAGGCCGTCGATGCGGCGGCGGGCTTCGTTACCATCGAGAGTCGAGTTGAGAAACGTGGCTGCGACCCCGCTGGCTTCAAGCTGGTCCACCTGGTCCTTCATCAACGCGATGAGCGGGGAAACGACGACGGTCAGCCCTTCACGGACCAAGGCGGGAAGCTGGTAGCAAAGACTTTTCCCTGCACCGGTTGGTAGAATGGCAAGCGCGTCCCGTCCCGCCAGCGAGGTTTCCATGATTTCCCGCTGCAAGGGGCGGAATGCGTCGTAGCCGAAGGTTTGCTTGAGGCGGCTGGTGAGGAGTTGCAAGCTCATGAGTAAAATTTAAGAGTGATCGTTTGAACAGGTCAAGATGGAAATTAAAGTGGAGAAAATTGCTCGCTTGCACGACGGCTTCCGCAGGGTTTGTCTCTGCGAAAGTTCTATCCCTGAAATCCGCTTCCCCATGAATTCCCGCGGCTTCCTCCATCTCCTTTCCAAGGCTTCCGCAGCATGGCTTCTTCTATGTGTCCCGGCGTTTTCGCAAACTGCGGATCTTGAAACCCTGGTCGAAAAATCACGGGTGGCGATGAAGGAGAGCCGGTGGGAGCAAGCCCTCGATTTCAACACTCTGGCCGTGAGTCGATACGAGCAGAAAGAGCCGCTCCGCACCTTCGGCCCGCAGTTCGGCGCGGTCTATTTCCACAAGGGAACTTGTGAAATGAAACTCAAGAAATGGCTGGAGGCGATGCAGTCGTTCGAGACTTGTTATAGGGACTTCCCGAACGACGGCGCGACGAGTGATCGGGCAAATCCTTTCCAAAAAATCGCGCTACTCAAATGGGGCGAGGCGGCGATGGGTGCAGGAAATTGGGAGCTCGCGGTCAGCCGTTTCACCAAGTTCATCAGCGAGCGCGATAAGACTCGCGACAGATTTTCTCAAGGCGCATTCTATATCAACATCGCCGTCTGCCAATACAAGTTGGCACGCATTCCCGAGGGCAACGAGAACTTAGAAATCGCAATCAATAATAAAGAGAATTTCCCCACTCCGGATTCGGGGATTGCGGCGGGGTTTCAGGCGCTTGTTAGTGAGGCTATTGGAAAAGGAAATGAACAGGCTTTGCTGGATTTCATCGAGAAAAATCGTGGTGGCCTAGTCAACGGGACCGATGGCTCGGATCGTGATTCTCAAATTTTCCTCAAGCTTGCTGGGGATGCCCTTGCCGTGGGAATGCAGCGTGCCGCGCTTGCCATCTATCAACTTATTCCCTGCACCGCAGTAACCACTGCAGGAGTAGAATCCCCAGAGATTATCAAACTCTCTGCGGTGGCTCTGATTCATGAGAAGAACGGCAATGTCCGGGGAGCGTTCGCCGCCTATCAAGTGCTTGTTCTATATTTTCCACCAGCGGCAAATTCCGAGGATTTTCTATATCATTTGGTCCGCACCGCTTCGATTGTCGGTGATATGGATATTGCGCAAAGTTGTGCTAACGAACTATGTATCAAGTTTCCTAAATCCATACATCGCGATGAAATCCAAGCCTTCCATACTAAAGACACCGCGACTCCTCTGGCCCAAGCGATTGAGCCCGTCGTGATGCCTGCGAAGGAGTATCCCCAATCGCGTGAATTCACCGATGCGCTGGTTCTCTATCAGGGCAGGAAATATCAGGAAGCGAAAACCTCTTTCGCGGAAGTCAAAACTCGCAGGAAGTCCTCCGTATTTGCCGGGTTTTATGAATTGGAATGCCTGCGGAAACTCGGCGATTTGGATGGCCTCGCCCGCGCCCGCGCAACCTTCGTGAAAGACCCCTCCCTTGGCGGTAACCGACTCCGACAGTTGGAAATCGATGAGATTTGGGAGGATGTCAGGAGAAAGAACTGGGCTCACCTTGACCAGCTCGCAAACGAACGTGCTCTTGAACATCTGCCGGGCGATCAACGCGCCCAAGTGGCCTACTGCCAAGGGCTGGCGTTTGAAAATCTCAAGCACCCGTTAGAGGCGCTGAATGCCTACAACATCGCCATGACTGCGGATGCCGGTGCCTCGGAAGAAATCGCCCGCCAGGCCTCCCTCAACATCCTGCGGATTCACCAAGCGGACCCGGAAGTCCAAACCGCCATCGCGAATTGGGGGACGGCTGCGGAAAATCGGGAGAGCGCGGGATTTTCCCGGCTGAAGGAGGCGGCGGCGGTCGCGGCGCTCTTCGAACTCACTTTGGGAGCCGGGACTCCTCTGCCATCGGAGTTTAAAGTGTTCCTAAATTACAAGGGCGGCGCTTGATCCGTTTTTGGCTGACGGGGGCGATTGAATCTTACCGAATCCCGCCCTTTACAAGGCGCGGGAACCCTGCCACACACCTCGAAATTTAGCCGCGCGGACGGCAAATTTCTCACCTTCTCTGAACATGCCTAAAGACACCTCGATCCGGAAAATTCTCGTTATCGGCTCCGGCCCCATCGTCATCGGACAGGGCTGTGAGTTTGATTATTCCGGCGTCCAAGCGTGCAAGGCGCTGAAGGAAGAGGGTTACGAGGTCGTACTGGTAAACTCGAATCCGGCAACGATCATGACCGATCCTGAGTTTGCCCACCGCACTTACATCGAGCCGATTACGCCGGAAGTGGTGGAGAAAATCATCATTCGTGAGAAGCCGGATGCGTTGCTGCCAACGCTCGGTGGCCAGACGGCACTTAACACTTCGATGTCGCTCTTCAAATCCGGCACCCTCGAGAAACACGGCGTGAAGATGATCGGCGCAAAGGCCGCAGCCATCGACATGGGCGAGGACCGCCAGCTTTTCAAAGAAGCCATGATCCGGATCGGCCTCGACATGCCGCGCTCCGGCATCGCCCACACGATGGACGAGGCCCGCAAGGTGGCGGAGGAAATCGGGACCTTTCCGCTGATCGTCCGCCCTGCGTTCACGCTCGGTGGCCAAGGCGGCGGAATCGCCTACAACCGCGAAGAGTTCGAGGAAATCATCACCCGCGGGCTCGATCTATCCCCTGTGTCGGAAGTTCTCATCGACGAATCGCTGCTCGGTTGGAAAGAGTTCGAAATGGAAGTCATGCGTGACTGCGCCGACAACTGCGTGGTCATTTGCTCGATCGAAAACCTCGACCCCTGCGGCGTCCACACCGGCGACTCCATCACCGTCGCGCCGATCCAAACGCTAACCGACCGCGAATACCAGATCATGCGCGACGCTTCCTTCGCCGTCATCCGCGAGATCGGCGTGGAAACCGGCGGATCTAACATCCAGTTCGCTACCGACCCGAAGACCGGCCGGATGATCGTCATTGAGATGAATCCACGGGTTTCCCGCAGCTCGGCGCTGGCTTCAAAAGCGACCGGATTTCCCATCGCGAAAATCGCTGCCAAGCTCGCCGTGGGTTACACGCTCGACGAGCTTCCTAACGACATCACCCGCGTAACTCCCGCTTCATTCGAGCCGACCATCGACTATGTGGTCACGAAAATTCCTCGCTTCACTTTCGAGAAATTCCCGACAGCCAATCCGGTTCTAACCACATCGATGAAATCTGTCGGCGAAGCGATGTCCATCGGTCGCACGTTTAAAGAGTCCATGCAGAAATGCCTGCGCTCGTTAGAAACCGGTCGCTGGGGATTTGGCTTCGATAGTAAAGAGCCACAAAACCCAACTCGCGACGAGATTGCGAGAAAGCTGCAGATCCCAAATGCAGAGCGCATTTTCTGGCTGCAAACCGCCTTCGTAAACGGCTGGACCTTGGAGGAAATCCACGATGCCACCGCCATCGATCCGTGGTTCCTCCGCCATCTCCAACAGATCGCGGAGGAAGGTGTGGCGATTCCCAAGCAAGGGGCTTCTGAAATCATCGCCGCCATTCCAGAGGCCGAGCGTAGTGATGAGCGCATTGCTAAAGAATTACGAACCGCAATGCTTCGCTGGAAACGTCTTGGTTTCTCGGATCGACAACTCGCTCGATTTTTCGACACCACGGAAGACATCATCCGTGCAGGTCGGAAAAAATATAACGTCATCCCGACTTACCGACTCGTCGATACCTGCGCTGCGGAGTTCGAGGCTTACACCCCTTATTTTTACTCCACCTACGGCGACGAAAACGAAGCCCGCCAGTCGGACAAAAAGAAAATCATCATCCTCGGCGGCGGACCTAACCGCATCGGCCAAGGCATCGAGTTTGACTACTGCTGCGTCCACGCCGCGTTCGCGCTTAAAGAGCTAGGATACGAGACCATCATGGTCAACTCGAACCCCGAGACCGTTTCCACCGATTACGACACGTCCGACAAGCTCTTCTTCGAACCTCTCACGTTAGAAGACGTCCTCAACATCTGCGATCAGGAAAAGCCATACGGAGTCATCGTCCAGTTCGGCGGTCAAACCCCGCTCAATCTGGCCGCCGACCTCGAACGCCATGGCGTCCCGATCATCGGCACCTCTCCGAAATCCATCGAACAGGCGGAAGACCGGAAATTTTTCTCAGCCCTGTTAGACAAGCTCGGCCTCAAGCAAGCCGATGCCGGCACCGCTACTAACGAAGCGGAAGCGATCACCATCGCCAACCGCATCGGCTACCCCGTCCTGGTCCGCCCGTCGTTTGTGTTAGGCGGTCGCGGCATGATGATCGTTTACAACGACACCGAGCTTTCCCGCTACATGCGCGAGGCCGTCATCGCTTCGCCCGAGCGCCCCGTCCTCGTGGACCGCTTCCTCGACAACGCGACCGAAGTGGATGTCGATTGCATTTCCGACGGGGAAACTTCCGTGGTCGGAGCGATCATGCAGCACATCGAGCAAGCTGGCATTCATTCCGGCGACTCGGCCTGCGTCATCCCTTCGTTTTCTCTATCAGAATCTATCAAAGTGGAAATTGTCCGTGCCGCCAAGGATCTTGCCCGCGAGCTTGAGGTCAAGGGCCTCATGAACATCCAGTTCGCGGTGAAGGATGAGCAGCTCTACGTCATCGAGGTCAACCCGCGTGCCTCGCGCACCGTACCGTTTGTGAGCAAGGCCACCGGTGTTTCCTTGGCCAAGCTCGCCGCGAAAGTCATGGTAGGTGAAAAACTCGTCGATCTCGGCTACACCGAAACCATTATCCCCAAGCATTTCTCCGTGAAGGAAGCGGTGTTCCCCTGGAACCGCTTCCCCGGCATCGACATCGTGTTAGGCCCGGAGATGAAATCCACTGGCGAAGTCATGGGCATCGACGCCGACTGGGGCATGGCCTACGCGAAATCCCAGATGGCCGCATTCAACCCGCTTCCCACCGAAGGCAACGTCTTCCTCTCCGTCGCCGATCTCGACAAAGACCGCGCCGTCGCCGTCGCTCGCGATCTGGTAGAGTTAGGTTTCAAAATCTACTCCACAGGCGGGACCCACATCCGCCTCGTCGCCGAGGGAATCCCGAGCACTCGCGTTTACAAAGTCGCCGAGCAGGCCCGTCCTAACATCGTGGACCGGATCAAAAATCAGGAAATCCAGTTCATCATCAACACCCCGGCCAGCCACGAATCCCGCGCCGACGAGATCCTGATCCGCTCGACCGCCATCGCCCAAAAGATTTCCCACGCCACCAATCTATCAGCCGCCGAAGCGACCGTGAAGGCGATTCGCTCACTGAAAACAAGGGAGTTCACGGTGAAGGCGCTGCAGGAGTATCATGCTTGAGGCGTTTCCCGATGTGTATCGCAAAGATGCCTTTTCGATACATTTAGTCACAACATGTATAGGAAAAGCAGCTTTTCCATGCTGCGGTGCGGTGCCGTGGATCCATGCTAACAACGATCTCAGTAGCACGGAAGTCGTCGCCATTGAGAATACTTGGAAAAACCGATTAGCGGAAATACGAATCCAGATTGACGTGACGAGATTGGGTGGGTGACGCTTTCCGCATGGCGAAGCGTAAAAGGAAACCCGTTGGTGGAGCGTTTGGTAGCCGCAGGAAACCGGTTGCTCCCGCACCAAGTCCCAAACCACAGTCCGTCCTGTCGGTGCGTGATTCGGAGCGCATGATGAAGATGATTCACAAGATCGTCGCCTCGAGAGAATTCGGATCGATTGAGGAGATGCAAGGCTTCGTCGGGGATTATCTCATTGGATTGGATTTGGAAGAACTCGAAGCCATGCTGCCGGATGATGGGCCGCAGAGTGATCTCGAACGCGCGGAGAGCTTGATGGACGGGATTCCCGAAGGCACGTCAGCGGAAGAAGTGATTCGAATCGCGAAACAAGCGCTCGCACTTTCCGAATACTGCATGGGCGCATGGTTCGAGTTCGGAGTGTATGCGGAGGATACCGCCACGGCTCTTGAGAGGTTTGAGAAGGGAATTGAAAGGGGGCGCGTTTGTTTGGAGGAGCAGATCAGGAAATCCGGAGTAGGACACGGACTCTGGGGATCTATCGAAGCCAGGGATTTCATGCGCCTGCTAGAGGAGAAGGCAAAGGCATTGGTGGTGCTGACGAAGCTGGAGCAAGCGGCGGAGGTTTATGAGGAAATACTTGCTCTCAATCCTATCGACAACCAAGGCATCCGTAGCGAACTGCTGCGGATATTTTTGATTCACCGGCGTCTGGAAGATGCCCGCATGTTGCTGGACCGTTTCCCCGACGACGCTCTAGTGGATATGGCGTATGGCCGGGCACTTCTCGAAATCGTGGAAACTGCGGACAATACCGCCTTTGAGATCCCTGACGCTGATAGCCCGGGGGCACCTGCCAGCCCTGCCGCATTCAGGAAATCCCTCGGTCCGGAATTCAATCTCGCCATCAGGTGTCTGAATGAGGCGGAAAAGATAAATCCCTTCGTGCCGCTGTTCCTGACGCATGGTTCGATTCTTGATGTGGAAGTCGATGAACTGGCTTGCTTCGGGGGCCCTTATGAAGCGGTGATTTATGCGCAGCAATGGTGTTTTCTCTGGTATGCATCAGGTCTTCCGTTTCTTTTGCTAAGTGATGTTCCGTTAGGCAAGCTGAAGAAACTCGTGAAAACGCCACACATCGCAGAAGAGTTGATGGATGTGACCGATCAACTAGAGGAATTCGTGGCTTTGGAAGGGCAACCTTGGTGGGAGAGATTTGATGATCGGAGGTGACTTCAAACCTCGATGATTGCGATGCGCTTGTCGAAGACTTGGGAATTCACGACAGAACTGGCAACGATTCGAAGAGCACTAACACTCGGATGTTTAGTCGATTGAAGGCGAACCAGCCTTGATGTCCCGGAGGCCTAAGATTTTAAGAGCGCAAGGGCGGGATATTTGGCGGACGATGCGGGGCCATAAACTTCTTCGATCCCATCAAAGCGTGTGTCCCATTCGGGTCCGCTTCGTTTCCAGGTATTTCTCGTTATGCGGATTCGAGGGCAGACTGATGGGGAGTTGCTCGATGATTTCCAGTCCGTAGCCTTCCAAGCCGACGACTTTTTTCGGGTTGTTTGTCAGGAGGCGCATTTGGCGGACGCCGAGATCGTAGAGGATTTGCGCGCCCATTCCGTAGTCGCGGAGGTCGGAGCCGAAGCCGAGTTTTTCGTTTGCTTCAATGGTATCCATCCCTTGCTCTTGCAATTTGTAGGCATGGATTTTCGCGGGGAGACCGATGCCGCGACCTTCTTGGCGGAGATAGAGAAGCACCCCGCCTTCATTGGAAATGTGTTCCAGTGCAGCGGCGAGTTGACCACCGCAATCGCAGCGTTGGGAATGGAACACATCGCCTGTTAGGCACTCGGAGTGGACGCGGACGAGGGTGGGTTTTTCCGGGTCGATGATGCCCTTGGTCATTGCGAGGTGGTGGCTCGCGTCAGTGGTAATCCGATAGAGATGGCAGTCAAATTCGCCGAAATCCGTCGGCATTTTCACAGTCTGTTCGCGATAAACGAGTTTTTCCGAACGCCTGCGGTATTCGATGAGTTGGGCGATGGTGCAGGCCTTGAGGCCGTGGCGTTGCTGATAGTCCCCGAGTTGGCCGACACGGGCCATCGTACCATCGTCGTTCATAATTTCGCAAATCACCGCGGCACGCGGCAGGCCTGCTAGATTTGCAAGATCCAGCGATGCCTCGGTGTGGCCGGTCCGGCGGAGCACGCCGTCGGGCACGGCTTGTAGCGGGAATACGTGGCCTGGCTGGACGAACGCATTCGCCTTGGTGTTAGGATCAGCTAACAGGCGGATGGTTCGCGCGCGATCAGCTGCGGAAATCCCGGTGGTAATTCCTTCCGCCGCATCGACGCTGACGGTGAAAGCGGTTTTGTGTCCTTCGCGATTGCGACGGCTCATTTGAGGCAGGTCGAGTTCTTCGGCGCGTTCGGCAGTGAGAGGGGCGCAGATCAATCCCCGGGCGTGGACAGCCATGAAATTGACCATTTCCGCCGTGCAGAGCGAGGCGGCCCCGGCGAGGTCCGCTTCATTTTCACGAGAAGGATCGTCCGCGACGATAACGAGCCGACCGGCGGCGAATTCCGAGATGATTTCCGGGATGGAGCTGAAAACAAGAGGCGAGTCTGACATTGGAAATGGAAAAAGGGCTGGCCGAAGCTCAGTTAAGCGACGGATCATCTGGCGCCTCCGCCAGGATGCGGTGAAGCGGAGAAAGCTGACGCAGCAGGTCACCCCACAAGCTGACGTCGTGCTCGTGGCCTAACAAATCCGGCTGCGGGCGGGCGGCGATCCACGAGCTGCGGCGAAGTTCGTTTTCTAACTGTCCTACGGTCCAGCCCGAATAGCCGACAAAGGCCCGCACGATCCGACCCGGTCGGCGCGCGTGCACGACGGCGTCTTCGGCGGAAATCCGTATCGCCCAGCGGAGTCCTTGTTTTCGACTCCACCAGAACGAAGAAAACGTGAGCTGGTCTCGCGCGACCGGGCCACCATCGTGCACAGGGAGTTGCCGTAGCGGGGCAAAATCGTCGCCTTGGAGAAAATCGCCAACCGTTTTTCCGGTGGGATGATTCAGGATAAGCCCATACGCGCCCTCGTCTGATTTGTGCTCTGCCAGCAGGATCACCGAGCGGTGGAAAGTGCCATCCCGCAACGATGGATCTGACAAGAGCAACTGCCCTTGAAGCTGGATCTGGAAATCGGGATTGGAAGGATCGTCGGCCACGCTGGAATGTTAAGGCTACTTCCCCCGTTCGCCAATCGCGGATTGCGGGAGATTTTTCCGCTTGGGAAATTCGCTGGATGCTCGGCCTTGAAACTGCATGATGTAGGCATGATGCGGCATTTTCTGGTAAGTTTCGTCGTTTTCGGCATCGCCCGGGCTGAACCGCTCACCATCCGAGCGGTCGCGGCGAATCTCACGTCGGGCACCAAGCAATCTTACTCGCCGGACAATGGCAATCACAGCAATCCGGAAGGCGCTGGAGCACGCATTCTCAAGGCGCTCAAGCCGGACATCGTGATGATCCAAGAGTTCAATACCAGTGGACCGGTTCGGCAATGGATCAACAACACGCTCGGGGAAAATTACAACTTCATGCGCGAGGAGGACGTTCAAATTCCTAACGGAATTATCAGCCGTTTCCCCATTGTCGCATCCGGATCATGGGATGACCCAGAGATTACCAACCGGGAATTCGCATGGGCGCAACTCCACGTCCCCGATAAAAGCGACATCTGGGTCGTCTCGGTCCACCTCCACTCGAAGGGGGAAAAATCCAGAGATACCGAAACCGCCGCGCTCGCCAGGTTCATCGCCGACAAAGTCCCGAAAGACTCGCTGATTCTGATCGGCGGGGATTTCAACGCTCACGCCACCGAAGAACCGTGTTTCAAGCAACTCGCGCCCGTTGTGGTAATCCCGGCAAATCCCCCCGCCGACCAAAGCGGGGAAATTTCCACCAACGCCGCACGGAAACATCCATACGACTGGGTGTTGGCCAGCCCGCCGTTGGATCAGGCCGCCGTTCCGGTGAAACTCGCGGATGGGGAATTCCCGCACGGGTTGGTTTTTGACAGCAGGGTGTTCGAGCCATTGGATAAAGTGACTCCGGTGCAGAAATCCGACAGCGGTGTGCCAAATATGCAGCACATGGCGGTGGTGCGGGATTTCAGGTTACCCTGAAGGAGTGATAGCGATTCCGTGCTTTCGTCGTAGTTTGTGGCCACCCCGATGATCCGACCCTGCTGTCTGTTTCCCGCCATCCTGTTTGCCTCCGTGGCAAGAGGGGAGGAGCGCGTCGAGTTCAACCGCGACATCCGGCCGATTCTCACCAAGAATTGCACCGCCTGCCACGGCGGGGTGAAGGAGGCGGGGAAAATCTCCTTCATTTATCGAGAAAAAACTCTGGCTCCGGGAAAGTCCGGGAAGATTCCGATCGTCCCCGGCAAGCCTGCGGAATCGGAAATGCTGCGCCGACTCCGCAGCGATGATCCCGAAGAGGTGATGCCAAAACCAAAGCACGGGCCACCCCTGCCTGAAGCGCAAATCGCGCTGATCGAACGCTGGATCGCCCAAGGCGCGGAATGGCAAAATCATTGGTCATTCGTCCTGCCGAAGGAAACGAAGATCGCGATTGTTGCCGACGAAAATTGGCCCAGCGCCTCGCTGGACCGCTTCATCCTGCAACGGCTCGAGCGGGAAAATCTCAAGCCGTCGCCCGAAGCTCCACCCGCCGAGTGGCTCCGGCGGGTGACGTTTGATCTCACCGGACTCCCACCCGCTCCGGAAAATCTAGCAGCCTATCAGAACGGGTTCGCCAAAGACCCCGCCGCTGCCCGCGCCGCTGTCGTCGAGGGCTTGTTAGCATCGCCCCATTTCGGCGAGCGGTGGGCGGCGGTCTGGTTGGATCTCGCACGGTACTCCGACACCTATGGATTTGAAAAAGATCCTAACCGCGACATCTGGCCGTTCCGTGACTGGGTGATCCGCGCCTTCAATGCGGACATGCCGTATGACCAGTTCACCATTGAGCAGCTCGCGGGTGATCTGCTGCCGAACGCCACTGCGGATCAACGTTTAGCCACCGCATTTCATCGCAACACGCAAACGAATACCGAGGACGGCACCGACGACGAGGAGTTCCGACTCGCGGCGGTGATCGACCGATCGAGCACCACTTGGACCACTTGGCAGGCGACCACTTTCGGCTGCGTGCAATGCCACTCGCATCCCTACGACCCCATTGAGCACGACGAGTTTTACAAATTCATCGCCTTCTTTAACAGCAGCGAGGACTACGATCAAAACGACGATTTTCCCCGCATGAAAGTTCCGCTAGATCCCACCCAAGCCGCAGAAACCTCCCGCTTGGAAGTCCAGATGCGCATCCTGCGCGAGCAGCTCAACGGTGCCGGTCTAACCGTCGCGGAAACCACGAAAGACTGGACATCCTTCAAGCCCGATGTCCTCGCTCCGACTCACGGCACCCTCACATTGGCCGCCGATGGGACGATCCGCGGCGAGGGCACCATGCCCAAGGGAAATGTCCATAAGGTGACGGGTCCGGCACCGGCATTCAGCGCCCTGCGTCTGAGGATTCTGCCTGATAGTGACGACCCGAAAAAATGGCCGGAGCGCGGCTCGGTAGTGACCAAGTTTCAGGCGAGTATCATCGACGCTGCCGGAGCGGTCACCCCCATCGCGATGAAGGAAGTCGTCGCGGATCATCTCGGCGAGCCCATCGACCCCAGCCCTAACGGCAACGTGGGCGGATTCCCGAAACTCGATGGCCCGCGCTGGTTCGTCTTCGTTCCCGACAAACTGATAGATCCTAGTCCCGGTTCGAGATTGGAAATCGCGATGACGCAAGGACTCTCCACCGGCGGCAGCCAATCCACGCCGCTGAGACGCTTCGCCCTCGACGTTTCCACTCGTCCTGAATGGACCGCGCTGGTCAACGATCCCCAACGGGAAATTGTTAAAAAATCGCGGAGTGAAATGGCCAATCAGTATAAAGCAATCAGCGGCACGATGGTCCCGGTGATGACCCAGCGGGCCGACCGCGAGACCCGCGTCTTCGCCCGAGGCAACCGGCTTTCCAAGGAGAACGTCGTGACTACTGGAGTGCCCAAATTGTTAGGTAGCAGTACCTCCAAGGACGGCATGACCCGGCTGGATATGGCCCGCTGGATCGCCAGCCCCGAAAACCCGCTCACCGCCCGCGTCATGGTCAACCGCCTCTGGGGCGAGCTGTTCGGTACCGGCATCGTCCAGACAGCGGAAGACTTCGGAACCTCCGGCACAGCGCCCAGCCACCCGGAACTGCTGGACCATCTCGCATTGAAATTTGAGAACGATTTCAAATGGTCGAACAAATCCATGCTGCGGGAAATCGTCCTTTCCTCGACCTACCGCCAGAGCCACCGCGCGTCGAAGGAGCTTGTCGAGAAAGATCCTAACAACCGCCTGCTCGCTCGTGGCCCGCGCAACCGACTTTCTGCGGAAATGGTTAGGGATCAGGCACTTGCCGTCGCCGGATTATTGTCGCCCAAAATGCAAGGTCCGCCCGTTTTCCCGCCACAGCCCGCGGGTGTCTGGCGCTCGGTTTACAATGGTGCAAGTTGGAAAGAGTCAAAAGGCGAGGACCGCTACCGCCGGGGGATTTACACGTTTTGCAAGCGCACCAGCGGCTTTCCGGGCTTCCTCACCTTCGATGCGCCAACCCGTGATTTGTGCAGTGCCCGCCGACTTGTTAGCAATACGCCGTTACAAGCCCTCGTCACACTCAATGATCCGGCTTACATCGAGGCCGCGCAGGGATTGGCAAAACGCATGATCGCCGCCTCTCCGGATCTCCGGGCACAGCTCGCATTCGGCGTCCTGTTAGCGACCCAGCAATCTGCGTCGCCCGCGATGATTGATGAACTCGCCACCCTCCACGCCGCTTCCATTGCCGACTATCAACCAGTCCCGTTAGAGTCCGTTAAACTCGCGGAAAATCCGGAGGCAGCCGCCTTGGTAATCGTCGCCAACACCATCCTCAACTTAGACTCCGCGCTTACCCGATGAATCCCGAACACTTCGCCCGGCTCCAGCATTCCCAACTGGAACATCTCACCCGCCGCCATTTCCTGTCGAAATGCAGCACGGGTCTCGGCGCGATGTGGCTGGCCGGTGCCACCGGTCGGGCTTGGGGAGCATCTCCCGCATTAAAAAAAGACCCGGCAAACCCTCTAGCCCCCGCCGTTCCTCACTTTGCAGGAAAAGCAAAACGCGTCATCTATCTGCACATGGCCGGCGCGCCATCTCAGCACGAGCTTTTTGACTACAAACCGGAGCTTCTCAAACTTAACGGCAAGGAATGCCCCAAGGAATTTCTCGAAGGCAAACAGTTTGCCTTCATTCAGGGCGTGCCGAAAATGTTAGGCCCACAGTTCGACTTCAAGCAACACGGCCAATCCGGCGCATGGCTCTCGGACCGCCTGCCGCAATTTTCCTCAGTCGTCGATGACGTGTGTTTCATCAAGTCGATGTACACCGACCAATTCAACCACGGCCCCGCACAGCTGTTAGTTCACACCGGCAGCCAGAACCTCGGCGCGCCATCCATCGGCGCGTGGGCCACTTACGGACTCGGCTCGGAGAACCAGAACCTCCCCGGCTTCATCGTCCTAACATCCGGTGGGAAAAATCCAGACGCCGGGAAATCCGTCTGGGGCGCGGGCTACCTACCTTCCGTCTATCAGGGCGTGCAATGCCGCTCCGAGGGCGAGCCTGTGCTCTATCTGGACAATCCCCCAGGCATTTCCCGCGACCTCCGCCGCCGCTCGCTCGACAGTCTTGATCGCTTAAATCAAAAAATTGCCGAAGACGTCGGCGATTCCGAGACTGTCACCCGCATCGCCCAATATGAGATGGCTTATCGGATGCAGATGAGTGCGACGGATGCCTTCGATCTCAAGCAGGAAAATGAAGCAACTCACCAGCTCTACGGCACCCAACCCGGCAAGGAATCGTTCGCTAACAACTGTCTGTTAGCCCGCCGCCTCGCCGAGCGCGGAGTGCGCTACATCCAGCTTTTCCACTGGGGATGGGATTCCCACGGGTCCGCCGCTAGCGAGGCCCTCAACAAAGGCTTTTCTGACCGTTGCAAGGAAGTGGACCAACCGATGACCGCCCTGCTGAAAGATCTCAAGCAACGTGGATTGTTAGAAGACACTCTCGTAGTCTGGGGCGGAGAATTCGGACGCACGCCCATGCAGGAAAATCGTGGTGGCACCGAGATGGCGTTCATCGGGCGCGACCACAATCCCGGCGGATTCACCATTTGGATGGCGGGCGGCGGCGTGAAGCCTGGAATTTCCTACGGCGAGACCGACCCCATCGGCTATGAGGCAGTGAAAGACAAGGTTTCCCTCCACGACCTCCACGCCACGATGATGCACCTGATGGGTTTCGACCACGAGAAATTCACCTTCCCTTCTAACGGCGCACCCCAACGGCTGACTAACATCACCAAGCTCGGGACCAAGCTCGTTAGCGGAATTATTGCCTGAGTAGGGACCGAGTATGCCTCTATTTCCCAGCCTTGCATGATGTGGCGGAGTCCCTAGGCTGGAGCCACAGTGCCCGGTGAAAATCCCAATCTCCAGCGGAATTCCTCATGGTCGCGCACCCTGGTGCGGGTGATGTTGATCTGTGGCGGTTGCGTCGCCATTTTGCTTCCGGCTTGGCTCCCTAACCGACCATCCGTGCCGATCAAAAATGGCACTATCGAACTCCTGCAAGCATCTTTGCTGGCCGCCGCTGCCATCGTGATCCTTGGCGCATCCTCCCATGCCGGGCCTAACCGCCCAGTCTGCCGGGTGCTCGCACTTTTACTGCTCGCAGCTTTCGTCGCAGAAATCGAGGATTTCATTTCCGGGATCATGGGCCTGAAATTTCCCGAAGCCTGGGTGGTGGGAGCCATCCTGTTAGCGGCGCTCATCACCACGTTCCGCAACCGGTGGGTGATGCGGCACTTTTTCTCGACCGTTGGAAACCACGCGGGTTCCGGGCTGATCGGCGCTGCCTTGCTAATCCTGTACGTCTTCAACAAACTTTTCGGGAGCTCCAAATTTTGGCACGCCTCTCTCGGTGCGGCCTTCTCGCCGGAGGTGCCAAGAATTTGCAAAAGTTATCTCGAACTGTTTGGCTGCTATCTGGTTTTCATCGGCATTCTTGGGCTATCGATCACTCTGGCGAGGCGCAAGGAATCCGCGTAAATCCATGTTCCATATCGTCCTCATCGAGCCAGAAATTCCACACAATGCCGGGGCTGCCGGGCGGCTGGCACTCGCCACCGATTCCACACTCCACCTTGTCGAGCCACTCGGGTTTTCACTTGAGGATAAGTACGTCCGCCGCACCGGTCTGGATTATTGGCAGGATGTGAAATTACACGTTTGGAAATCCTTTGAAGATCTCCAAGCCATGGCGAAAACCACCGCACGATTCTGGTTCCTCAGCACCAAGGCCACCGCCTCGCCGTGGCAGGCGACGTTTTTACCCGGCGATTACCTTGTCTTCGGTCGCGAAACAAAGGGTCTGCCAGAAAATCTCGTCACCCGTGCTGGCGACCGCGCACTGCGAATTCCCATGGTGCCCGGCAGCACCCGGAGTCTTAATCTCGCAACCGCCATCGCTATCGTTCTCTACGAAGCTGCTAGACAACAGAATCCGGATTGGTGATTTCCTATCTTTCCTTGTTCAGCTTACGGTAATGGCTCGAACGGTTTTACCGGAGTGACGGCACCCGGTGACTGTGATGGATGAGCTGCTGGCGGATTCACTTTTCCACCAAGCTCTTCCATCAGCTTCATCCCCAGCAGACCGGAGAGTGCGCCGTTAGAATCATTTCCTCCGCCGGTGATGAGGATGTCGGGCATGACTTTCACCTTATCCTTGCCGATGATCTCGGCGATCTTGGTGCGGGTGAAATTGTCGCCACCCATGGCGTTGACTTGAAGCTGATAGGACTCGGCGTTGGCCTTACCAATGGCGAGGATTTTCTCAGCCTCGGCATTACCGGTCAGGGTGATGCGGCGGGCTTCGGCATCGGCGGTGACTTTGACGCGTTCGGACTCGGCGGCGGCGTTGAGGCGGACGCTGGCGGCGTCACCACCCGCTTTTTTCACGGCGGCATCGGCGACGCGCTCGGCGATTTGCACGCCTTGGTCGGCTTGGACGATTTGCTTCTGGATATCAGCAATGGCGGTTTGTTTTTCAAGGTTCTGGCGGGTTTCCTGGGCCATCCGCTGGGTGTCGTAGGTGACTTTTTGCTCCTCGGCGATCTTGCGGTCGGTGAGGGTTTTCATGAGCGACTCCGGCGGGACAATGTCGCCGATCAGGGTGTCCACGCCGTTCACGTTGTATTGATCGAGAACGGTGTTGATGTGCTCTCTAGCAGATGCCTGGCGCTCTTTGCGGGTGGATAGGAAGGAAATGACGTCGCTGTCCTGAGCGCTGTTGCGGAAATAGTTGCCGATGGTCGGTTCTAACACCTGTGAGACGAGGTTGTTCATATTTCCGAACCGGGCAATGACCTTGCTGGCTTCGGTCATGGGAATATGGATGATTTGGGAAACATCGAGGTTGAACGGGAACCCGTCTTTGGAGCGAACCGTGATGGTGCAAAGGTGTTTGTCTAACTGGTGTGCCTCGCTGCGGGCGTTGGCCCAGTTGAGGACGAGGTTGGTGGTCGGGACGTGCTCGACTCGCAGGATGTACGTGTTCAGTGGGTATTTCCCTGGGCCTAACGGTTCTGCCCAGACGCCTTTGTTACCTTTCGCGACGATGTTGCCGTGCTTGAAATCCAGACCACTTACATCGATTCCCTCCTCGCCGTAGTAGCTGATCACCACGCCGACGGAGCCGATGGAAATCTCAGTCATCGGGATTTCCTCGATGTGGACGAACCAGGTGTTGAGGAAATACGAACCTGCTAGAATGACCTGCGGTTGAAGTCCGCGGCAGCCACCGGCGGCGAGGAAGGCATCGGCGTTTTGGAAATTGCTGTGGCCCTCGGTGACGCGGCCAGCGATCTGACCTTCGGGCAGCGGCGCACCATCAAGGGTGGTGACGATGCCGACCATGTTTTCCTTGATCTGGGTCATGTTCGCGAGCGTGACTTCGAACAGGAAGGTGTTGATCCGATAGGTTCCGGGCGTGAGGAAGGCGGCTTGGCGACCTTTTTGACCGCCGGAGCGAAGGAACATTTCGGCGTCTTGGAACATCTGGCAATCGACGCGCCGGGCAAGCACCGCACCGGCTTGGAGTTCGCCGCCGTCCTTGGACATGATGAGTCCGATCAGGCCGTCCGGGATGACTGCCAGAGGTTGCAGGGTAACTTGGTATTGCCATATCCATTTCCAAAAATAGAGGCCGGGAGCAAGGGTTTGCGATTGGAAACCAGCCTCGCCGTTCAGGGCGATAATCCGACCGCTGGGCAGTTCCTTATATTGCCCGAATATCACGAATTTCTTCGTGACTAGGCCGATCCGGTCCTCTGGGATGATGACGACACCCATCAGTTGCAGGATCGGCCGGAAGAAGACGATGAGAACGATCAACGCGATGGCCAGCCACAGCCATGATGAGTAGGGGCCGAAGGCATCAAAGATTCCTGATAGATAAACGGGCGGCGCATACAGTGGTAGTTGCATAGGCCCTCTTTATATAGCCTGCGAATCTAGCGACAATTCCAATTCTCCACGAAGAATGTAAGCAGGGCATCTACATTTGAATTTTTTCAACCACAGATGAACAGGATGGACGCAGATAAGGGGATGAAGAGGTGAATTTGGCATTGGATCTCGTATTTGAAATCAGAAAACTAGCCACTTTTCCTCTTCCATCTGTGTAAATCCTGTTCATCTGTGGTTCAATTCCGAAATGGCGATGCCCTGGAATGTAAGCGGTCCTTGTTGCGTGTTTTCCAGATTTCCTGCAAATTCCAGCGCATGTCCGATTCCGTCCGAGCAGACAAATGGTTGTGGGCCACGCGGTTTTTCAAAACCCGCAGCCTCGCGGCGGATGCCTGTGCGACGGGAAAAGTGAAACGCAATGGGCATGTGCTCAAGCCCGCCTCGCCCGTCCAAGCGGGGGATTCGTTGGAGATCCCTTTTGCGGAAGGACCGGGTGTTAGGGAGATTTTTGTAAACGCGGTGATCGTGCGGCGGGTGGGCGCGCCCGAAGCGCAGGCTTGTTATGACGATCTAACGAAGCCGGAAATTTACGAGGCTTTGAAACTCTGGCTCATTGCGAAAAGCGAAGCCGCCAAGGGCCGCCCAACAAAACGTGAACGCCGGGAAATCGATAAAATCCACGGCTTCTTAGATTGATTCGGACTCACTCACGGCACGGATTTGCGTTCGTCGGTTAGAGTTTTGAGGAAGGCAACCAGCGCGTCCTTGTCGGCGGTGCTCAAATTGAGACCGGTTCCGGGATGCTTGGCGAGATTCGGATCGAGGGTGGGGCTGCGTTCCATGCCGCTGCTGTAGTGCTCGACGACTTCCTCCAGCGTGGAGAAGCGTCCATCATGCATGTAGGGACCGGTTAGAGAAACATTTCGCAGGCTCGGAGTGGAGAATTTCCGCTCGTCGGCTGGCAATCCGCTAATCTTGCCGCGTCCGGGATCGCTTCCGTTAAGACCGTTGTTATGAAATTGGTGATCACTGAAAAGCGGACCGCCGTGGCAATGGAAGCAATCCGCACCAAATTGACCGGTGCGCGGTTCATACTCGGTCATAAAGAGCTCGAAGCCGCGTTTTTCCCCGTCGGTGAGTATGGCCTTTCCGTCGAGTGCCTGATCAAATTTCGAGTCATGAGCGGAGATTGTTAGGAGAAACTGTTCAAGCGCGAGCGAGATTTTTTCCGCCGTGATTCCGGGCGAGCGGAATGCGGCGCGGAACAGCGGTGGGTAGTCGCCAATATTCGTTAGTTTCTCGCAGATGTGGTCGAGCGATTCGTCCATTTCGCGATGGTCTTGGATTGGCATGAGAACCTGCTCGCGGAGAGACTCGGCGCGACCATCCCAGAAGAATTTCTTTTTCCAAGCCAAGTTGAACAATGGCATGGCGTTGCGAGTGCTCTTTCCACCTCCGACGCCGTTACTAACAGCCAAGCGGTCGGTAAAGGCAGCATCCGTCTGATGGCAAGTGGCGCAGGAAATGGTCCCATCGCGGGAGAGGGATTT
This sequence comes from Akkermansiaceae bacterium, assembly GCA_025362955.1. Lineage (GTDB taxonomy): Bacteria > Verrucomicrobiota > Verrucomicrobiia > Verrucomicrobiales > Akkermansiaceae > Luteolibacter. The sequence goes on from JANYFB010000166.1 coordinate 27,449, forward strand.
CTCATTGAAAAGCTTTTTGCCAAGGGCCACGCGCTCGTTGATGAGCGGATTGTCACGCGGCAGATCGGGCATGGGAAAGGTCCGGCTCATCGTGAAGCGGTAAGGCGTAAATTTTTCCGGCAGATCAATGGGTTTCATCGGTGGCAGTGCCACTTTCGCGGGGGCAGCGGACACCACTCGGCTGACGCTGAACGCGCCGCGCAGATTCGTCACGAGCGCGTCCGCCACCGGGTCGCCCTCCCGCGAGTGGGTGGCAGTACCGTCTCTAACGAATGAAAGCGGGCGTGGGACGTTGAATAGAGTGGCGAGGTCTAAATGAAGGAGTAGTCCACCGTCGTCCGTGGTCAGGTCGATGGGCGCGGCCAAGTTGATCCGCGTACGGTTTTGGTCGCGGGCGAGGTGGAAAGCATAGCCGGATTGGGCTGCGTTTGGCGTCTGGAAAAATCCCTCGACCGCCATAAAAATATAGCCGCCCTGCCAGCTCCAATGCAGACCGTTGAGATTAGGATTGAGCGGGTGCTCGGGCGCGAATTTTGAAACATCCGCTGCATTGGTCGCCGCATCCGGTCCGACGTAAAAACGAATGCTACGGAATTTTCCCGGCGGGATGTTTTCTAACGCAAATGTGTTTCGATGGGTGCCCGCATCCATCCATGCGACTCTATCGGGAAATTCCACCCACTGGCCATCGTCCCGCTCCATGGCGAAGCCGCTCAACAAATAACTCAGTCGCGTGACCGAAAACGTCTCACTTGACGCGTTTTGGTTACGCAATGAGTCCAGCCTCAATTGCTCACCACGGAACACCGGGTCCACCGTGATTTCCAAACTCGCCGCGTAGCTCGACGTCGCTACTAACAAGGTGGCAGCGAGCGTGGTCCGGAGTTGCGGCAGGGACTGCATGTTTCGTTAGTTTAAGTAAATGACCGCCCAAGCAACAAGCTGCCCGGACGGCCATTTCTAACACTATGGGGGATAATATAGATCGGGGGGAATCATTCGACCGGGGGGCCTCCGCCCTCAGGCGGCGGACCTTGTTTACCGCCTTGATCGTCAGGACGCGGTGGCGGGCCGTTAGGATGGAGTTCCTCGGGGGAAAGCGCGCCGTCGCCGTCCTTGTCGAGGGTCTTGAGGGAATCGGGAGCATCCGCGAGTTCAGCGGCGGAAATTGTTCCGTCGTGATCGGTATCCAGCGCCGCGATCACGGGCGGGACGGGAGGCTTTCCGAGGGGAGGATCTTTCGGACCCTTCGGGGGTCTCCCTCCGTTAGGCGGCGGCATCCGCATTTCGTCGAGGGTAATTTTCCCATCCCCGTTCCTGTCCAGCTTGGCCAACGAGTCTGCGGCGGCTTGGATCTCTTCGGCGGAAAGAACCCTATCGTGATTGGTATCAAACAGCACTAACAGGGGCGGGACGGGTGGCGGCATCCGGTCCCCGCGGGGCGGCGGCGGGGGCTGGGCTGAAGCGGTGACGCTCGCGGCGAAGGCGAGAATCCATTGGACGGCTCGAGGGTTCATAATTTTGTTAGGTTGTGACGGGTTTCATCCCATCGGACGTTATATGTATTTTCAGGGGAAATGGTAAATAAATTCCTCCGTTATGGGGTAGGTCAGTCGGCAGCCGATGTAGGTACTTTTAAAGGATTTAATTCCTTAGGGGAAATGGTGCCGTCCTTGTTCTTGTCGAGCATCTTGAGCGACATGGGAGCATCTTCGATTTCAATTGCGGAAATGATGCCATCCTCGTCCAGGTCGAGCGCTACCATCAAGGGAGAAGGGCCGGGAGGCGGTGGCGGAGGAGTCGTTCCTTTTGGAGGTGGCGGTTGGAGTTCCTTGCGCGTCAGCATGCCGTCACCATTTTTATCAAGGTCCCCGAGCGTGGACGAGGATTTGGCGATCTCGCGGGGCGAGAGCGCTCCGTCATGGCTGGAATCAAGCACCGCAAGCAATGGCGGCGGTGGGGGTGTTGCGGCGCTGGCGGAAGCGGCGGCGACGAACGCGAGTAACAGGTGGATGGGGCTTATTTTCATGGTTTGTTGGTTAATGGGTTGGGCTCCTCTCAGCGGGAACACTGTCGATGGAACCAGCCGCGTGTGAACTGAGTGTGTGGATTTTACCGTGAAAATGTAAATTTCATGTAAAACCTGTGGGCCTGTCCCGCAGATACCTGCTATGAAAGCCCCAATGATGGAAATTCACGACAGCCGCCGCCTTCTAGTCGTCGATGATGATCGCAAGCTCGCCGGGCTGATCCGCGATTATCTAACACCCATGGGTTATCAAGTGGAACTACGCCACAACGGACCAGATGGCCTGGCAGAAGCGCTGGCATCGCCTTACGAGGCGGTGATTCTCGATGTGATGATGCCAGGCATGGATGGCTTTGCGGTGCTCAAGGAGCTGCGGAAAAAATCCGATGTCCCAGTGCTGATGCTAACTGCTTTGGGCGATGAAGCGGATCGTATTGTGGGCCTTGAAATCGGCGCGGACGATTATCTGCCCAAGACATTTTCCTCGCGGGAGCTGCTCGCCCGCCTGCGAGCGGTGACCCGCCGCTCACGGATTCAGATTGGGGATGACGCGCCGCGCGAGCTTTGCGCGGGCCTGCTCCGACTTTGCGAGGAAACTCATACCGTGGTTCTCGGGGACAAGCCGCTCGATCTAACATCCCTCGAATTTTCTATTCTCGCCGCCCTCCTGAAATCCAAGGGCCGCGTCAAAACGAGAGAACGCCTCATTGAAGAAGTATCCGAGCGCCGCTTCGACATCTTTGATCGTTCCATCGACGTCCACGTCTCATCGTTGCGGAAAAAACTCGGCGACGACGCGAAAAGCCCACGTTTCATCCGCACCATCCGCGGGATCGGATATACCCTCCACGAACCCGAAACCCCGGAACACTGCCAGCCATGAAATCCGGTCCCTATGTTCCCCTGCTGGCCAAGGTGCTAGGTTGGCTGCTGCTCCATCTGCTAGTGATGGGCCTTGCATTCATCGGGTTCGTGGACTGGCAGTTAGGCCTCGGTTTGGATTCGTTGCTTAGTGGTTCCGCTGGAGAGCGCCTCCGCACCTTCGGGGATTCCGCACGGGAAAAAATTCTGCATCTCCCCCGCGCGGAATGGAACTCCGTGATCGCCCCGCTTGCTCTTGAGAAAAAAGTCACCGCCGCTGTTTTTGATTTGGATGATCCCCGTCACTTTCCTTCCACGATCCCCGCCAATGTGTTAGCTCGGACGAAAACCTCACTTCCACCGCCGCCGCCCGGCCCTCCAGCACGCCGCCGCCCGCCTCCGCCGGTGGGAGGCGGCAGACCACGAGAAGACATGGGGCCGCCCCCCTTCGAGGACTTCGGAGGCCGACCGCCTTTCGAGAGAAATCCTCCCGAGTTGAAAAACGATTTCCAAGCTGAAATGCCTCTCCCATCTACCCGCCCGCTTTTTCTGCTGCGGGGCGATCATGGCGACGGATACTGGGCCGGGATTCAAATGATCCTACCAAATTTTCCTGGTGAGCCACGTCATCACGAATTGCTTTTGATCCGGGCAGATGGCGTCGATGGCTCGGGCATGTTTTTCCAGTTCAAACCATGGCTTTGGGGCGGCCTTGCAGTGCTCGCGTTGAGCCTTGCCTTCTGGACACCCTTTGTCTGGGGCATCACCCGCTACATCCGCCGACTAACAGTCGTTACCGATCGCATCTCCGCCGGGCAGTTCAAAATTTCCATGCCGCCGCGCGGAAATGACGAACTTGGGAATCTCGGTCAGGCCATAGAAACCATGGCCGGACGTTTAGACCATCTCGTTACCGGCCAAAAGCGCTTCCTCGGAGATGCCGCGCACGAGCTGTGTGCCCCCCTCGCCCGACTGCGCACCGGCCTTGGAATCCTGGAGATGAAAATCGGAGAAACGGAGCGGGATCGCTTGTCCGGCATCGAGGCCGATGCGCAAGAACTTGCCACCCTGGTCGAAGAAATCCTGGCGTTTTCCCGAGCAGGAAATCGCACGCCCCGTAGGGAACCCATTCTGATAGCTAAAATTGTTAGAGAAATCGCCGCCCGCGAGGGAGGAGAACGGGAACCCGAAATAGGCATCCAGCAAGGTCTAACAGCCATCGCGGATCCCACCTTGCTTGCGCGTGCTTTGGGGAACCTTATTAGAAATGCCAGGACTCACGCTGGCCCCAACGCCAAGATTATGATTGATGCGGCCGAGATTGGCGATTTCATTGAACTCACCGTTAGAGACGATGGCCCGGGGATCTCTCCTGATGAACTTTCCCGCCTCTTTGAACCCTTCTATCGTCCGGATCGTTCGCGCAGTCGGGATACCGGAGGGAGTGGGCTCGGACTGGCGATCGTTCGCGCTGCGATCGAGGCTTGTGGCGGCGAAGCAATTGCCTCGCTTCCTGCCAGCGGCGGGTTTGCGGTTACGATCCGGCTCCGTAAAACGCTGGAGGATAAAACCTAACCATCTGTTAGTCCGTCTGTGCTTTGGTAGGGACCCACATTGTGGCCGATTCGTCACCGTGTAGTTCTTCGTTTCTACCTTGTATGAAGATGCAGCACTTCAAAAAACGGCAATCTATCCTCGAAAAACATCCGTAAAATCTCTTTACCCCATTCATTTTCAACACGTTGAAGCAATAGGTGAAAAAACTTCAAAAAACCCCACGAAATGGATTGACCCGAGTCGCGTGGGTGGCCTAGGTTCCGCCCGTCGCCACGACGGAGGGTGACCGAGAGACAGAATGTCGATCGCGGTGCTTACGTAGGATGAAGAGTCCGGTAAAACCACCCGATCGGC